>NZ_CP084530.1:182500-482500 GCF_023704175.1 Paenibacillus sp. YPG26 | reverse complement strand
CTTCCGCTGCGGTGTTCATAATAACCTGAGGCCGTTAGGATTTCGTGGGTGTACGGTATATGACTGCTTTGGCGCAGGACAACAGGTATCCCAGGTTACCTATGGGGGACGTGACTGGCGTGCCCATCCTGAATCGGCCAAGCAAATGTACGAGGTATTTCCCGTAATGTGGCAGCTCCACGAGCTGCTCTGGTATCTGAACGAAGCGTTAACCCTGGAGCCTGCACGTGAAATCCGGGATGAGCTTGAACTCGCTCTTGCCGAGACCGAACACCTGACCCAGCTCACTCCGGACTCTCTTGTTCAGCTTGATGTGGCAGCCCACCGGGCCAAGGTTAATATTCTGCTGCTAAGGACAAGCGAGCTTGTACGTGAGGAAGCCAAGCTTAAGTATAAGCAATCTCAAGGTCGCCCGAAGAAAGGGATTGGCCGGGGCGCAGACCTGATTGCGGCCAAGCTCAAAGGTGCCAATCTTAGTGGAGCCAATCTGCGGGGGGCCTACTTGATTGCCGCCGATCTGAGAGAGGCCGACCTCAGAGGAGCAGATCTGATTGGGGCGGACCTCCGGGATACCGACCTTAGGGGAGCCAATCTATCGCACAGTATCTTCCTAACTCAAGCCCAAGTGAATGCTGCCAAGGGCGATGCAGCGACACAGCTGCCCCTCTCTCTCATTCATCCGGCACACTGGCCGAGCTCGGGCAAGTGACAGAGAGGAACTCAATTCCCATGTG
The DNA here is from genome assembly GCF_023704175.1 of Paenibacillus sp. YPG26. Lineage (NCBI taxonomy): Bacteria > Bacillati > Bacillota > Bacilli > Caryophanales > Paenibacillaceae > Paenibacillus > Paenibacillus sp. YPG26. The sequence continues at coordinate 481,766 of NZ_CP084530.1, read as the reverse complement.
ACCTCGCACTCTGACAATATGTTGTGAGGGTGCGAGGTCCAAGCTAGGTTTCGAGGGTATTCTAAGTGACCATTTCTAATTCTGCTGTCCCAGGCTGAGAACACTCAGAATAAATTGGATTGGAGGCACTGGATATGAGTTCTGACAACACAGCCCCAGAAGCCATCTCTGGCAAAGAGGAGCTTCCTGTGCTCAGTACCCGCGCCCTCAACCGGGCCCTGCTGGCAAGACAAATGCTTCTGTGCCGCGAGGAGCTGCCTTCCCTTGAGGCCATAGAGCGGCTAGCCGGGCTGCAAGCCCAGTCTCCGAGCGCCCCCTACTTCGCACTCTGGGCGCGGCTTGAGACATTTAATCCAGAGGAATTATCCCATCTTCTTCAGGAGAAAAAGGCGGTGCGCATAGCCTTGATGCGCTCCACCATTCATCTGGTATCCGCAGGGGATTGCCTGTCTTTCCGGCCTAATCTGCAACCGGTGCTGGACCGCAGCTTGCAAGGTGCCTTCGGCAAGGCTCTAACAGGCCTTAATCTTAATGAGCTGGCCTCCAGAGGAAGGGACCTCGTGGAAGAGACTCCATTAACCGCTCAGCAGCTTGGCCAAAGCCTGCAGGTCATCTACCCTGGATACGAACCTTCCGCTCTCTCGGCTGCCGTGCGAAATTCAGTTCCGCTCGTGCAGCTGCCGCCCCGCGGATTATGGGGGAAGAGCGGGCAGGCCGTTCATACCTCTGCGGAGAAATGGCTAGGCCAGCCGCTATCCCCCGTGTCGTCCGCAGATCAGATGGTGGTTCGTTATCTCGCCGCCTTCGGTCCGGCTTCAGTGAAGGATATTCAAGTCTGGTCAGGACTCACCCGGCTGAGTGAGGCTGTGGAGCGTCTTAGGCCGCAGCTGATCACATTTCGAGATGAACACGGATCCGAGCTGTTCGATCTGCCAGGAGCACCAAGACCTGATCCTAGTACGCCTGCACCTCCACGGTTCCTGGGTGAATTCGACAATATGCTGCTATCCTACGCCGATCGTACGCGAATCATCGACAAGAACATTCAGCCTCGTGTATGTACCAAGAACGGCTTGGTCAGGCCCACTTTGCTTCTGGGTGGGTTCGTCTGTGGAACTTGGACCCTCAAGCGTGAGAGAGGACGTGCAGTCCTTCTAATTGAGCCCTTTAAGCCGCTAACGATTCAAGAGAAGGAGGCTCTAACTGAAGAAGGCGCACGATTGCTTCACTTTGCCGCAGCGAGTGCTAAATCTCATGACATCCGGTTTGAGGACATTTGATCGCCTTTGGTTGTATAGATTTGCAACAGTATACTCGCCATGATGTGACTTACGGCTGACCGATAACGCAGCATTCCCGCATATACAAAGAAATCCCGGACCGCCTCAGCAGTCCGGGATTTCTTTGTTACGCAGCTATATAATTCAGCACGACTTCCTATTAAGCTGTTGCTACGTCCAGGTCCACATCCTTGTCGAACACTTCTTTGTCATTCTCACCAAGAATCTTACCTGTAATTACACCAGCTGTAATAGAATCGTTGACGTTCAGAGCCGTACGGCCCATATCGATCAGCGGCTCAACCGAGATTAAGAGACCGGCCAGCGCAACCGGCAGGTTCATCGTGGAGAGCACGATCAGGGAAGCGAAGGTTGCTCCGCCACCGACTCCGGCTACCCCGAATGAACTGATGGTTACCACAAGAATCAGGGTCAGGATGAAATCCCAGCTAAGCGGATCTATGCCGACAGTTGGCGCGATCATGACAGCCAGCATCGCAGGATAAATCCCGGCGCAGCCATTCTGGCCGATGGTAGCCCCGAAGCTCGCCGCCAGGTTGGCGATCCCTGTTGGAACGCCAAGCTTCTTCGTCTGTGTCTCCACATTAAGCGGAATCGTTGCCGCGCTTGAACGTGAAGTGAACGCGAACACAAGCGTTGGAAGCACCTTGCGAACGTATCTGACCGGATTGTAGCCGAACAAGGCCAGCAGAATCAGGTGGATAATGAACATAATGATAAGTGCCACATAAGAAGCCCCTACGAACTTGATCAGCTTCACGATCGAATCCGCATTCGTCGTGGCAATCGTCTTCGCCATCAGGGCTAGAATCCCGTAAGGGGTTAGTCTGAGCACCAGGGTTACAATGCGCATAACTACGGCGTATACGGCATCTACTATTTTACGAAAAGTGTCTGCCTGCTCCGGCTTCTTCTTATCCAGACCCAGTACAGCAATCCCGATGAATGCGGAGAAAATAACGACAGCCAGCGTAGAAGAACGGCGGGCTCCGGTCATATCCTCGAACGGATTGGTAGGAATAAATTCAAGAATTTGCTGAGGAATCGTCAGATCCTTCACATCACCAAGGCGTTCCTCCAGCTTCGCGCCCTGCTGCTGCTCTTTATCCCCGCTCTGGATCTCGATCGCCTTCAGGTTGAAGCTAAGGCTCGTTACAATACTTACAGACGCCGCAATGGCGGTGGTAATCAGCAGTACAGCAATGATTGAAGCACTGATCTTGCCCAGGTTCTGCTTGCCCTTCAGGTTCATGATCGCCGAGATGATCGACACCATAATCAGTGGCACAACAATCATCTGAAGAAGTCCCACATAACCGTAACCAATCAGATTGAACCAATCTGTTGACTTGGCCACCACTTCTGAATCAGGCTTCGATACAAGCTGCAAAATAACCCCGAATACAATCCCCAGGCCCAGCCCGGCAAATACACGCTTGGTAAATGATACATGCTTCTTCTGCAGCCACAGTAAAAAGCCCACAAGAACCAGCATAACAACTACGTTGAGTATGACCCAAAATGTAGTCATAATAAATATCCCCCTCTTATCGCACTAATTATGAATGATTACCCGGATCTGGTACACAGAGAATCCTTACAGCACCAGAAAGATGATGTGCCTGATTATTGTATCATAATGTATACTAAATTTATAGGATTAATTTCAGTATGTTTTGATGTATATGCACAAGCACCGAAATCATGCCTGAAGAGCCGAAAAGCAAAAAACTCATCCCCCGAACTAGCAGAGGATGAGTCCATCTATCTGTCAATATAAGCCTTGCCTTGGAGCTGCTTACTTGGAAGCTTTAATCTCACTTAGCTGCACGAGCGATGCCTCACCTACAAAGTCGGCCATCGATTTGATGTCCAATCGGGATGCCGCAGCAGGTACGAATGAGCCTTCTCCGGACCGGAGCTTGAACTCTACTGTTCTTGGCTGACCCGGAACCAGATCGAAGAAGTTGTCGGAGAAAATGCCTTCTTCCGGTGTGGATAGCCATACCTGTCTGGCCAAGGTGTCCGTCTCCAGTGTATAGACTGTACCGCCGCTCTCATCTGTGGCTTCGGTCAGCTTGATATTCGGCTTAACCAGCTTAAGCTCTTTCTCAGGTGCCAGGTAATGCTCTCTTGCCGCAATGACGTCTCCGCCCTGCTTCAGCACCGCTGTCAGGATTACGTCATGAGAATCCAGGCCGCCCAGCAGCTCATTCCTTGTGATATGGAATACTTCTGTAGATTCGCCCGCACCCAGGGCAACTGAATGTACCTTCTGAAGGATCAGTTCTCCAGAGAGCTTGCGAAGCTCGGTAACAAGCTCAGCCTGAATCACCGTTCCAAGATCCGATACAGCATAGAAGTTAATGTCGTCCCCGACCGATTGTACAATAACCACCACAGGGGCAAAGCTTCGCTTCACCGCATACTGCAGTGCTTTCCAGCGCCCTTGATAATCCATTCCGGCCCATGAAGCCACTGGCCAGCAGTCGTTCATCTGCCAGTACAGCGTCCCCATGCAGTAAGGCTTGCTGCGGCGGTGCGCTTCAATAGCCATGGTAATCGCCTCAGCCTGCAGAACCTGGCTCATATACAGGAATGACTTAAAGTTCTTGGGCTCAGGCAGATACATATCCATGTATTCCTTAATTAGCAGATTCCCGCGGCCATTCTTCTGGTGGGCCAGCATAATCTCGGATTCGAGCTCCAGCGCCTCTTCCGGTGCATATTCAAGAACCGACTTCAACTCAGGGAAGGACTGGAAGCCGTATTCGCTCATGAAGCGCCCTACATTCTTGTTGTAGTTCTCGAAAGGCTCAATCGCATGCCACACACCCCAATAGTGAATATCCCCGTCTCCGGTTGTCTTATGCGCGTGCTGCTCTTGGTCCCCGGTCAGATTGCGGAGCGGAGAAGATGGCCAGTATGCAATGTTCCCGGACAGCTCAGAGACAACCTCCGGCAGCAGCTTATGGAAGATCGCTTCATAATCCGCCCACAGCTTCTCACGCATCTCGGGACTGTAATCCTTCTTCCAGCCCCAGCCTGCGTCCTCCACATAGTGCGCCCAAGCCGAATCAATCTCATTATTCCCACACCAGAGGGCTAAGGAGGGGTGGTTGCGAAGACGCTTCACATTATCTACCGCCTCTGCGCGAACGCTATTTAAGAAAGCCTCATCTCCGGGATACATACTGCAGGCGAACATGAAGTCCTGCCATACCAACAGGCCATACTCATCACACAGCTCATAGAAGACGTCCTCTTCATAAATACCGCCGCCCCATACACGGAGCATGTTCATGTTCGATTCCACCGCAGTGACAATCTCATGAAGATACCGCTCACGAGTGACCTCTGCCGTAAAGCTGTCATTTGGAATGTGGTTCGCACCCTTCACATAGACAGGTACCCCGTTCAGCTGGAAATAGAAGGATACCCCCGCTTCATCCCTTTCACGGATGAGCTTCAGATCTCTCAATCCTGTCCGAACGGATTTCTTCGCAAGCTCCTCCTCTTCGAACAGCAGTTCAGCTTGGAACGTGTACATATGGGCTTCACCTAACCCCTGACACCACCATAGATCTGGACTTGCGAGTTCCACATCCGCAGACACCGTAGACTGGCCGGCAGTAATCTGGACTGGCTGCTCCCACTGCTTACCGCCTGCCGTTATGCGAAGCGTGCCCGCCCAGTTCGCCTCAGCATTCACTTCGGCTACAGCCGTAAGCTTGGCCGCTTCGGCAGTCACTTCGTCCTGGCGAATATACAGATCGGTAATCTGAAGCTGTGACCATCCTTCGAGCCGGACTTCACGCCAGATGCCGCTGGTCACAAAGCGCGGTCCCCAGTCCCAGCCATAGTGGTAAGGGGCCTTCCTTGCAAAAATACTTACCCTCTTATTCTCTAGCCCGCCAAGCTCAGACTGGTCATTCGGTGCCGGAAGGGCATACCCCAGCTTCTCAAGCTTAGGAAGATCCTCATGAATCGGTGAACGAAAACGAATCCGAAGTTGATTAAGCCCCGGCTTAAGCTGCTCCTTCACATCAACTTTCCAGATCCGGAACATATTATCAGCCGCCAGAATCGGCTGCTCGTTCAGGTACACATCCGCATAGGTATCCAGACCTTCAAATACCAGATCGATCCGGGTTAACCCGAGCAGCTCGGGTCCTGCCTCAAATTCTGATTGGTACTCCCAGTCCTTCTTGTCAATCCACTGCAGATCGTGCTCATTCGTTCCATAGAATGGATCAGGAATTAGTCCGTTTCGCAGTAAATCTGTATGCACGCAGCCAGGCACTACCGCAGAACGCCACTGCTGCTCATCACATGCTCTAAAAGTCCAATTGTTGAGTTGTTGAATCATTACTTAGTTCCTCCCTGCGTTTGGGATAACACTCTTGCATTTCATAACAAATGTAGCATCTGTTAGGGATAATTACAATAACAAATTTGCAAATACTTCAATTATGTTATTCAATTTGTTAGGTTAAATGATAGGAAAAATAATAACAAAAAAAGCCTTTCCTGTTAGAAAAGGCTTTCCATGCAGTCTACATCCTCCTGCTATCTCTGGGCGATTCGGACTGAATTCAATGCTTCATTCCATTCTCTTCATGAACAATGATCTCTGTGGAGACCATCTTGCGCTCATTCGCATGGTGAGGATTCTGAATCCGCCACAGAATCTGGTCAACCGCACGCATCCCCAGCTGCTCCTTGTTCACCTCGGCAGTGGCGAGTAGCGGCAGCTCCTCATTGAGATTGTCAAAGCCGGTTACTACGCAGCGCCCTGGCACCTTAATTCCTTTAGCCGTCAGGGCCTCAATTGTAAATGAAGCCATGATGTCATTCGCACACAAAAATACCTCAGGAAGCTCCCGCGGCTTCATATCCATAATCGTCTGGGCAAGCTCTTCTCTTGCCGGAGAGATCAAGCCTTCAGCTTGATTCCCCTCAATTCCCTTCTCTTCAAGAAAGGCCCGGTAAGCCGTCCACCTCTCCCGGAAGCTTGGCGCGTAACCAGGATATCCGACGAATTGAAAGTCCCTGTAGCCTTTATTTAATAGATAATTCATAATCTCGTTAATGGACATAAAGTTATCTGTGAAGACCGTATCACATTTCAGAACAGGGTCCATATGGTCAATCATAACCACCGGAATCTTCAAGCGGTCAATCTCGGTCAGAATGGAAGAGGAGACGGTTCCTACCGTAATCACTCCACTTACCGCATCCGGATTGATCAGCGAGAAAATATCTTCTGTCGAAGGCTCAGTCAGCGTAATAATATCGATCCCCTTCTCATTCAGCCGGGCCGAGACTCCATCAAAGATGGGCCCCCAATATAAAGAATCCCGGTTCTGGAACCTGATATTCGGGAATAGAACCAGAATGTTCCCCTTCCAGCTGCCGCCGCCCTCCGGGGCCGGCGCTGGCGTGACACGCTTAGGTCTATTCTTGAAATACCCAAGTTCAGCGGCTGCCTGTAGTATCGTATCTCTTGTCTTCTCACTGACTCCCGATTTCCCGGCAAGCGCGCGGGAGACCGCGAACTTGGATACACCTACAAAGTCTGCAATCTCCTGAACAGTAACTTTGCCCTTCATCCGATCACCTATTCCCGTGTTTTCACTTCATACCTAAATTACTGTTCATATTATCACAAAATATGACCCCCTTAGCAATACAAAAACAAACAAAACACATAAATAACTAACATTTTGTTTTCTTGTTAGGCCAGCACTTCCTCATAAAAAATTAAACAGACTACCCCGGAACTCCAAGGCAATCTGCTTAGTCAGGGAATATTACCGGCCAGGGCTATACTCCAATAAATTGAAGTAGTTCCTGTAGAACTCATTATTCCGGATCAGTTCCTCATGATTCCCGCAAGCATCAATTTGTCCATTCTTTAGCACAATGATCTTGTCGGCATCCTTAATCGACGTAAGCTTGTGGGAGATAATGATTCTTGTACACTCTATTTCTTTGAGGTATTCATCAATCTGCTTCTCATTCTTGTAATCCAGCGAGCTGGTCGCTTCATCAAAGACGATGAACTTCGGGTTGTTGATCAGGGCTCTGGCTATGGCAATCCTTTGCTTCTGCCCACCGGATAGATTGGTTCCCGATTCCGATACTAAGGTATTGAACTTCATCGGCATGTCCATGATATCCTCGTAAATGTTAGCCTTCATAGCTGCCTTCTCCAGCTCTTCCTCTGTCACTTCCACATCATGAAGGATAATATTCTCTCTGATTGTCTTATTGAACAGCGTGATTTCCTGCGGTACAATCCCGATCAGACTTTTCAGGTATTTGGTATCAATATCAAAGCTGTCATAACCGTCAAAATAGACATTTCCCGAGTTTGGGGGATATAGTCCAACTATTATTTTGGCTAATGTGCTCTTTCCGCTGCCGCTTTCTCCCACCAGGGCCACTTTTTCTCCCGCATTGATCTGCAGGGTTATCCCGCTTAACACAGAGCCTTTGCCGTATTTATAGCTGACATTGTCTAATCGGATATTCCCATGGAGGACAGGCCGTACCCCATTGGGATTAGCCTTCTCTTCCTCTTCGGCTAACACGTCATGAACTCTGCTCAAATACATGGTCGAAGTAACAAAAGAGGAATACAGCTGAAATAATGATTTGCAAATGGTGAACAGCTGGATCGACAGGGTGTACAGCATCACAATTTCCCCTGTTGTTAACATCCCCTGCAGATAGAGATAGGCGCCTAACCAGATTACCAATAACGGGGATAACGTCTCAAATGCCCCGATCGAGGTCTGGATATAGTTAGAGAAGTTCTCTTTGCGTTTAACCGAAGCAATAAAGTTCTCCAGCTTTTTCTTCCACTCTTTGTATACCAGTCCCTCAATTCCGTTGATCTTCACGGAGAAAATGTTGAAAATCATCTCATTCTGGTTAGCATGAAGTTTCGAGGTATTCATAACCTCATTATTGGTGAATCGGGTCAAGTATTTGGTATTCACGAGAAGCAGCAGGCCGTAGATGATAATCAGGGTGCAGCACAATAGGGCAATAACCTCGGAGAAGACGAACATGTAGATAAGCACAAATAACATAAAGAATAGATTCATTGCGCTTGTTATGACTTCTGTAGATAACGTGTTCCTTATTACCCGGATACTAGAGGCGCTGTATAATATATCTCCTGATGAACGGGATTGGAAGAAATGGTACGGCAGCTTGAGTAAATGGGAAAAGAAGTCATCCATGAATTTGAAGTCCACGTTGTTATTGAGATACAGCACGGATTTGCCTTGGACCAGCCTGATGACGGTCTGAAATGCGACAACAAGAAGTGCCGAAATCAAGACAAGATTTACACTCAGCGTATTGTTAGTTAACCGGTCAATAATCTCCTGCATAAAATAACTCAAAATTAACGTTATTCCGTACAAGAAGATAGATGAGAACAGGAATATGACGATAAACTTCTTATTGTCCAGAATGTATTTCAGATACGGACGCCACACATTTACTCTCTTTCGTACCTCGGTCTGCTCAGTGCGGTTCACTTCTATAATGTAGTTGCTGAATTTCTCGTTGAATTCCTCATAGGAGATTCTGACCTTATCGAGCCCGGCCGGATCATAGATCCAGACGCCTTTCTTGTCAAATTTCTCAATCACAACGAAGTGCTTCTCTTCCCAAAAGGCAATACAAGGCAGCCCGAAATTAGCTGTGTCCGTGGCTTCAATCTCGTAGGTTCTGGCCTCAAGATTCAGCTTGTCACAGATCTCCATGATATCGAGCAGGCTTAACCCGTCTCTTCCTGTATTCCCGATCTCCCTTAATTCTCTCAGCGTTACATGTAACCCATGATAGCCGGAGATCATCGCTAAGCAGCAATATCCACATTCAGTCTGATGTAATTGTCCCACCATTCTTATCCTGTTCTTCACGTGTATGCTCTCCTGTTATAGATTAGTAGACAACTTGATACCATCAGACTTCAAGATACAGAATCTTAGGAACATCGTACCCTAACATAGTTATCAGGAAATATACTAGGCCAGCTTCACCTAAATAAAGACCGAGGGATTCTGTATGTACGCCCAGCCCGCCCACATATTCGTCCCCGCTCCGCGGGAGATGGAAGCCGTCACCAGCTGAGTGGTGAGCATGGTCCATAATCAGCAGATTCCCAAGATATCCATGGCATAGTGAGTAGTTGGTGAATTCCCGAGTGGATCCTAGCGAACGGTCCCTCAATTCGTCTAACATTAACATTTCGGCCGGGAGCTTGCGACTCAATTCCATTCTGGAAATATACATACCCGGTGAGCCTTGGCACCAATAATCTTCACTATAGATATTGTCGTTCTTCCTCGTATCGGACCATTTACCGCTTACCCTATCGTACTTGTTATTCTCCAAGAGGATTAATTCCTCGAGCTTGGTGTCCGGTACAGCTGTATAGGAAGCTGCCAGATTAAGAGCAAATACAATACCCGAATAACCGTGCGCAAAACCTGTGCGATAGTCCTCATTAGCTTTGTGCGTCTCAAGTTCAAGCAGGATATAGTCCGTGATCTTGCCGATACTCTCCGTCAGTTCCGCTGAAGCTGACTCCTTGTTAACTCTGCACAAAATCACCAGCAGGCTGCTTATACCGCTTACAAAATCTATTTCCGCCCTTTGCTTCTCTATGATGCTGACTACTTTCGCCGAGAACTGGATGGCCAAGCCGGCCGCTCTGGAGATCAGCTCTGTGTCATTTCGCAATCTTCCCAGATAGAGATAGGTATATATAATTGAACCTGTATTCCCGAAGCCGCACACATTATTCTCATGCTCAAGAACCTTGTGTTCATTCTCCATGATGTCTTCAAGGAGGAGAGAATAATAAGGCTCGTATTTCTCTGAATCGATAAATTCTGACAGCAGGCCGAATAGAATCGTCATGCCTGTAATCCCGTCATATAAGCCGTACAGCATATAACCTAGCTTTGCCTTTTGTCCGGTATCTGTAACGTGTGAGAACCACTGGATCCGGCCACTTGGCAGCCTGGTTGATTTATTCAGGATATCTTCTGCCCAATACTCGATCTGGTGTCGGATTTCCGGCTTGTCATCCCTGCTAATCCTCAGTAATTTAGCTGTATCCACATATTTGTTATCCGCATCTGTCTTGGACAATTCAAAGCCTAAGGACAGTCTTATAATTTTAATTTGCAGCTTCAAGTCATCGTCATTCAGGCGAATGATTTTATCCTTTGCACTATCCAGTGGAGAAATACGGAAGTAATTAGGGATCTGAATCTCGTTAATCCTAATAGTAGTACTGCCAATGCTGGTATAGAAGTATGGGACATCGTCATTGACAAGACTTCTGATCTCCTCATGAATGATATCCAACCGGAACTTGTCCGTCTGATGTTCATATAACAGGTTAAATAATTCTTTTCTTTTATCCGGACTTACCAAGTATTTAGGATACCTGGACATACTAAGGAATTCGGAATAGGTCTGCGTTGCCCGTAGAACCACTCTTATCGTGTCATCTTTGAACATATGAATAGCATCCACAAATTCACCCTTGGCATTGCGGATGAGATTGTAACAATACGAGAATCCTTCACAAATCTCCTCAATGTAGTTGACCGCTTCTATCCTCTGTCCCTCGAAGACTGGAATGTTGCTTTTGCCATCTACAATAAAGGGCTGTTGGACAAACTGCATCTCATCACTCTTATTGTTCACCAGCTTCAACGAGGAATATAGAGAGGATACCTGCCCTTCTTTCCCGGATAAGCCGCTAATCTCGAAATCCAGTATTTCTCCAAAATCCATCGGGAGCATCATGGTGGACAGGACGGATGTCTGATAAGATCTCGAAAGCTCATCCTCTTCTTCTTGAGGCACGATATTGGAGAAGAAGGTCTCAATATCCACTAACACGGGATAGGCCCCATGGGCAATCAGATTCTCGTAGTGGAAGTCATTGGCGTTCAATATGTACATCAGGGCGATATTCATCCCTTGTCTATAATAGAAATCATGAGCGGACTCAAGACCGTCTAACTCTTCATTGTCCATATATTCCTGCCAGCCGTACCCTTGCCTGCATATCACCTTAGGGTACCTTAGCTGCTGATGGAGATGGCTGCTCTTGGAATTGATCCATTCCAGCAGTTCATTGAAATGCTGCTCTATATAAAGTGTTTTGGGCTTGTACACTAAATTTCCCATGTTAGTTTCAACGATAACTACACTTTTTCCGTTGTTATGTGAATCTCCGAATCCGAACTTATACCCGGTAATAACAAAGTCTACCTGGAAAAATGTGTTCTTCAAATCCGTGTAATCGTTAATAATAGAAGTTAGAATATGGTAATGCTGCTCTGCGATCTGGTTAAAGTTCAATACGATGAGTGACAGCATCTCGGGGTATTCTTCCAATATTTCAAAGAAACCCTCTTCATTACCCAAAATCTCGTCATCGAAGAAGGAATACCTCTCTTCCTTCGTATCTCCCTGTAACACACCACTAAGTCTGTTGATATTCAGCTCTGTTAATAAGGTGTTGGAGGACACTTCTCTAATCTTGTAAATTACCTCATCCATAATTACTTGAAGATAAGTAGACTGTACCGGATATACAACTGTAAAACCGCTGAAATGCTCCTCGATAACCCGCTTCAGACAAGAATAAAAGGGGGCATAATAATTACGAAAGTACTCTTCTGATAGTCCAGTTTCCTTCGAATTATGGCTAAAATATTCTTTAAGAGAAATTTTCAGATCGTCATTATTCTTAATCGCCGGAAAAGAACAAATACTGTTCATCATATTAGCCCCTTTATCTCAGAAGTGTTGAATCGAATTTAAGCCAGGCAAATTGGTAAAGTTGGTACGACTTTGACTAACCTGCCTATGACTCTATAACTTAAGTAGTCCCTACCCTAGCACTTGCTTGTGCAAGCTGTTGATGGACAGAATGCGGCGGAAGCCACACCACAGATCCAAGAAGAAGTTGTAATCGGGATTGCTGCCCCTACTTTATCTTGAAGTTCTCTTTCTTCCTTCTCGCAGATAAAAGTGTTATTTGCCAAAACTTCTCTTCTGATTTCTCTTTTTGTCATAATTAATCATCCCTTCGTCATGTTATTTTTTTTGGTTCTTATATGTTAACTTTGTGTCAAAGTCGTACCCTTGTTAGGTTCATATGAGTCTTCTAATGTGAATATAGATAGTAATACTTCCCCTTCCGGGCCAGTAACTCTTCATGTGTTCCTTCTTCTACAATTTCTCCCTTTTCCATCAGATAGATGCGGTCACAGCTCTTTATGGTCTCCAGACGGTGAGCCACAATGATGGCAATGTTATCTTGACCGAGAATATTGCTCATAATTTGTTTCTCCGTAGTGTAATCGAGATAGCTTGTACCCTCATCAAAGATTAATACTGTAGGATTATTAAGTATCGCCCGGGCTATCGCGATTCGCTGCCGTTGTCCGCCTGATAGATCTACGCCGGAATCGGTAGGCACCGTATAATATCCCATAGGGAATTTGGCGATATCTTGATCGAGACAGGCACCTTTTGCTGCCCTGATGACATCTTCCTCTGTATAAGAGAATCGTTGTGCGCGTATATTTTCAAAAATTGTATCCGAGTACACATGCATATCCTGAAGCACGCTGGATACCTGTTCACTCAGAGAAATTGTATTAATCTCATTAAGGGGGACATTATTGTAGTAAATAGGCAGCTCCTTCTCTCTGTACAGTCCTGCCAACAGCTTCACCAGCGTGCTTTTTCCGCAGCCCGTTAAGCCTACAATCGCTATTTTCTCCCCGCGGTTTATGGTCATATTAATATCTTTGAGAATCAGATTCGCATCCTTGGTATAGGAGAAATTCAGATTCCTCACTTCGATTGACTTGATCTTGTCAATTTCCCGGGTCCCGTTGACCTCTTCCGGATGTAATACAATATCGTTGATTCGCTCAATGAAGCTGGCGTTAACCATATACTCACTATAAGTACCAACAATTTGACTTAGTAAGGAGATGGACATAATCGTGAAGGTCTGGGCTATAACAATATCGCCCAACGTGATCTTCTGATAGATGACCAGGAAGAAGCCGATCAAGAGCACAATCAACGGAATAACAATATTCATGGTGTTCGTGAACGAGGAGATGATCCCCTGATAGAACTGCTTTTGCTTCCTGATTTTTTGCAATTGAGAGAATACATCCTGCCACTTTGCAAAGATCTCATTCTCAGAACGCATAACTTTAGTTAGCTGAATGGAATGCAGCGTCTCGATTTGAATGCTGTTAGACATGGAGTTCAGCGAGAACTCCTGCTGACTCAGCTCTTTGATCCTGCTCGATACACTGTATATAATCACTTGATTCACAATCAGCAGAATAACATGCACCAAGAATAGATCCATAGATATGGAGAATACATAGCCGACCAACAGAATAAATAAGCCGACATCAAAGAACATTTTGATATATTTATCTAATAAAAAGTCTTTTAACAAGTTCACACTACCCAAGCTGGTCAATAACTCGCCGTTCGTACGGGACTCAAAGAAAGAATACGGCAGGCTGAGCGTCTTCTTGAATGCCTCAGATACAATCTTCTTCTCCGTATCCACTCTAAGAGATAACGATACAAGCTCCCGGACAAAGGCTGCCGCAAATACAATAACTAGAAATAACAAGAAAACCATCACAAAATTGCTGAATGTACTCAAGTGTCCTTGTATATCCCCCGAGGCCATGGCACCCGTTATGCTATTGATTAGTCTCTTCGAATATTCAGCAGAAAATATAGTAACTACATACATAAATACGGATAAGAGCAAGCTTGCTATAATTTTGTTGGTCGACGATTTTATGGAAGAGATGAAGAACTGCCATTTGTGCTTGAACTTAACTTTGGGCACCTTGATTGAATTATCCAATTGCCCTGTCTCTAACAAAATGTTCGAGAACCTTGCCAGCAGTTCATCTTCCGAGTACGTCTTCCTGCCCAGTTCCGGATCTACGACATAGTACTTGTTATTCTTGATCTGCTCGAGCACTACGAAATGCTTGTATTCCCAGAAAAGAATGGACGGGAGCTGCACCTTCTTCAGAGCGTCAGCTGCATTCTCCGCATTTACTTTCAGAACCTTCGCCTGGTAATTATATTTCTGCAGGTATGCCTTCATCTGAAAGATATTGACTCCGTCTCTTATGGAGCCAATATCATTACGAATATCTCTAAGCTCGATATTACAGCCGTAATAGTCCAAAATCATTTTGGTACAGATGAGCCCGCATTCATTGGGCTGCAGCTGCCGAATAACTTTAATCCTCTTCACCGGGCACCTCCTATGAAGTTAATTTTTCTCATCTATACCGCTCTGGAGGTGCTCCATGAAAGGTTTCTATTAGACCGGTGCTTAATTTCCTTACAGAGTAAAGAAGTCGAACACCTGATCCGGATACAAATATTGCAGAACTGAATATCCCCAGCCCGAAACACCGATTAATAAGCCTAATGATTCCGAGTGGGAAAGAACCTGCTTCTCCCACTTCTTCTCAATGGTATTGTAGAAAATACTTGCATAGGTCTGTAAGCATTGCTTGAGCAGATCTTCCTTCCCGAACACCTGCGCATATTTCTCAATAATCTTCAAGCTTCCCAAATCGCCATGACAATAGGAAGGATTAGCTCCGAAGCCATGTTGCATCGTGATCTCGACCAGGTTGCTAATATAATCTTCATCTCTCAGACTTGCCGAGTGATTCTCTTTGGCAATAACTTGGGCCAGCAACAGCCCTTGAGCCCCATGGCACCAGCCATGCGAGTATTTCTTGGAGCCGGGGATGTTCTCCCAGTTGTTCGCTTGTTCATTATAGGCGGAATCAATATAGTTCGAGATTTCTAACAGGAATTGACTATCTACCAATTGATATCCCAAAATCTCTTGTTCCACTGCCTGCAGCTTAATAAGGGCTGCGAGTATCCCGGCATTCCCGTGCGCATAGCCTACATAGGCCAAGGTATTCTTATTCTTCCAGTAACACATATTGTTCTCGCGAACTGCATTGCCGAGCAGATTTCTATATGCCTCTTCCAATAGAGGCCGGATATAAGCCCGGTACTCCGGATACAACTTGTCCAGCGCAATCAGACTTGTAATTAATCCGCTGGAGCCTGCGAATATATCGTAGTTGTTGCAGTTCTTCACCAGCTTCATTAATCTTTCCAGAGATGTGATCATAATAGAATGGAAGTTAGGAATTGGAATGATGGTGTTAATCACGCCAATACTTAGTAACAGTCCACTAGTTCCGTTGTAATAGCCGATATTTCCGTTCTCGTATAATTTCTCCTGCTGCAGAAACCGGATATTATAATGAACTGCCTTAAGAACAGTCTCTTTATACTTCTCATTCTTGGTAAATTTATAGAGATGGGCTAGAAACAGCGTGATCCCCGCATTCCCGAGATACATATCATTACCGACCGGACCTACGCCAAATTCGGATTCTTCCTTCCCGAGTATCGTGGTGCTGATCCAGGTAATCGATTCATCGTTAGGATACACCGCCCGCCTCATCAATAGATTACCGATATTCTCACAGAGCTGATGTGCCCTTTCGGAATCAATCTCATCAACAGCAGCCGCAGCAGGCGCGAACTTAATATCCGTCCGGTCCCCTTTATATTCTTTGAGCCTCATGGCCTGGTCAATCAAGATCTTCTGGTTGTCCAGGTCATCTGGCGACATCTTCTCGATCTTCAGAATTGTACTTTCCAGCGGAGTTTTGTCCGATAGAGCTCCCAGCTTGTCGTTACGCGCATTATAGATCTCCAGTTCATCGGTATACGCATAGAATATAGGGATGTCATAGTTCATTAACTGGTCATATTCGCTGTACACGAATGACATCTGATTCTCTCTTTCATAAGCTAATTTGCTGAATAGAATCTTCCGGTTTGTTCTGTTGCCAAGGAAATAAATGTTTTTACTCAGTATCATGAGCTTCGAGTATAAGAAGGTAGGTCTTAAGATCACCCGTATTTTTTTGCTTTTGAAATGATCGTTAACCATGCTGATATACAGGGATTTATTGTTCAAAATCCATTTATAAAAATATTCAAAACTATTCTGCATAATCAGATTGATTGCGGATAGCTCTGAATCACTAATTTCCTTAATTGGGTTATTCTCACTTACTCCATTGAACCCGAACTTCCTGATATGCCGCGGTTGTCCTTGGTCATCAATGCTGAATTCCGAGAATTTAAAAGGTGAAACCTTCTGTTTCTCTGCGCCAATGCCGCCAATCTCGAGTGAATAGTCATCTGAATCATAGTTCTTGACTATTTTCTTAGGCAGAATTCCAATGTCGAGCACGGTCGGATCAGAGGATTTAATAATCTCAAGGAACCCTTGATCATAGAGATTCTCGTTCAAGAAGATATTGGAGTGAAATAATGATTCCAGGTCAACCAATACCGGGTCCTTCCCATGGGCAATAATATTCTCACTGTGAAAATCCGTGCCATTGAGTGTGTACATAATACACAGTAGATAGCCCAGCTTCTCATAATATTGCTCCAGCTCACCTGAATCCCTAACCAGAACATGATCTATCTGTTCAAAAAAAGAATATGTATCTCTGCTAATAATCTTGATCCTCTTGAAATCGAACTTCTCGTCCTGCAGGTACAGCTTGTCCAGGAAGTCAAAAAATTTGATATCGAGCTCGCCCGTTCTTGGCTTGTAATAGACGACACCCCGGTTAAAGATCAACTTGCCTACGCTTTTCCCATCCGAGTGGGTATCTCCGCTTCCAAGCTTGACATCATTCAGCTGCAGCGGGGAATGGGCGGACGGCAGCAACCCCTCTATATTGTGCAGGTCTATCGTAACGTTGCTTATAATCTCCTCGACGTAAGAAAGATAGTTGTTAATACGTAATGAGATTAGCGGGAACAGCTCTAAATACAGCACTTCACACTGGCTTCTGAACCGCTCTGTATGAAAGACTTCTTCGATGAAGATCTTGAGCATTTCTTCCCCGTTTTTATTTTTGATGCTGTCTTTTTTATCGTTAAAATAAAGAGTAGCCTCATCAATCAGGAAATACCACAAATCGTTCTCGAGAATCTTCTCCAACTGCTCTTTTTGGGAATCGATGAAATGCTCTTTGTCCTCTATGACCGCACTGGCTTCTACAAGTTCTGTCAGCTTGAGCGAGAAGTAATCCAGTTCCTTTGCGAAGAAGTTCTGTTTCCTGCTGCTCTCTTGTATTCTACTAATCCCCAATGCCTTCATTTCGTTCTCTTTGTTAATATTATCGACTTGGATATCGATCGGTTCTCCAAAAAAGCTCTCCAGGTGTGACTCTAGCTTCTCTTCGCTTTGAATTCCTAATAATGATTTCCAAAAAGGGAGCACTTCCTCTTTACTTAACTTCACAGTCTCTCCTCCTGACATTAAGTAAGTAATAATAGGGTAGCTGGGTACATTCGGTTTTTAGATTGGATTAGTTACAGGAACGTTGGCATTCCTTCGTCAGTGTACACCAGCCGCCATTGTTGCCCAGATAGTTACTCAACGTAAAGGTGTTCGTTGTGCATCCGCCTTGAATACTCAGATCAACTTCGATAAGTTCTTCTGCCAGTACCGGAGATAACGCTTCCATTTTTGCCTCTTGGTTAAAAACGATGAATGGGTTTCTATTCTCTAACATTTTTATTCCTCCTAGTTATGGGATATATACCCAGCTGATTTTTATTATAGATTTTTATTATTAATTGGCAACCATTATTTTGTTTAAATTAGTAGATTTATCCTTAAAAATGAAAAAATGCGCTTAAAGTCACCTTTTTGTATAATCATATTTTACTTTTTTATAATTATAAATTACACTCTGCATGGAAGTAGTTGTAAATACTGGATTGCTAGCTTGCTTCCTTAATTGATAAAGTTTATAAATTCGAATTGAAATCTGTAAATTTAATGTGAATTTATGATCTTTATTGAACTCGTTCGCGCATTCATTTTACATTCAGGAGGAGATTCTGTGCGTGCAGTAATTGAGGTTGAGAATTTGACCAAACAATACCGCAGTATTATGGCTCTGGATCATGTCAATCTACACATTCAAGAGGGAGAGATCTATGGTCTGATTGGAAAGAACGGGGCCGGGAAGTCCTCCCTGCTGCGAATTCTATGCGGACAATCCACACGCTACTCCGGGAGCGTGAAGCTGTTCGGACACACCGTCAAGCAGGATTCCAATGAGCGCAAGAGAATCGGTGCGCTGATAGAATACCCAGCCTTCTATCCTGAGCTAACCGGGAGGCAGAATCTTGAATATTACCGGATTCAAAGGGGAATTTCACAGAAGGGCGCTGTGGAGAAGGTACTTAATGACCTGAATTTAGTCCCTCTGGCAGACAGGAAATTCAAACAGTATTCATTAGGGAATAAGCAGCGGCTGGGGATAGCCCTTGCCTTGTTGGACAATCCGAGAATATTGATTCTGGATGAACCCACCAACGGATTAGACCCGATCGGCATCAAGGAAATCCGCAGGCTGCTGCTAAGCATTAACCGGGAGCACAATATCACGATTGTTATCTCCAGTCACATTCTCTCTGAGCTTGAACAGGTCATAAGCAAGGTTGGATTCATCGATAATGGCAAGTTAATCCAGGAACTGACAATGGACGAGCTAAGAACTAAATGCACACGATCCGTACGCCTAAAAGTATCTAATTATGACAAGATTCATCTTCTTCTAAGGAATCATCTGAACAACTGTGAGATCCGCCTTCTGGATAATTCCGAGATTCAGCTGTCCGGTGACCATCTAGAGATTTCCGACATCACCAAGCTGATCCTGGATGCCGGCGAGAAAATCCACTCTGTCCATGAAAGCCATGATTCACTTGAGGATTACTTCTTTCAGTTGGTGGGAGGTGCAGAACATGAACAATTATCTGAGAAGCGAACTGTATAGAATCAAGTCCAAAAAGCTGATCTACCTGCTGCCCTTTTTACTAGCGGCAATCCCCTTGCTCGGTATCTTTCTGGTCTGGTCTGTTGGGAGGTCCGACCCATCCTTTACTTACAACAGCACGGGTTTCTTATACAGGTTCTGCCGGATTTCTTTTAATAATCTAGTGCTCCTGCTGCCCTTTCTAACGATTTATCTTTTTGCGAGCGAGTATTCGAGTGGTACATTCAAGAATGTTGTGGCTTCAGGAATTAGCAGGAGACATATTTACCTGTCAAAAATCACGGTCATCTTCTGTATCCTAGTGCTGCTCAGCGTGATTGACATAGCTATGATTGTGTCAGCGATTGAACTGCTTCTTAACCATAAGGACCTAGGCGAGAAGACCTTATTTTATCAAAATATAATCCAGACCATGCCTCTGTTTATTGCCGCTTACTCTATATCTATTATGCTGTGCTTTACAGAAGAGAAGATTGTCTCCAACCTGGTCAAATACTTCTTGATCATATACATAATCCCGGTTTTTTTGGGGAATTTCGAGAATATCATCCCAGGACTGAAGTCTCTTCTTCATATCTTCCCGGTAATCCGGCTCTCGGAAGGTCTGCCTTTCACAATGGAGAATCTGTTATTCAACTGGTTGGAAGCACTTGTGTACTTCGTGG
Organism: Paenibacillus sp. YPG26; assembly: GCF_023704175.1. Lineage (NCBI taxonomy): Bacteria > Bacillati > Bacillota > Bacilli > Caryophanales > Paenibacillaceae > Paenibacillus > Paenibacillus sp. YPG26. The sequence goes on along the minus strand of NZ_CP084530.1, from coordinate 461,768 downwards.
CCGCATTTGTGATCGGTCTGTCTATTTTTAATAAAAAGGAAATATGAACCATATTGCCATCTTAGTTATTGAGGAACCTACTGCTTCTTCGAAAGCCTTGAATCCACTATTCATACGGGTTCAAGGCTCTTTTTCTGTTGTGCAGCACCGAAAGAGCCGATCTCCTATCCGTAAGATCATTGGCGGCAATGAGGATAAGGAGAACGAACGAGAGATTCTAAGGAAGTTTGTCGATATTTCCCGGGAAAAGAATGGGCGCATCGACAGCCTTACAACAGCTACAAAATATCCGGAGGGGTACAAATAGATTCGCTGATTGGGATTGAGCCGGGACTCTTTTGAAGCAGACCCCAAGTCTCTGCTTTTGACCATTCTTTTAAATCGATTGGCAGAAAGCTGAGTACTTCTTTCATTTTTAACACTGGTACTTATAGACTGGGCACTTTGAACTTGACTCATTATGGTGGACGACAAATGTTCTGGATCGAGAGCTTGAGCAATCGGAACCTCGTCATTAGCGATCTAACGTATGTGAAAATTCAGAACCATGACATTACACTTGCTAATTTGAATATTCAGGTGCAGATTCAAACTCTTTGAGTATATGAGCACCGAAATTGATTAAATCTTCTTTGCTAACCTTCAATGTAGGAATCCAGCCTGATAGAAAAATAACAATTAGATATAATCCAGTCTCTTGTTCATGGAACCACTTCCACTCAAAGGACTCATCATAATGAGAAAAATAGCCACTATAAATTTCTAAGGGGAATTTCTCCAACATCGTAAGAAACTTACTTAGGTTTCGTTAGTCCAACCGAAATCGACTGTAATATTGCTGTCTTGATCTGGATCAATTATTTTCACACGGAGACTACTTCCCTGATCTATTGATTTACTGCAATTGACAATTTGAAAGTCCAGGTACTTATTCTCGTTAAAATGATCTCTCAGGCAAGCCATATTATCCCCCTCTATAAGTATGTACTCAGCAAAAATTTATTAGAAAAAAAGCACCGCCCAGCTGCATCACGCAGCTGTATGGCAGTGCTTTCTCACATTCTAGATGCTATTTAGCTCAATCTATATTCCGGCCTTCTCCATCATGCCTCTTGCGATCCAGACCCCTGCGGCTCCTGCCTGAGCCAATCCGCGGGTAATTCCCGCACCGTCCCCACCGCAGTACAGACCTTTAATCTCGGTCTCCAGTGCCGCATCCAGCTTCGGACGGGCAGAATAGAACTTGGCTTCCACGCCGTAGAACAGCGTATGCTCCGAAGCAATGCCGGGAGTCACCTTGTCCAGGGCTTCGACCATTTCAATCAGGCTCTTCATTGTATTATACGGCAGCACAAGGCCAAGATCACCTGGTACCGCCTCTTTCAAGGTTGGCTCCAGAAAGCCTTCCGAGATTCGACTCTCCGTTGAGCGGCGCCCGCGAATAATGTCCCCATACTTCTGTACAATAACGCCCCCGTTCGACAGATCATTCGCACGCTGGCAGATTTCCCGCGCGTATTCATTCGGTTTGTCGAAGGGCTCCGTGAATTTATGTGAGACAAGCAGTGCGAAGTTGGTATTTGCTGAACCCAGCGCGGGGTCCTTGTAAGAATGTCCATTGGCAGCCATCACGCCGCTGTGGTTCTCGACCACGACATGACCTGAAGGATTGCTGCAGAACGTCCGAACCCGGGTACCCACCGAGGTGTTGTAGATGAATTTGCCTTCATACAAGTGCTCGTTAATCTCCCTCATAACCACGTCAGAGGTCTCTACACGAACGCCCACATCGACTTGATTATTGTACATTTTGAGACGGCGTCTTTTCAGGATCTCGGTGAGCCAGGCTGATCCATCCCGGCCCGGAGCGATCATGACCAGGTCGGCTTCGTGCACCTCGCCGCTTCTAAGCGTAATGCCGCCAATGCGCAGCCCGCCCGCTTCATCCTTGGTCGTAATGATATCTTCAACTTCTGTCTTGAAGGACATATCAATTCGTGTTCTCAGATACTCATAGATGGACTTCAGAATCTCCAGATTCTGCTCTGTACCCAGATGTCTGACCTGGGCCCGCAGCAGCTTGAGTCCAGCCGCATAACCGCGCTGCTCAATCCCCCGGATTACATCCGTCATTGGATCGGTCACGTTCGTTGTTGCGCCGTGCCCCAGATTAATGGCATCTACATATTTAATCAGTTCAAGTACTTTGGAGGGAGAAATATAATCGGTCATCCAGCCGCCGAACTCAGTGGTTATGTTGAACTTTCCATCGCTATAGGCGCCTGCTCCCCCGAAGCCTGCGGTTATGGAACAAGCGGGCAGACAGCCTGCGAATTCCTTCTTGCCCGCAGCCGGCGGACACAGCTTGATTTTCTCTTCGAGAATCGGACAGCGGCGCTTATAGATATCATGACCCTTGTCGACGAGCAGCACCTTCCAATGAGGGGCCTTGAGGCTCAGTTCATAACATGCGAATATTCCTGCCGGACCAGCACCTACGACAATTACATCATATTTACTCATGGTTCCTCCTAAAATAAACGGTTTAGTGTAGTCTCTTGGTTAAGACGCAAAAAATCCTGGCTATAGTCTTGAACTACTGGGCATCAAGCTCTGTAATTCATGATATATATGCGAATAGGTATGCAGCGGCACCCTGTTCGTAGCCAGGAATTTATGGTCCCTTGTAGAAACCCTCAACCCATATTATTGAGGATATACGAATGGTTAAATTGTGAAGTTGTAAGTGCCAACAAAGTCAGATGACATGTAGAAGCATAAACAACAAATACGAATGTGTCAATACACAAGTCGGATAATGTTCGCATTTAATACAGCCACCTTATTAGACAGAGGCAAATTATAATTTCTAATCCTTTAAACACGAACAATGGTATGGTGATTAAAAAAAGACCCGTTTCATCAAGAAGACCTATCTTGTATACCTGCTGTACCGGACTTGAGGCACAACAACTTTTTATATTATATGGGATTATTTAGCAAATACTGTTACAATTAGGGATAAGGTAAGTTATAGGATCGTTCTGAAGGGAGGTTTTTTATTGAATAATAATATACAGGACTTTTTAATTGTTGTGGTTGTTACCAGCTTCTTATATTCAATGAGAAATTTGTTAGGGTTGATCGTGAGAGTTTCGATTTATGGAGCAATAGGCTATGTAATTTTTTCGGGTACAATTAAGGCGTGGGATGTTGAAATATTTGTTTTGGTTTTAGTTTTTCTTTCTCTTCCGATTCTTATCAATTTTTTGTTTAGATTTATTAAGATTAAATTGCTTAAACCATAATTCCCATCTTAATTCAGAAGACAGTTTTTTCAGTACGTAAAATAAGCTATGACTGAAAAGAAACTAGTTTCATAAGCTACAAACCAAGGCTGCAAGAGCAGATTATTTTAAAAATGGATTAAAAATGAGGGTGATTTTTTGAGAAATAAATCTTTTATTATTGAAAAAGTTCTAATTATTCTGTCACTAGTTTCTGTTATAGCTGGGATTTCAGTACATTATAAAGTTATCGACTTTCCCGGATTTGGAGTTATTCTTATGTATTATTGGATAGCAGCGTTTTTGATATCATCATTTTTGTTTGTAAGAAGCAGGAATATGCAAACTAAAAATATTTGGGCGATTGTTTCTTTAATTTTAAGCTTATTATTCATTCTTACATTCCCATTATTCTTTTAGTATAAATTACACGAAGGAGACCGTTCACAATAAACGGTCTCCTTCGTGTAATTTATTATTTGAACGGATTACAAGATGCATTGACAAACCAGCATAGATTGCAGCAACAGCTGAGCTACTAAGTCTGTATGAATTTATACCTTTAACACTGCTACGATTATTGCTCCTTACCAGCCGCAGTCTTGCTGATTCGTACAAACTCCAGACCGGCCGCGCTAATCCTGCTGCCTTCCGGAATACTGTATGCCTTGCCAAGTGCTGCCGTCAGCTTATTAGGGTAAACGTCCGGGTCAATAGAAGAACTAGAGGAACTCTCCCCTGAAGAAACACCTGCGTTCTGTGTACCTGTCTGTGTGGACGATCCCTCACCGTCAACTGAAAGACCAGCCTCGTTGTCATCCTGGCCGTCAACCGAACTTTGCGCTAAGCGGTCATTCTCGCTGCTAACTGAGCCTTCCTCCGCTCCTGCTGACTTCTTATTCCCGGACTCCAGACCGGAGGAGTGGCCGCTATCTGTTGACCCGGCAGCGCTCACGCCTGTCTCCTCAGAATCCCCAGTGCCGCAATCGTGGGCCAGATTGGAGAGCTTCAAGTTCTGACTTGTCGCCTTAGCTCCTGGGGTGGTTACAGTGACTGAACCCGGATTGAAGGATTTGCACTCCGAGCTAGTCCTGAATAAGAAGACCAGCCTTGTAACTTCCTTGCCGCTTTTGTCTTTGACCTGTTCGGTATAGACCGCCCGGTCTGGTATGGATACACTAGGTGCCGGCTCCGTAACATCAGGCTTGTCCACGACCGGAGGAACTACAGCCGCAGGCTCCTTCTTATCGAAGGCCCCTGTCAGCTGGAGTATACCCAGCGTTCCTGCGGCAAGCAGCAGCAGGATGAACACACTGAACAGCATTGGTTTTCCGCCTCTGCCGAACATTCTCATCAGCGGAGAAGCAAGCTCCTGTCCCGCCCGCTCATATACCGGCCTCAGCGCCCGGCCTGCCTTATCGAAGTGCTCCTTCCGGTTCGCCCGCTTCTTGAACGCATCCCGGTCATACTTGCGGAAATACGCCAGTATGGCGGCTTCATAAGCTGGTGCAAGCTTGCTTCCCCGCACATATAAGGGCTGCCCTGCCGACCAGTGGAAGAAGCGGTACACTATATCCGGGCTCCCCGCATATTTGCGAAGCGCGTCTACCAGGGGGGCATAATCCATGCAATCCTCGGCTCCTCCCCGGTAGTATGCCAAGGTAAGCCGGTCGAACCGGTCTGCGTTCACTTCGTCCCTTAGCCATCTGCGGCCGGCTTTCTGAACTTCATCCATCTCGGCGGGCTTTAGTCCATCGAACACATGCACATCTGGTTCAGCCTCGCTGAACCAGGCATATAAGGATTGCAGCTTAGCCAGCTTGGACCTCAGCTGCCCATCGAGGCGCTGGGGGCCGCAAGCTGGATTAGCGCTCTTCAACCAATCCAGGCTTAAGAGCTCCTCCTTGGTAAGCTTATTCAGATCCAGCTCTATCAGCAGCACACGCCGGGCCGTCTCAGCGAGAACAGCCGAGATCCCGGAGCCTTCCCGGCCGAATTGGCCCGTGGCATCCTTGGATTCAAATTCATCCATGACCTGCCCCCGCGCTGGCTTGGACAGCATACTCCAAGAGTCATTCTCTTGTCTTCCCGGAGCCCCATCCGCTTCTCCTTGCTGCCTCATCTTCAGCTGTCTCTTCTGCTCTTCCCACTCTCCGTACTGGCCCTTCTCTTGAGCCGGACCCGGGTGTGCGCCGAGCATATGAAGCACCTCATTTACCGACGCAACCAGATCTTGCTGTACCTTCAGCTTGCCGGTCAGCCCCGACCGGGCGAGCTCACTTAGCGCGAACTTATCCCACATTCCGGGGGAGAGCCGATCCCATTCCTGCACGAGACTGACCACTTCGCGGGGCTTTTCAGCAGCCTGCAGTCTTCCCTGGATATAAGGAACGAGAAGAAGCGCTGAGAGCTGATCATCCTTCTGCACCTGATCGAAATAGGCTTTGCGCAGAGATGGATGATTCTCGATTAAGGCATAGAGCCCCGCAAATGCGGCCTTATCCTTAATGGCGTTGACAGCAGCCCGGATGAAATACTCCACGATCTTCCGTTCATTGTTCTTCGGGTCGATCCGGTAATAATCCTTAATACATTCCGCCACTGCAAGATCAGGAACCTTGCCCGATTTCACAATATCGAACTCCCTGTCAAAGCGAGCCAGGAACAGATCACTCAGGCGCTCCTTGACCGGTAGGGCCCCCGCTGGGCGAAGATATTCCAGCATCCCGCTGAGAGCGGCAATCTTATGCCTCTCATAGAGGGCTTCATCGCCTCCCTCAATCCGGTACAGCACACTAAGCTCATGATAGCTGGAGATCGACATCGGCTTCTCAGGGCCCATATCCTTCAGCATAATATCCGCGAACCGGTGGAAGTCCTCCAGGTGATCCAGACTTCCAATCCGCGACCAGACCAGATCAAGATACGGCTGCTTCGTCCAGTCCAGCTCCATATTGGTCACCCGCCCGGAGGCGAGATCGAACGTATAGTCCTTCTCGATGCTGCGGTCCCCATGACGCAGACTGCCGCGTTCAACGAAAGAGATATGAATGCCCTTCCGGCTCTGCGGTTCCTTGGCATAGGTAAGGAAGCCGAGCTTCCTGCGGTAAGCATATGGCAGGGCAGCATACAGCAGCTCTAGCAAGGGAACCGCCGCTTCCGATATGTAAGAAGCAGGGACATCCAGTGCGATATAGACCTTGCGTCCCCCAGCCACGGAAGTCATTACGGCGGCCAGCAGCTGCTTGAACATGGCCTCCGGGATATGCAGCTCCCCAAGCAGCTGCGCGGGTTTCACCCTGTCGCTGCCTAGTGACGCCTGGTCTACAGGGATCTGGTTGAGTTCAGGAATCTGCCCGCTCTGCCCAATATCATAATGATCCAAGAAATCAGCATGAAGATAAGACCGGTAGTTCTGGACCAGCTCCTCTGACCTTGAGGAAGGAATAACATAGTTGTGACTGAATAAGGCGCTGCGCAGCCCCGTGAAATCAGCAGCTTGATAGATGCTGCGGCCCAGCACCGTATCCCCGTTCTCCGCGTGGAACAGGTGAATGGCGCCGGGATAAGCCAAGTTATCCTTCTCACCGCGCGCGGCAAGCTCTGCGGGCGCATCGTAGACGCAGAACGGATGCAGCACTTTTTTGATAAAAGAAGCCTCAAGGCCCTCAGATCTTGCCACCGTATCGAACCCTTCGGTCTGGCGGAAGATCCCGTGCCGTGCGCGGGTATAGATCTGCTGCTGGATCGGAGCGAAGGGATTCACTACGCTTCACTCCCCTCGATGTAATTCAGCTTGTACAGCAGCCAGATGAACGGCTCATCGACCCGGATCGGGCTCACGACGCCCTGCAGCTTCTGATCGACCGGATTGCTTCCAAGAGCCGAGACCGCGAAATAAGCGGTATCCTTAAAGTACACATCCATCGTGCCTTTGAACGGACGATCCACCTTCTCGATCAAGTGGCGGACCTCGCCGTCAATATTCTCGAACTCCGTCAAATTCAGCGTCCGGCGGTGGACAGCATTGTTGAAAATATTGCTGTTCTTCTTGATGTACTCGCCTTCCTCATCCGCCAGCGCATGCAGCATATCACTTTTTGTCAGCACGACTGCTGTTGGAATATCGGTCTTCCCTTTATCCTCGTACGCGATGAAATCCCCGAACAAGGTCAGCACCACATCGCGAGGTTCGTCATACTGCGACACCCACTCGCCCGGCTTGTCGCCATGCTTGATGCGGATCTTCTCGCGGATCGAGCGGATCTGCAGAGGATCGACCATGAACAGAATACCGGCGGAATTCTTGATATGCTGGCCGTGCAGACCGAGGTAATCCTGATCCACCATGCCCTCGCCCGCCACATCGAAGAACACCAGCGTCAGCGGCGGCTTGGATTCATCCTTAAATACGAATTGGAAAATAAACGGCTCCTGCATCTTCTCCTTCTGCGTCGAAGCGAGCAGGTCTCCCCGTTCGAACAGAGGCTCCTCATAGGATGAGCGGAACTTCCGGCTGATCTCGGCATTCAGCGGCATACAAGCCGCGCCGAAATGGTCGGCCGTCTCATGCTGGAGCGTATGAATCAGCGAGGTCATATACACCGATTTACCTGCCTGCGAGGCTCCGATAATCGAAATAATATTGCTCGGCACCTTCCCGGCCGTCACCGGCAGCTCGTTGTGGCACCTCGGGCAGAGCCTGCGGCGGGTCACCACACCGTACCGGTCACTGAGGCCAATCAGCACATTGTCCGAGTACATGTGGTGCTCCTCGTGGATATCCCGCGGATGCAGAATCGCTTCAATATCGTAGACAGTATCCAGACCGAAGCGCTCCCGGTACTTGTTCAGCTCATAATCCTCCCCGAGGGCGTAGTCCTCATCGTCCTCCCGGTGATGGGCAGCGCGGAATACAACCTCTTCAGGAGAAAACCTACTGAAGCAGTAAGGACAGACGATATCGTAGTATAGCGGCCGCAGTGGAGCTTCGGCTTTCTTTTTGAACATTTTAAAAAAGCTCATCGTGTTCTTCCCCCTTCCATGCCTGTTATTCCGGAATTAATACATACGTGTGGCCATACTTGGGTCCATCCGTGAAGAACAGCCGGACATGGTCCTGCTTGCCGACTTCAATGACAGGCAGCACATTTCTGCCTGCCGCAAAAGGAGTGACGAACGGATAGACCGTCCCATCCTCCCTGCTCGCCGGATAGCCGCCCTGCTTCTTCACATAACAGAGCACATCCTTGGCAATCGGGACCTCCGAGGTTACCGTAATCTGCACGGTCTTGAATTTGCTGAACAGCCCGCTTTTCTCGCGGACCGAATAGTAGATTCTCGCCTTGCCTGTACTAGCCACAATCCGGTTCTTGCCGTCACGCTGCCTGACCAGGATGACTTCTCCGTGCTCGATCCAGCCGGCAAAAACCGTATATTCAATCTGGCCAATCTCCTGAATCCGGTCATGGTATCCATTATTGGCCTTGTACTCATCACGAGTATAGAGCCGAAGGCTGCTTAGAGGCGGAAGCTCTTCGGAGAGACCTGCATCTGGCCCCGCCGGTGCCTTATGAATATAGACGGACTGAAGACCTTCCGGCCAGCGCCAGCGCAGGGTGCATCTGTCTTCATCAACCCGGTGGGTCAGTTCACTGATTACCGGGGCGGAGGATTCATCCCCATCGATCAACCGCATGCTCTTCGCCTCCTGTATCTCATGCTTGATGTCTTATCTGTTCCTATGGAATGAACTCAAGATAAATAATTATGCGGTACCATTTACTTTCTCAAGCTGATTAAACGCTGATCAAAACCCCTTGCTTCGTGTATCTTTTGGCCGCCCGGCAAAGCTTCCCGCACCCCCGGTCTGCCCGGCACGCAGCCTTCCGCCGGAAGCGCGGTGATGCTCCTTGACCGGCACGATCCAGGCGAACAGCGTGATGACCGCGGCAAGCACCACATCGGCCGACAGCCGGCTTAGCATATCGGAATACGGGTGGCCGCTCAGGCCCAGCTCGAGGATAAGACCAGCCAGCAGTCCGGAGACTGCGCCGCCAATTCCAAAGCTGCGCGCCAGATACCGGTTATCGAACATCAGCCCCAGCGCGATTCCCAGCGCAACGCCAATGATAAGAAGCGCTGCAATTCGCACAATTGCATAATAGGTACTATCCGCCGCAGGACCAGTGCGCTCGGTAACCAGGGTCCGGTCTCCGATGTTGTCGTAGATCTGCTGGAATACGAAGCTGAGATTCCCCGCATTAGACACATCGCTATAGCTGCCACCCGTCTGCGCAGCAATGGTCCTGAGCAGATTCGAACCGCTGGAATCCACCAGGTTCAGCCCTACCGTATTTACCGCGACATGACGGCTCTTATATTCAGCCAGGGTACTCTCCATATCCACGCTGCTTACCCCGTCAGACAGCAAAATAACCATTGTACCTTGACCGCCCGTGCTCTGGTCTGTGATATGCTTCATCGTCTCGGTAAGGGCGAGGCCGATGTTGGTTCCCCCGTCCGTTGTGGGAATGCTCTCAATGGCGTTCTTAACATTAGCTCTGGCAGCCTGGTCATTCACCCTGACAAAAGGCTGCACGATATTCGCGCCATCGCTGAATGTAATCACAGCCACTCTTTTGTCCCCATCCATCTTGTCCACGAGCTTCTTGGCCGCTTCATAACGGTCATTCTTCGGATCGTTCTGCTGCATGCTCCCCGAACTGTCAATCACCATGGCGATGTCCTTGACCTGCTTCACGCCGCCGCCATTCAGCTCATAGACGAACTCCAGCGCCAAAGAGACCACGAACAGGAGCACCAAGGTGGCAGGAACAAGCAGCTTCCACGAAGCACCCACATAGCGCTGACGCCAGGAGGCACCGTTCAGCCGCGGTAGAATCATCTCCGCAATCAGGCAGGAGAGTCCCACGGACAAAGCCAGGATTCCGAAATATAGACCTATGATCAGCAGATTAGGCCACCGCCCGCCCAGTTCAGCAAGCAGCCACTCTCCGATCGCGAAGCCGATCACCCCTCCGATCAGACTGAACAACGTTAGGAGCAGATTGAATTTACGCTGCATTGTAGGCATGCACCCTTTCTATATGTCATCCGGATGGATGGAAAGCCAGCGAGTTTCTACGCCACTATTCATCCTTGGATGGGGAAATTAGGCGAATCAAGATGAAGCTGAACTTTGATGCACACAACATTGGAAGAACCCGTGAATGCACAATCAGGCAGCCGTGTGAAATGTTCTTCCGATCACTGTTGCGCCCAGATTTCTTTATTAAACTTATATAAGGTAAGAATCCGGCCACACAGAATATGCTTCCGATGTAGCTTTCTTTCAGAAAGCTTGTAGGCGAGCGCTCCGCTTCTCCAGAATCATTCCACACTCTTGCCAGGAGCAATTCTTAAGTTCAAAATATATAGCGACTGCCCTCCGCTATTTTCTATCCCTGAATGAAAGTCTAGCGATCCCCTTCCGCTGTTTTTCCATTCCTGGTTGAAACCATAGTAACTACCTTCACCTATTGTTCATCCTAGATGAATAATCAACGTTGTCTCCCGATGCGTATCCATCCCTGGATGAATAACAAGCGTATATCCCGCTGTTTTTCATCCCTGGATGAATAACCAGCGCTGTGTCCCGCTGTTTTTTCATCCCTGGATAATCAACTTCACCGCAGCTCCGGCAGCCGCTCTGGACTGGTGGCATGGAACTCATACCCGTTCTGGATATAGGTCTCATAGTAGACTTTCCCGTTCCTGTAGAACATCAGGTCCTCCAGGTGAAAGCCGCCCATCAGGCTTAGCTTCTCAACTCCGCTGCTCCGGTTCTCATGCACCATGCCGAGCTTGTAGATTCGGGAGCTCTCATCCGCGCCAAGTGCGTACCGCATGAATTCACTGCCCGCATCGCCGAAAAAATACTTCTCCTCATAACGGTGCTCATGCGTATAATCGAACAGCCGCACATGAATCACGGCATGCTCTTCTAGGGTACGATACAGCTTCTTGAACAGCTCATCCTTGGATAGCACCTGCTTATTGTTGTACTCAATCGTCACATTAGCCCGCCGCAGCAGCTCCTCCTCGAAGGTCTGCGAGAATGGCTCACTCATGAGAATATCTCTGCGGCATACCGCGATCATCCGCTCCGTCAAGCCCTGAATACCCCCACTCAGCATCTCGGCGGGACTGCCCATATAACGATCCTGGAATAAAATGTCCGCTCCACGGCGCGCTTCCAGCTCAGCCAGGACTTCTGCCGTCACCCGTTCATAATACTCCATGATGTTCTGACCAATGTAGTCGTCAGCCAGCCGTATGCTCTGAAGTGCACTGCTGCGCAGTGTATCTTCAAGCGCTTCAAGCTGCTGTGTCATCTTCCTGAAGCGTACATGAAGAAGATCCAGTACGGCTTCGTATTGCCGGGCCAGCTTAAGCTCCATTTCAAGCCGGAGAATATACAGTCTAAGCGCATAGACATGATCGATAAAATACCGGATAAAGCTGCGCACATTGCTCTTATCCATCATCGGCAGCCGCTGAAAAGGCTGATCCTGCACCAGACCCTGATAGGTCTGGACCAGCTCCGTCTTCGCGGACTCCACCTGCCCCGCCAGCTCACGGATCCGTAAGCGGTAAGCCTCGCGCAGGCTGCCTGAGCCGCCTGCTTCATCGGTCCACTCCGCCAGGTGGAACAGACCCACCTGCGGGTGAAGAGCCCGGTTCCGGCTGAGCGCGTGTTCCAGCTCCTCTTCCAGCCGGAGCGCGGCGAGCGCTCTATCCGCTTCACGGACATAGTTGCCCTGGAAGTACAGCTCGCCGCCATCCCCGAACAGCGCCGTCTCCGCTTCCCGCAGCGTCATCGGCTTCAGCGAAGAATAGCTGACCCCATGGGTCATCATGCCATTCATATCGGCCAGCCGCGTCTCGTCCGGGACGATCCTCCGCGCCTGTTCAGCGAGTGAATCCGGGTCCAGACCGAAGAAGCTCAGCTTGTCGCTGTTCTTCCATTCCAGCGGGCCGTTCATCCGCTGGATGAGCTGGCGATAGAAGTGGTAGAGCACGGTCAGGGCAATGGACTCATTCGGACGTTTCACCTTGGAGAAGCCGGCGGAGACATAACCTTGGCGGCCGGATTCGGTCATGATGTTATTTTTGAAGCTCATATTATTGTAGGCTGCACCCGAGACCGAGTCATACAGCGGGTCTTTCTTCTGGCGGTTCTTCAGCAGGCTGATCTGGGAGATCATCTCGTCATTATCCCGCAGCCCGCCAGGCGAGCTGATTCCGCGCTCATTCTTGTCTGACAGCACGTAGACCAGATCAAACAGCGGAGATGCCGGATGTGTAACCGGTATGGAGAGGCCATCCTCTGTCATAAGCAGCGGCGCAGTGAAGGTATAGTCAGACTGCTGCATCATGTCCAGCTCCCGCAGAAAAGCAATCCCCGCCGCCCCGCTGTATCCAAATGCCTCCGCATCCTCCCGTTCACTGATGAGGGTGAACAAGTCGGTCTGGACCGACTTGAAAGACTGGCCGAAGATCGTATTCGCGAGCACCGTAACTTCCGGTACAAATACGTTCAAGGGATCTCCCGCCTGCGTAATGACAGACAGGTGAATACGATCAAATGAAGAGTACAAACGGCCATAGTCGGCAATCCGCTGACTGACCCGGCGCAGCGCCCTGTTCAGCTCCAGTACGGAGCCCGGCTCCTGATAGAAGGCACGATAAGTGTCCGGCCGGAGGGTCTTCATGCCCTCGCCTGGCTCCCCAGGCTTGATTCGTGGTATGCGGTACCGCACAACCCGGGGATGCTCCCGCTCCCACTTCCGTCCTCCTTCTCCATCTCGTTCTCCTTCTCGTACTCTAACTCCCTCTAGTTCTCTTATTCCATCTAGTCCTCTTACTTCATCTAGTCCTCTTATTCCGTCTACTCCCCTTGCTCCATCTACTCCTCTTAATCCACCTAGTTCTCTTACTCCATCTAGTCCTCTTACTCCATCACGTTCTCTTATCCCATCCCCTTCGCCATTTCGTTCTCCGCCTGGCGCCCTCCCTTCTCCATAAGAAGGGGAAAAGGCGGCCGTAACCCCTGCCGCCGCTCCCTCCTGTGAAGTCAGATGGAAATACATGACTCCCGCACTGTTATCCCATTTCTTGTCGTGAATGCGAATGATCGGTTCAATGGCATCCGCCACCTTATCGCCAATGAACAGATAGACCGCGGGATAATGAATGCTGCTCTGGTCATCCTGCTTGCCGGTCAGACCTTCCTCAGCCGCCGCGTAATCTGCCGCATACTGTTCTAGTAATTGTCTCATAGGCTATTTCAACCTTCTGCGAATATCGCTGAGCTTGGTGGTCATCTGCTTGTAGAACTGATAAGCTTCCTCTCCGTTCGCAAGCTCCACCCGCTCATATTCAAGCCGGTCTCTTGCATCCAGGAACGCCTCATACAGCTCATCCAGCTTGGAGAGAAGCGGAGCAATGTCTTCGGAAGCCGTCAGCTCCGCGTCTCTGCGGGACGCCTTGCGCAGCAGAGTACTGCGGCTTTTCTCATCCAGGGCTCGGAAGCTGCCATACACCTCGAACTCGGCAAAATTCCGGCTTTTCATCAGATTAGCGAATGGCTCCCAGGCTTCTTCCTCCTCGTCGCGGTCATACACGTACAAGGCACCCTTCTTGGTAATCGTGCTAGTGTACAAGGCTTCAATGAATTGATCCAACCACTTTTCTTCATCCTGATGCTGTCCGAGCAAGGCTTCCAGAGCAGCTGCCTGCTCCTGAATCGACTTGTACTTCGTAAGCTCCTCGCGGACACGGGTGATCAGCTCTGGTGAACGGATCAGGTTCTCCTTGGCCATGTCCTCATTAATGCTGCCAAAAATATCCCTGCTGCCCTCGCGCTCCATCCCCTGGGACAGCAGCCGCTTCAGCTCGCCCAGCGCCCGCTTCACCTCACCCAGATTCGGCTTGTTGGAAGAGACCTGCATATCATAGGCGCGCAGTACATCAGACAAGTTGAACGGTTTGGTTAGAACAACCTCATACCGGTTGCTGGTGTTCTGGTCAATCCCTTTCTCCGCAATGACTTTCAGCTCAAGCGCCTGATCGAACTCACTGCGTACCCGTGCATTGTAGGCCTGAACCCGCGGATTGGCATACACATCGCCCCAAGACTTCTCCGGAATCGGAGAGGGCAGGTAGGTCCAGTTCTTCTTGTCAGTCTGCACAAGGTGACGGCCGATGCCTTCCTTGTCCAGGATCGTACGTTCATAGCTCTCTTCATATACCTTCAGCGGCGTATAGACGAAGAGCGGCACTCCGTTCTTCGTATTCAGCCAGAAGATGCGGTTTTTGACTTCGCTTTCTTTTACCGTGAAATGGGACTTGCCCACCGCGTTGTTCTGATAATTCTTGATCCCCTTGAGGATGCTCGGCGCCTGAACGGGAACGGAGACGAAGCCCCAGGATGGGAAATACAGATTGCCGGCGCTGTTGCTCAAATGGAAGACGGGAACGGCCTCATCATCCAGCTTGCTGGCGATATTGCGCTCCACGAACTTCTCAATCGATTCATCCTGACCGTATTTCATCAGCAGGAAATCTTCCATCGACTTCGTAATCAGGTCCCCGAATTTGTCGGTCAGGAACTCGGAGATCGAGCTAACAATGTCAATTTCCTGCTCCTTGATCCACTGATTGGAATGATCCAGCAGCTCCTGCGAGAAGTCGCGAATCAGATCATCCACATCCTTCGATTCCATGAGGCTGCCCACCACCTGCGAGATGTCCGGCACACTGACGATATTCCAGTAGTACGTCTTATTCCCTTTGTGGTCCTCCTGCTCTTCCCCGTTCAGAAGGATGTCTCCATTCTTGGCAAAAATCGAATTCAGCGCGTTCAGAATCTCCGTGAACACATTGTAAATCCGGGTGTTCTCCTTGTTCAGCAGATCGTACAGGTCCTCGTAAAATTCAATCATCTGCTCCGTGCGTTCCACATCGGCATGCAGCCAGTATTCATTGATCTTCGCTTCAATATAGGCGTTCTTCTTCTTGTCCTTGGACACGAAGGCGCTCTTGGCATCGCCAAGCTTCTCGTCCGACTGGTCTCTGGCCGCTTCAATATCGCGCGGAATCCGCGTCAGGTTCTCACGGAGCGTCTCGATGTAGGACAGCAGCATTTTGAGCAGGCTGAAGCCCTTCTCCGTATAGATCAGACGGGAGACATAGAACGGACCTTGCTCCGGATGCAGGAACAGCCGGCGGATCTGATCGGTGAATTGGCCAACAATCTCGCCCGGCAGCTGCTTCTTCGCCTTAATGTATTCCTCGCGGGCCCGGGCCAGAAAGTTCTGCTCCAGTTCGGTATCCATATTGACGACCTGCTGCTTGACCACGTTGTTGTAGCTCAGGCGCTCACTGTTCTGGTAGCCCGGAAGCGGCTCAGGTACGCGGGACTCGAACGTCTTGACCATCGTATCCAGGTCGATGCCAAGCTTGCGCGCGAACTTCTCCACATCGTCCTGCGTTGGTGCCTTCTCGAACATTTTCTCCATCTTGCCGAACAGGCGGAAAGCCAGATAAGTGGTCATCTCCTCAATCGGCAGGACTGCGGAAGAAGCCCCGATGATGTTGTATTCATAGTTGGCCGGATACAGCTTGTTCATCTGCGCAATATTTGTACGGATGTTGCTGATGTAGTCATGGATGGCGAATTCCTCGCCGGACTGCTTCTCCTCACTGGCCATAAAGTTCGTAATATTCTCAGCCGTTACGTTCATGCAGTAGTCATAGGCGTTCTCCAGCAGCTTGCCTTCCGTATTCGTGGCCGAGATCAGATGGCACAGATTGAACGGCGGCAGCGGGGAATTCACGTTCAGAATATTCCCGTACTGCTGACGGAACCGCTCGCCCCGGCTGTCCACGTTCATCCAGTAGTCGAGTTCTTTGAGCGCGGCATAACCGTTCTTTTTAATATATTCACGTGTATGCTCACTTAAGGACTTGCTCGCTAGATTAATATCCGGCGTGAACAAGTAACCGAGCGTATTGACGCGGTCAATCCCCGCCGATCCATGGTCCCTCTCGATAATTCCGCGGACGATGTAGGCAATGTCCAGGAATGTTCCGCTGCCTGTACCCCCGGACAATCCCGTGAGCAGGAATACCATCAGCTTCTTATTGGTGCCGACGGACAGCGTTTTGATCTTCTTATCAATGGCCTGAACCACCTGATTAATCTTCGTAAAAAGCAGCAGTCTCCCAGCCTGGCGCACCCCTGCGGCACCGTTCATGCCGTCGGTGATGCTCAGTTCAGGCGACAGCCAGTCTGTAATGTAAGGCTCAAGAATGCTGCGATTCTGCAGCAGCCCACCGATCTCCGCATTGGACAGCAGGACGAACTCGTTAATCGGATCGAGGCCGATGCCTTTGTAACGCTTGCCGCGGTCTTGCTCGTTCGTCTCAAAAGCAAGGAACTCGACATTGTTCGGCTTCTCCTGTCTCTTCTTCGAGATCGGGTCCTCCGGCAGCTTGAATCTGCGGTTAATCTGATATTTCAGCCGCAGCAGGGCATCAATCCCCGTTCCGCCAAGGCCGATGATGAGGATCGGATTGTCGATGGTATCGACGCGAATCTTCTCACTGACGATCCCCCCGCCCAGGGATACGTCGAGCTGCTGAATATGTTCTCTTACTACCGGTTTCATATGTTGACCCCCTAAAGTGGTCGGAGCAGGCACCTCTGTTCTTCCTGCTTGCTCCGAATTTGAGTTCGTTAAGTTGCGATATAGAATAGTGCGTTTCCAGCATCTAACTTGGTAAAAATCTTTCTTCGTGCGGTTAAGGCCACTGCGTGGATGGATCATTCTGATTTGACTAACCACTTCATGCCGTAAGACCGCTCCGCGGATGGATCATTCCTACGATCGCTGTTGTCTCCCGATTTCCTGATTTGACTAACCACTTCGTGCCGTAAGACCGCTCCGCGGATGGATCATTCCTACGATCGCTGTTGTCAGCAGATTTCTTGATTGTCCACTTATTGTGGAAATCCGCTGACAAAGGCGACCGCTTCGCTTCTTCAGAACGATTCCATCCTCTCCGCTGGGCTTGTGCAATTTATGTTCATACTGATGCAATTTACTTAATTACTTATGGCCTGATTTTAACGTTGTTCCCTTTCCCTGCCCACTTAATTTACCTCTTCCTCTAAGAAGAGCAATACAATTACAGAGCTTTCTATATTTCAATTCATATAGCGACAGACTTATATAAATCGAGTTACAAGAGCGTTACTGATAACTCTCCTTTCACATATTGGACTTGGTTATCCCTAAGACTACCAAACGAATCTGAAAGGGAGCTGATCGTCTACCTTCTCCTATCGATCCTCACAGAGACTCAGAAGTTATAGAAGCCTCTTGCATTCCTCGCAGAACCTTAATCACAGACCGTAGTTGCACTATGGGGCCGGAAGTAAGGACTGGCTGTAGCTTAGTGCCACCATCGACCATCGAAGTCTTTTTGCGAATGGTCACCCTTCGCCTTTCTATTGGCGTGCTGTAGGACTCGTTCCCTACAGCACCGCCCCCTGCCCAACAACAAATATGTTAAATTCGGCCTTTGAAGGAGCTGCCTCCTCGCCACCAGCGGAGAGGCCGGAATCGTTCTATAGAAGCGCAGCGCTCGCCTTTGTCTTCTGATTTCATCCATCAGCATACAATCAGGGAATCAGAAGACAACAGAGATCGGAAGAACGATCCGGACTCGCAGCGCGCTCCAGTCCAAGCCCTTCAACTACGTGCTGTAGGATTCGCTCCCTACAGCACCACCCTTACCCACAACAAATATGTTAAATTTGGCCTTTGAAGGAGCTGCCACCTCGCAGCACGCTCCAGTCCAAGCCCTTCAACTGCGTGCTGTAGGATTCGTTCCCTACAGCACCGCCCCCTGCCCAACAACAAATATGTTAAATTCGGCCTTTGAAGGAGCTGCCTCCTCGCCACCAGCGGAGAGGCCGGAATCGTTCTATAGAAGCGCAGCGCTCGCCTTTGTCTTCTGATTTCATCCATCAGCATACAATCAAGGAATCAGAAGACAACAGCGATCGGAAGAATGATCCGGACTCGCAGCGACTACTGCCGAACGCAGACTCTTCAACAGATCTAATTTCACATACAATCAGGAAATCAGAAGACAACAGCGATCGGAAGAACGATCCGGACTCGCAGCGACTACTGCCGAACGCAGCCCCTTCAACAGATCTAATTTCACACTAAGTACTCAATGAAGATCGTCTTATCCACCCCGATCAGCGGGATGGTCAGGCGGTCGCCGCCTTTGAGCTCGAGACCTTTGGTGGCGTCGATCGCACGGCCCGATTTCTCGATGGTATTCGGGCTGGTGTTCTTCAGCACAATCCGGTCGTTCGCGCCCGGAGTGAAGATGATCTTCTCCGTCTCCCGGAGCTCGGGAGCCAGCTGCAGCAGCTGGTGGAGGTTGAACTTGCCTTTGAAGGCGGTAAGCTTCTTATACTGCGGATACGTCTTCTCTCCCGTGTTCTCGTCACGGATCTCGATAACCACTTGGCCGACAAAGCCTTGATTCGCTTTCTTCCACATCCGGAGCAGGAAGTAGAGCGCAGCCAGGACGACTGCCAGACCAAGGACACCGAGAATAACAGCTAGAGTCGGAAAAGGCTTCTTGTCTGAGTCACTCGCGCTTGCCCCGGCACCTGGATTGGCGGCTGCCCCCGTCCCGCCTGGCTTGGCGCTGATCTTCACAGGAGGCGTCTCGCGGTAGAAGCTCTTCTCTTCTGCTCTTACCTTGATCTCATAAGCATGCCGGTCCGGAATTTCGTAAGTTCCGCTGAAATGATTGCCGGTGTTCCCCAGCTTCGTCTCCGTGGTCTTGCCTGTATCCAGATCCTTCACAACCAGCACAGCGTTCATATCCTGATACAGGTTTGTATTCTGAATCTTGTTCCCGTTGCTGATCAGGTACGAGTTAATATCGATCTTATCGCCCTTGCTGTAGGTTTTGGCAGGGATTTGATCCATGGCCAGCTCCATATCATAGTTGAACACCAGGTTGATATCGATCTTGTCCTTGGCTATGCCTTTGACCTTCAGCTTCCAATCCCCTTGGGCTGGCTTCAGCAGCTTGATCAGGGAGTAGGTCCTCGACTTCGACATCAGCACATCACCCGAGGGAATAGCGACTTCCTTCCCCGATGGGTCATACAGCTTCACTTCGACAGGCTTCGAGGACATCATCGAAATGTTGGCTTCAAGCACGCTCGCGTTCGGCACATTGACCGTTACATCCTGATAGCTTCCATTCGCCGTAATCGACTGGACCGGCACGATCTTCAGCTTCAGGTGGCTGGCGAAGATTTCGCTCAGAATCTGCGGCAGGTCATCTGCTGTATCGGTAACAAAAGCCTTCCCGCCCGTCTTCTGGGCAATCGCGCCCAGAGCGGCCTTGTTCAGCTTGCCATCCGCGTTAAGGCCGATGGTATAGACTGGAACACCGTCCTGCTTCGCCTCGGCCAGCGCCTGATTCAGCTCCTGATCGGACTGCTGCTGGGTTCTTCCCGACGCCTTGTTGAAGTCGTTATTCCCGTCAGCCAGCACAACGATCATAGGCTCATGGGATGGATCAGCGCCATTCTTCAGCACCTTGACTGCTTCCTTGACACCCACGGCGATGTCCGTATAGGAGCCCCGGTCAAGCCCATCTATGAATTGCTTCAAGTCCTCTTTATCCGAAGGGGATTGAATTTCGAGCAGGGCCTTTTCCCGCTGGATGCGGTCCGTATAAGCCACAACCCCTACCTTATCCCCCTTGGCAGAGAGCATATCGATGAACATCTTCATCGCTTCATTACTGATCTTGTTCCGGTCACTCTTATTCATCGAGTTGCTGTCATCCACGACCAGCACGGCATCGATGTGTGAAGACTGCTGAGCGGCTTCAACCACCTGAACTTGGCCTGTCAGAGGAAGCAGCAGGGAGAGCGCGAGCAGCAGCGTTAGCATTAATTTTTGTCTTGGAAGCATAAGGGTACTCCTTCACTTGAAATCGGAATAATACTACTCTATGGAACAGGTCTTAAGTTTTTATTAAGAAGATATTAAGATAGCGTTAAATCAGTAAAAACCTACTATAATACGACATATCTCTTACTAATTCTGCCAAGTCTATGACATTATGATATAATTTACCACCTCAAAGTTCAAACCAGATTGTCATGGTTGCGCGGCCAGAGCTTAGGAAGATGATTATTTGAAGTAGTGCTCCAACCCTTTTATAATGACGAGAAACAGCTCACATCCAGGATAGAAAGGATCTTATTATGATTGCATACGGATGTATTGGAATTTTGTTTCTTTTTGTACTTATTCGCACGATTCTCTATTATTCTCACCGCAGGCGTCCTTTTCCCCAGGAGGAAATTGACCGGCAGGTGCTGTCCATCATCAATGACAGGCGGGAACAATCATGAAGAAGCTCCCTGTACAGATAAGTCCCTTAAGGCGCACTCGTTATGCCTATCAGCGGCTCCGGGTGTGCAGGAACTGCCACAATTTCACGGTCCTATGGGAAAAGGATTGCCTCAGCTGCGGGCGTTCGTCCTTCATGCCGGTGGACACCATGGCTCTTCGGCTGGTCAAACGCTCTATGCAGACCGAGCGCTTAGCCGCGCTATTTCTGACGCTGACCGGGGTCCTATTCAGCACGACCTTTGAAGAGATTGCGATCTGTCTTGGATCTGGAATCACACTAACCCTGCTGCTCTGGCTCGTGCAGAGGCGGATGACGCTCAGCGAAGCGCCGCGGCGGCTGCACAAGTGGTTCGGACAGGAGCAGCAGCGGCTGATTGACGGCCTGCGTCTGAACATCGAAGCCGCAATCGGCATTCGGCAGCAGGATGAGCGCCTGACCTACGAGATGCTGCGCGAAATCGGCACCCTTGTGAACAGTGACCGCAACCGGCTGCAGCAGATTTCGCTGCTTCGTTCCTTTGTTCTCCGCAGAGACATGGATTTGCAGCTGGAATCTCTACTGCTCTTCGACTTCGATGAGGGGCTGGCTGAGTATATCGGCGAGATTGCGAGGATTAAGCCCGAGCTTATCAAAGAGCGGACGCTGCTGTATGTCCTCGATCACGAGCCGGAGTTCCTCAGTATGGCGAACGGAAGGGATATTCTTACGGCAACGGTAGGCGCCATCGTCAGGATGAAGAGATATGTCACGCTCTATCCGGAGTTCATCCGCAGATACGCCCGTTATTTGCCGAAAGACCGGTTCCTGCGCTTATTCCGGATCGTTACAGGTGACCCTCACCTTCAGTTCAGCAATCTCGCCACAGAGGTGGCCGAGATTTATAACGCGAAGTATCAGTGGGACCCAGACTTCCACCCGACTACTCAATCAAGTGGGCAGCATCTATGAGACTATATCTAATGACGATCAAAAATAAATTAACCCTGCGTAATCTGTTCATCCTGCTCTGCGCGGCACTACTTGCTCTTATTGCCGTGAAAGCCTATTACATCCAGCAGAAAATAACCTGGATCACCGAAGCAGAGCGTGCTTACATGAAGAAGGATCTTATTCATGCGGAAGAGTGGTACCAGAAAGCCCGAAGCAACCGCTGGATCAAATACAAGGAGGACGAGATCCATACCCGCCTGGCCCAGCTCGCCCCCATCACCGAGATTAGAAGCCGGCTTGCCGGACTGGATGAAGCCGCCCAGTCCGCAAGCCCGGACTCTGATGAAGACTTTACAAGGCTGGTTCAAGCTTATGCGGACCTGTCTGCCCTACGTAACAAGTATATGAAGACAGGCGGGCAATATAGCAGTTATTACAAACAGATCTCGTCAGCTTTCAAGGTTACCGATCATTTTCTGGGTAAATTCAAGCAATTCGAGCAGCGCTTCACTTCCCAGATGAACGATAATCTGGAGAAGCGCACCTACCAGGACGAGTCCTTCAGGAATAAGCTTCTGCTGATTCCTGAGGCTTACTACGGGGGCAAGGACAAGCGTCTGGACAGTCTGTCTGCAGCATTCAAGAAGTACGATACCCGCAAGCTGACCCAGCTGTCTGCCGACGGCATGTTCACGAGCATGCTGAACGAGGCGCTGTCCATGAAGAATATCTATAAGGAGGCCGGCGTAGAGTCTCCGTGGATTAAGAAGACCACTGAGTCTCTGGCCGATCAGGTCCTCCGTACAGATCTCAAGACAGAGAATTACACAGCCTTCGCCTCCCACGCCCGTGACTTTGTTGCCTTCGCACAGTCTGCCAAGGTGAGATCGCCGCTAACCGCCTATATTTCTACGCAGTACAGCAGACTGATCAGGAAAGCGAAGCTGATGGTCGCCCGCGGGGAGTACCAGCAGGCGATTGCCCTGTATGAAGCGGTTGCGGGGTATCGCGACACGTCCGATCAGATTGCGGCCGCCAAGCTGGCCTGGACCAAGGCCGATCCGATCCGCCTGCTTCAGGCGGCGGACAGCAGCAAGCGCTACGCACATGTCATAGGCGGAAGCGGCCGTTACGGGGCGCAGCTGTACGCGGCCGCATCGGATGATACGGGCCGGATCTACTATGCGGCCATGGATGCCGCCGGTCAGACCCGGATGGTATCCAGCAGTGAGCTCCTTCAGGGCCAGAGGATCACAGGCTTGTCCTTTGAGAAGCAGCTGAGCACCAGCACTATGCCTGTTATTCTTGTGGAAGCCGAATCCAGCCTCCGCCGTGCCTACTATAGCGCTTTTGCTGTGGAGGAAGGCGAATTCAGCAAGCTGTTCGAATTTGAAGCAGACGGCTATCAGGTTATGAAGGACGGGACTTTGCTGGTGAACAATCCGGAAGGGGATGGCGAGGGAGAATCCGCAGTCTATGCCTGGACAGGAAGCGACTACAAGTATCAGAAGCCCGTGGAGTCTGATTCTGAGCCCGGCTCGGAGTCGGAATCCGAGTCCGAATCTGAGTACAAGAACATACGGATTGAAGATTTGCTCCAGCATGCGGGCCAGAAGGTGCGATTCACCTGCAGCATCGTGAGCATCACGGACAGCGGTCCGCTGGCTCAATTAGGCGACAGCTACGTTCTGCTCAAGTCGGACAGCCTGCTGTCGGTAGGCAATGTGACAATATCCGGTACACTTGCGAGTCAGAACGAGGATGTTACCCTAGGTCAGACGGCCCTATCTCTGCCCGTGTTTGAAGTGACGTTGGTGGAGGAGTAAGATTTCTGCCGCTTGAAGGCAAGGCAGCCGACTGGAACGAAGCTGAGCGGAGATGTCCCCCAAGCGGCCTTTCTGTGAAAGGGAGGCAGCCTGTAATCCCTGTTCCAGCAATAGAAATCAAGACAAACAGCAAGTCTCCCGGTCATCCCGGAGACTTGCTGTTTGTCTTGTCTATTCCATGTATCCTGCATCCAAAGCGGATGGGCGGGCATCCGTCCGCCATCAATCCATTTGAATGTTCTCTTATAAGGCTTATTCCCTAAAAACAGCCTTACTGCTAACGCTTACATAATATGGATAAATACATACTTGATTCCAATTCCCTATTGCCTTTTATGTAGAATAATAGAATCATTTCTAGTGTAAAGTCTAAAAATGTTTGGAAAAGGAGAATTATGAAATGAAGTTGGTAAAATGGATTTCCCTGACCCTCCTGGCGGCAAGTCTTAGCCTCTTGGGAGGCTGTCAACTGTTTGGCGCAGCGCAGAGCTCCTCAGCAAATTCCTCTTTTACGAAATCCTCCTTGCCGGGGGGCGGACTAGCTCTGCCGGAGAATGAACGGATCCACCTGTCTACGGATAAGCAATGGATCGCCGCCGAAGGGCATTTGTCGGATTTGATCCGGCTGCAGTGGACCGCGGCTCAAGCCAAGCCCGCAATTGCCTGGGCCGATGAGAAGGGCGTTGATAAGACGGCCATCATCTCCCACGATAAAGCGAATAATCCTGAACAACATGATCATAAGCACATTTCAATCGAAACAACCATGTCACCTACAGGCAAGCATAAGGATGAGCTGTTCACCCGGTTCGAGATTCCTTATGATACCGATGTGGCGGATATCCGGACCCATTCCTCCAATTTCAACGTAATGGACGGGATTCTGCGGGTAGCTTCCAAAGAGGATAAGGTTATCCAGTTCGCCAAGAATGATACGAATAACGTAATCACACCGGTCTGGTCACTTCGGGCAAGCAGCGGGGAACAGGGCGGCAATACAGGCGCGGATTTCCATATTACCCGCCATGATGATCAGGGCAAAGCGATGGATAGTGCCGTGACGGTTAGCAGACAGAAAGGTAACGTCGGAATAGGCACAGCTGAGCCGGAGAGCAAGCTGGATGTCAACGGGGACCGTATACGTATCCGGAATTCGAACACACCAGAATCCGCACATGCCCCGGGCAAGGTTGGGGATATCGTATGGGACAATAATTACATTTATATTTGTGTAGCCAAGGACACTTGGAAAAGAACTGAACTTAAGTCATGGTGATGGAACGCGAGCAGGCGATCCGATCAGAATATGTCAGGCATCAGCAGTGAATGCCCATCTGGCCTTATAGGCCGCGCGAGTGTCTAATATGAATCGAAGGGGCGTCCCCACAGCCATTGGGTATGGCTGCGGGGACGCCCCTTCTCCTGCTTGGATCAGATCATCCTCTGCATGTCCTCTTCTCTATTCCTGAGCCTCAAGCTTCTCCGGCGTATCGACCCATACCGTCTTCTCCTGGTAAGGAGTCCGCTTGCCCTGCAGATCGGATACCTCCGGCTCTCCAAGATAGATGAAGCCGAGCATCTTATCCTGCGGTCGAAGGCCGAAATGCTCATTAATCTTCGAATGGAAGCATGGTGCTCCGGTTCGCCACACGCCGCCCAGACCCAGGCTGTGAATCTCGAGCAGCATGTTCTGAATGGCGGCGAAGACCGCGCCATATTCCTCGACCTCAATAACCCCTGCCTTATCCACAGGCGTTACCGCCACACTAATAATGACAGGCGCACGGAGCGGCTGGTTCCTGGCTGATTCCACGGCCTTCAGGGCTTCCGGGGAACCCGGATCTTCGAACTTCTCCAGCGCAATCTCGGCGAGGGCATTCCCAAGCAGCCCCCTGCCCTCTCCTCTATGTACGAAGAACTTCCAAGGCTCGGTCATGCGGTGGTTCGGCGCCCATGTACCCGCTTCCAGAATTCGCTCGATGGACTGGGTTGGTATCTCAGTCTGCCGTACCTTTCCAATACTTCTTCTGCTTCGAATTGCTTCGGATACATTCATATTTCAATTCCCCCAATGTCCGGTATATGATGACCTGCTTCTCATCAAGAAGCCTCTCTATAGTGAGAAATGTCACTCGAATTCTATTGTAACAAATAACCCCTTGGGAATCATGTTAGAATACACTGGTTCACTAAGACAGAAATATTCTGTAACTGGACAGATTATTCATCCTTATTTCTGGTAGTCATATTCTCTGTACTTACTCTAATTCGGCTAAAAAAACACCGGTACCCTTAAGCAGGTAACCGGTGCTCCTGTATCTACCGCTGCGGCAGCTTGCTCTCATCCATGTACAGCAGGTTCCACCGGTGACCATCCAGGTCGGCGAATCCCGCGCCGTACATCCAGCCGTCGATTTCACCCGGCCTGCCGAAGATGCTCCCTCCGGCTAGCTCAACCCGGTGAATAAAGGCATCGACTTCTTCTCTGCTGTCAGCGCCGATAGAGAATATTACCTCCGCGCTTTGGGAGGTATCCGCTGCTCTGGAGCCTGTGAATTTCTCAAACGTTGCAACCGGGAACAGCATTATCGTTGTCCCGCCTACGACAAGCCTCGCTCTTTCGTTACCTGTGCTATCCGCCCTGAATCCAATCTCATTGAAAAAAGCTGTTGACCTCTCCACATTCTGGACCGGCAGGTTAATCCAAACCTCCTGTGACATAGCTGCAGCCTCCTTGTTATACTCTGAGTTACTCTAACTACTATACTCTACTTCTGTCAGCAGAAGTAACAGTTTCTCCATTGCCATAACATCAACAAACTCTCTGTCCAGAATATCCTGTTTTTGAAATACACCAACTTCAATAATTTTAGTTTAGGCTTCAGAGACAAGAAGGTTTAGAAGTTAAAGTTGTTACATCGGGTTTCACAATTCAGTTAGTGCTGCTTGTAAAAAAGCCACGTTGTAAATTAATCTATACACGGCTAAACCATATCCGGGAATTAATCGTTCGGTTGCGGTTTGCCGTGGTTTCGTTCAGTCACGGGCGTAATCCGCCGATCGTGTAACCGCCATCTACAAGTATGCTCTGACCAGTAACAAAACGAGAATCGTCGGACAGAAGCCAGAGCACGGCATCCGCTACGTCGTCGGGTTGTCCCACCCACTGTAAGGGAGTTTGCTTGATGAAGGGACGTGCTGTAGTCTCGTCGCATAAGACCTCCTGGGACATCGGGGTTGCAATCATTCCAGGACTCACATTGTTAACTCGAATGTTGCTAGGACCAACCTCCAATGCTACGGCAGATTGACTGACATTAGAGTATCGAAATCCTCAAAGGATAGTTTGTGCACAGGTGAAAAAGCACCAAGAATGCCGGCGTTGTTCCAAGCCATATCCAGACTACCAAATACATCGAGCGTCTTGTCTACAAGCGCTTCGACTTGACGAGGATCGGCAATGTCAGTCTGAACAGCGAGGGCTTTGCCTCCCTGGGAGACGATTTCTTCATAAACTTCTTGAAGCTCTTTCGTTCGTCGACCCGCGATGATGACATTGGCGCCTTCCCTGCCGAGCCTTAGAGCTGCAGCACGACCCATCCCGGTCCCGCCTCCTTGGAGCATTTGCCATTCCGACAAAGTCGTGTCCCTTAGGAAAGAACTCACGGAGCAGTCCATTGACGAGAATTTAATGGAAATACTCTTACATTGAAACCATCACCGATCGTTTTCATGAGCATGACCTGCGGGCCTACCTGCCTTGCGCATTATCGCCCCTTAAGGTCATGCAAGTGCTTGAAGCATGAGCGATGCGTTTACCGTTCTCATCAGTAATATCGCATTGGATGAACCCGATGGTTTGTCCTCGCTTATACAGCGTAGCATGGGCTTTTATTTTGGCGTTCCACACAGGTCTGAAAAAGTTTACTTTCATCTCTATCGTGGTGAAGGTTTCTTCTTTTTGCAGGGTAGAGCCGTAGGCAATGCCCATGGCCATGTCGGCTAGAAGGCCGATGATGCCGCCGTTGCATGT
This sequence comes from Paenibacillus sp. YPG26, assembly GCF_023704175.1. Taxonomy (NCBI): domain Bacteria; kingdom Bacillati; phylum Bacillota; class Bacilli; order Caryophanales; family Paenibacillaceae; genus Paenibacillus; species Paenibacillus sp. YPG26. The sequence goes on along the minus strand of NZ_CP084530.1, from coordinate 434,154 downwards.
GCCTTGCGGATTCGCGTGTTGTCCCGAAGCCTGCATTTCATACGTGGCCTTGCCCTCTTCTACGCTAATTATCTTCAGTCCCATAAGGCGCTCAACGGGAGACTGCTCCAATTCTCCGCTCAGCACTTTCTGATAGTGCTCAAGAATAGTCATTTAGCATATTCACCTGCCTCTTTCCTCTGTCTCTGAATCAAATTATTCATCACCAGTGCGACGATCACGATGAGGATCCCTGCAAACTGCAACCTTCCAATTTCAACGCCCTGGAGGGCACTGATCGTGACTGTTGTCACAGGGACGATGTTCATAAATAGCATGCCGTTCTCTGGCTTCAAGATTTTATTGCCGACGTTCCATGTGAATACAGCAAGTACACCTGCGATCAAGATCATATACAACAGTTCCCATCCTGCGCTTCCGATCCTCTCCGCGCTTGGCATCGTCAAGGATCCGAATACCGTTGCCGACAGCACGATTAAAATATTCATCAAGGATCCGAAACACGTTGTCAAAGCGGTGTAGCGAAGCGGAGGCCAACCTGCAAATTGACTAGCGCCAATCGTATAGACGACCCAGCATAGAGCACCAAGCATAATCAGCAGACTGGCGCCAATATGCTCTTTGGTTTGAACAATTAGGGATGGATCGCCATTTGTTATGACTAGCAATGCGCCTGAAAGCGCAATGAAAATTGAAATAAAAATAGACGGCTTGGGTTTGCTTTTATTCATAGCCCAATTTACGCACATCGTCATTATTGGCATTAACGACATGATAACGGAGGCAATGATTGCGCCTGACGGTCCGCTGAGTTGTTGTCCGACAAAGGTAAGAAAACCGAAGCCCGAAAACCCAGCAGCTCCAAAAAACAATAACTTCCATGATTTACCCTCCAATCGGAGAACGTTCTTTCCTTCGAAAACGATCAGCATTCCCAAAAGAATGAGCCCAGCGCAAATGTAGCGAATCGTCGTGAAATAGAACGGATCGAGAACCTTCAAGGCAACTTGCATAACGGGAAACATGCCTCCCCACGCCAGCACGGGAATCAAACAATAGGTGATACCCGCTAATAAAATGTTTCTATTCATTCCTAATACCCTCTTTCATGAGTTATGTGGATTTTCCGGTAAAATTGTTCTGCCCCCCTTTTATTCATCATAAAGGAAGGAGAATAGTACAGATTAATAGTACTAGTACAGAATGCGTAGACTTCCTATATAATAGAGGCACAAGCACAAGTACATATTTCGAGTTAATCGGCCTGGGGGCAAAACATTTGAAAAAAACAGTACTTTCAAAAGAATATGCAGGCAAACTGTATGAACAAATCTATGACTATATTCTGGATCGAATCCGTCGCGGAGAATGGAAGCCGCATGAGAGGCTTCCCTCCATACGCTCGCTGGCGATGGAATTCAATGTCCATCGACTAACAGTCTGCAAAGCCTATCAGCTACTGAAGAATAATGGGATCGTTGAATCGAAAGAAAAATCCGGCTATTATGTGAGACCGAACGGCATTTTTTCTACCGATTCGATGCAAGATCCGATCATTTCCGCTTACGTGCATGATAGCCATCTTTCTGAAATTCATCAGGTACATGCCGAATATGTACTATCAAAATCGGTGCTTGACCCGAACCTGCTCCCTAATCTTTATTTTTCGGAATATGTGAAGCAAGTGTTCGATTTGTATCCCAAAATGCTCGGCATCTACTTTACTCCGCAAGGAGACCAAGAGCTGCGGGATGCGTTGTGCGGTTACTTTACCGATTGTCACCGGTTTCACTTGTCTGCAGATGAATTGTTGATCACTTGCGGTTCGCTGGAGGCCATGGATTTGGTTGCCAGAGCACTGGTCAAGCCTAGGGATGTCGTTATGTTGGAGCGTCCTACCTACAGCACCGCGATTGATATATTCAGAAAACAAGGGGCAACTATCGTTCCAGTCGAGATCCACCCGTACGGCTACGATTTGGAGCAGGTGGAGAAGCTGATGCAGGCTTACAAGCCGCGGCTGTTTTATCTAAATCCCACCTTTCAGAGTCCAACAGGCTATATCGTACCCGCCGAACAAAGGAAAAGACTCGTTGAGCTTGCCGAGCGGTATCACTGTCTGCTATTAGAGGATGATCCATACCGCGACATATATTTTGGCATAGAGCCGCCACTGCCTCTTTTTGCTTACGATACAGAAGGATGGGTCATTTATCTTCGCAGCTTCAGCAAATATATCGCTCCCGGTCTCGGTATCGCCATCGTTGCGTGCCGCCCTTCCATCATGAATTACTTGATAAAAGCCAAATTATTGTCGGACAGTGGGACGCCTTTGGTGAATCAGAAAATTTTTCTGCATTATTTTTTCTCTGAGCGGCTACAGCAGCATATGGAGAAGCTTCGCACTGCGCTTATGGTCCGCAAGGATATCGCGGAACACGAATTGTCCGCTACCGATTGGGAGTGGAACTCCCCTGCAGGTGGATTCAACTTATGGGTGAAGCTTCCGGAAACGGTGGATATTGAACGTTTACTCAGTATGTGCATCATGCAATCAATCACCTTTGTGCCTGGAGCGATTTGCGACCCACTTAAGGAGTACAAATCATGGATACGCCTCAGCTATTCTTATCTGAATGAGCAGCAATTGAGAGAAGGCACCCAGAGGCTTGTCGAATTGGCAGACGGGGGCAGTAGTTCATCAAAGAAACAATAACTTTTTCATCTTGCATAAAAAGAGGAACCCTATGCGCCTAATAAAGCACCTTAAGGGAAGCAGGCAAAACTTGGAGTGTCCTGGCGGTGAGATAGTTACAAACTCAGTGAAAAAATTTCCTGTTTATGAGGACCTGCATGAATTGAATCCCTTGTTCCCAAATTAAAGACAACAGCGACAGTCTAAGACTTTATTTTTCAAGTCTTGGTTTGCCGCTGTTTAATTTTTTTGTCCAGTCTATTACTTAAATATTGAAGGGCTGCTGTGCATGAGTAGAACGATAGGACATTTTCAAAGTACATGCCCAAAAAAACACCGCTATCATGCTTACCAAGATCCCCAGTATGCACACGCCGAACCACCCCGCCCAAGAATAAATCCAGGTTGACGCTAATGCACCTGTTGCGCTTCCCAAGGAATAAAAGATCATGTACCCTGCGGTTAGCCTGCTCCTCGCTTCTGGACGAACACTTAATATTATACTCTGATTTGTAACGTGAACAGCCTGCACAGCGAAATCCAACGTAACGACACCAATGATAAATAGCAACATGGAATGCTGTAAAAACCCTATGGGTATCCAGGAAAACATTAACAGTAACAAAGCGATGCCCGTCGTTCGTTGTCCTAACCCCCGGTCTGCCAGTCGTCCCGCACTGCTGGCGGCCAGCGCCCCCGCTATACCAGCAAGGCCAAACAATCCAATGACACTGTGGCTGAACGAAAGTGGAGGGGAGCTCAACGGCAATACCATTGAGGACCATAAAATACTAAAGTCCGAAAAAATGAAGAAGCCAAGTAGTCCACGAATTCTCAATAGCGGTATTTGAACGAATAAATCTTTCATAGAGCTGAGCATTCCCCGATACGTGTTTTGACTTGGCGGACGCCGTGTAGCGGGTGTAACGGTTAGGAATAGATAAGCCATGCAGATCATGATTACTGCTGTGACTATATAAACGGATCGCCATCCGGCCATATCCGCTAAGGTGCCCGAAATGGTGCGACCCAATAGAATCCCTATTACGATACCACTTGTAACGACTCCAATGGCCCGGCCACGACTGTGCAACGATGCTCGATTAGCGGCAAGTGCAACAAGGGCTTGTGCAACTACAGCCTGGAACCCAACCATTCCCATGCCGATGAACAGAAACAAAGTGTTCGATGCTAACGCAACGATACTTAAAGCAATCGCTAAAAATAACAACATCCCAGTTACGAGCCGGCGTGGGTCAAGCAAATCCCCTAGCGGGACTAGAAACAACAATCCAAATGCATAACAAATCTGTGTCACTGTTATTACGGTGCCGATGATCGTGCTGTTGATGCCAAAGTCTAGAGCAATCGCATCAAGCAAAGGTTGGGAATAATACACCGTGGCTACAGCCGAACCGCAGATGACCGCATACAGAAAAAGAGCCGCGCTCGAAAGTTGAGCGTCTGACTCCATGTAATTCGGACGGATCTTCGAGGAACTTGACATTGAAAAACCTCCTTTAGTGTACCGATCGGTTTTTTTATTATCGAACCTAATTAACTCACGAAAATTCAATCATGTCAACGGAATATTGACTACTACGAATGATTCCGATATCATTATTCTATGTTTACACAACACATTAATGTACCGTTCGGTTTTTATTGGGAGGCTTTATGGCTAAAGCTCGCGAGTTCGATGCACAAAAGGCATTAACAGAGGCTATGCATCTTTTTTGGGAAAAAGGGTACGAGGCAACTTCACTAAGTGACTTAACATCTCGCATGGGGATCCAAAAATCTAGTTTATATGCTGCATTTGGAGACAAATTGTCTTTGTTTGAATCAGCACTTCGTAATTACAACCAATTACATGCTAAATCCGTTCGCTTGAAGCTAAACAAAATTACTAGTGTCAAGACTGCTTTCAGGCTCTTGTTTCTAGAAGGGGCATTCCCTAACGAAACGCATGAGCGGATTGGATGCTTCTGCATCAATACAATGGTGGAGCTGGCTCCGCACGACGCGAAGTTTGAAATTTTGACACGCGAGCATCAACAATATTTGGCGGCGATATTTGAGGATACGCTTGAACGGGGGGTAACTTCTGGAGAGGTCAATGGATCGGTCAATTGTCGGGCAATAGCTCAGTCCCTTGTTGTAGCTTTCATCGGAATAACCGTATTAAAGAAATCAATCCCTAATCGGGAATGGATCGATAATTGCATCGATTCAGCGCTGTTGTTACTCACAGCCGCCCCACATACAAGCCATGACGCGGGAATGTAGAAACTAGCTCAACGATTACAGAGAACCGGCAGCCTTCCGTGGCTGCCGGTTCTCTCAACTAACTGGAAGATTAAGTGAATATGGCCATAGCTCCTTGCATCTGCATGCCGGACTTCGTGAGAATATATAGCTTACATGAAAGAAGATGGGCTCTGCATATAAACACCTTTCGTTTCTTGGATGAAATGGATGCACCGAGCTATTTGTTCTACCCCTTGAGCGATCAGGTTCTCCTCAACTTGAGAAACACTCAAACGAAGCATATTTTCCTTTCTGTATTCGGGTAGAAACATCCTTGTTGCATCATCTACAAAGATATTCTCTTGTAACAACAAATCAACTATTTGTTTGGCTTTTATTGGTTCAGGAAGAAATACGATTAAGAAAAATCCTGAAGTAGGTTTTGAATATAACGTATTAGAAGGTAAATATTGCTCACATGCATCTTGAAGTAACTGCATTTTTCTTTGATAGAGTTCTCTAATTTTTTTGATATGCGCATTAAACATACCGTTTTTTAAGTAAATTTCCAACGCTCCTTGAGAAAGAGCCGAGCTATTGAAATCTGCACTAAATTTATATCTCAGAAATGTGCTAGCCATTAAATGAGGCAATACCGCTACTCCAAGTCTTAATCCAGGAAGCATTATTTTGGAGAAACTCTTAATATAAATCACTCTGCCGGAAGGATCATAAGCGAACATGGGATCAGATTTCGGATTCGGATCAAGTGAACCCAAGTAATCGTCTTCCACTATGTAGACATCGTATTTTTGTGCTAGCTCTACAATTCTCTTCTTTTGTTCGTTTGTATAGCTGTATCCGAGTGGATTATGAAACCTTGGTACAGTATAAAAGAATTTAATTTGATTGTTCCGGAATATAAACTCTAAGCGATTTAAATCAATGCCATCCTTTGTACGTTCAATTCCAAAAGCAGTTTTATTATGAAGTTGAACTGAATCGATGAGACCAAAATAGGTAGGTTGTTCTAGTAAAATATTATTTTTTCCATTAGGAAATGGCATTGACACCAACAGATTAAGAGCTTGTTGTGATCCCGATACAATAAACAATCTCTCAGGAACAGTGAACACCTGTAAGTCCTGTAGATGTTTAACGAGTTGGAGGCGAAGTGAGTAAAATCCTTGTTGATCAGAGTAATTAAACAGTTCATCTTTATACATGTCGATAGCTTGGTTTAAACAATGCTGGAAATCAAGGTAGGGCATTGCTTCTTTATCCGGACCAGCAGACAAAAAATTAATCTTCTTGTTCATAATATCGGGATTAGATGATTGAGATTCATTTACAACATAATATCCACTTTTAGGAACCGAATAGATCAAATGTTCTTTTTCTAATTCGTTAAAAGCTCGTATGATTGTGTTTTTACTACAACTAAAGTGTTCGGACAATTGCCGAATAGAAGGAAGTTTATGCCCTGCCCCCAGTTGTCCACTTTTCAGTTGTCCCCTAACTACATCCATGATTTGCATGTATTTTGTATTCATTAGAGAGAGACCTCTTTTCTGTACCTGTACAGATGAATATAATCACCATATATTTACTTCCCAAGTGTTAGTATACTCAAATTGTACTGATATAGATATAGAAAACAAGGAGGTTCAAATATGGAATGGCACAAAGATAGTTATTTAATTAGTTGCAGTTTCGAAAGAATGGATACAGATGCTGTATATGAACTACTGTCTAATAGTTACTGGGCTTCAGAGCGACCCAAGGATGTTATTGTTCAAAGCATGCGCAATTCTTTATGTTTTGGTTTGTTTGAATATGGGAAACAGATCGGCTTTGCAAGAGTTATTACGGATCATGTAGTTTTCGCTTGGGTTTGTGATGTCATTATTGATCCTAATTTCCGTGGAAAAGGACTTGGAAAATGGATATTAAGTTGTATAATTGAACATCCGGATTTGCAAGTGAAGACAACAGGACTTTTCACAAAAGATGCTCACACATTTTATGAACAGTATGATTTTAAATCGGTGGATACCATGCAACGGGTAGTCCATGACCCTAAGTCATGGAACAGTTTAAGTTCTGTTAACTGTCTGTAGAGGGCATATCCGGGACAGATTGACCAGCTGGGCAAATAATTATATGGAGTGGCGGTCTAAGACTTTATTCGCAAGATTTGGTCCGCCGCTGCTTCTTTTATGGATCAGTCCAAAACTTATTTTAATAGCTGTGACCGATCTCCATATGTTGAATCAATCACGAAATATAACTTGCACTATGCAACTATTAGTGTTATAACTGATTCAGGAGGTTTTAACTATGGAAAATGTACGTAATTTGTTCCAGCTTCTCTCAAGAAACTTCGGAATATTGAATGAGCACTGCTGCGACAACTGCTGCAGCCAGGAGATCTCACTTGTCCAGAGTCATATTCTGTACGAGATCAACCGCCAGCATCAACCTTCCATGCAGGAGATCGCCGGTGCGCTGGGAATGGATATTACGACCTTTAGCAGGCAGATCAAAACCCTAGTAGACAAGGGACTGGTCAAGAAAACTCCCCATCCCTCCGACAATCGCATCAACATCTTGTCTTTAACAACTGAAGGGCTTGAAATAGAGAACCGGATTAATCTGACTGTGAATGCCCAGCTGCACGATGTTCTCTCCACCATGACTGAATTCGAACGCGATACCGTGATCCGCTCTATTAAGCTGCTTAACGATGCCATGCAGAAATCAGCTTCTTGTTGTATACCTCCGAAATAATGGAGGTTTAACTTTAAGTTATTAGTTGCATTATGCAAGTTTATGACCCATTAAAAACAACTCAATACTTGAGGAGGACAACAACATGTTAAACCTGTTACCAACAGCAATTCTAGGCGGTGGTCCTGTAGGCTTGGCGGCAGCTGCTCAACTTGCACAGCGCGGCATGCCTTTTGTGTTATTTGAAAGAGGGGCTCAAATTGGAGCGTCCATTCTTGGCTGGGGCCATGTTAGAATGTTCTCCCCATGGGAGTTCAATATTGATTCAGCCGCCAAGGAGCTGCTGCTCGAAGCAGGCTGGAGCGCACCGCCGCAGGATCATATGCCTACCGGCAAGGAGCTGGTTCAGCTATATCTGGAGCCGTTGTCCAAGTTAGCCCAGATCAGACCTTATATACATCTGGAATCGACGGTCAAAGCGGTTCACCGCAAGGGGTTCGACAAGATGAAGACGAACGGCCGTGAACTTGCGCCTTTCGTTATTGAATACGAGAGACAAGGCGAACTCCTTCGGGTGGAGGCCTCCGCTGTTATCGATGCAACGGGAACCTGGCTTACTCCAAACCCTATTGGCGCGAGCGGCAACGCAGCTGACGGAGAATTGGAGCACCAGAACTACATCACCTATGGCATCCCCGACAGCTCAGGCTCAAGTATAGGCAGATACGCCGGTAAAAATATTGCGGTTGTGGGGGGCGGCCATTCCGCTATTCAGTCGCTTACACTCCTACATGAATTGAAACTGCGAGTACCAGCAACAACGATTCATTGGGTGCTTAGAAAGCAATCTCTGACAGATGTATTCGGAGGCGGAGAGAATGATGGTCTGCCTGCTCGGGGCGAGCTCGGGATGCGGGCACAACGGTACGTGCACAACGGTAATGTCCAGGTCCACACTCCATTTCTTATCCATCAGATTACAAAGGATCAGGCCTCCAGCAAGCTCTCCCTTCGCGGAACAAAGCTAGGCCAGGATTACTCCATTGATCACCTTGATGAGGTTATTGTTGCCACGGGGTCAAGACCTGACTTCTCCTTCCTGCGCGAGCTGCGCTATGCGTCTGACTCCGTTGTTGAATCCGTTCCTCAACTGGCCGATCTCATTGATCCCAACATCCACAGCTGCGGCACCGTTCGTCCTCACGGCGAAGCTGAGCTCCGTCAGCCAGAGAAGAACTTCTATATTGTGGGTTCAAAAAGCTACGGCAGAGCGCCGACCTTCCTGCTTGCCACAGGGTATGAGCAGGTCCGCAGCGTCACAGCCGCTTTGGCAGGGGATGAGGAAGCCGCCCGCGAGGTCAGGCTCCACCTTCCTGCAACCGGTGTATGCTCGGTGCCCAAATCCTTGCCCGCCGATATGGAGAGCGGCAGCTCCTGCACTTCCACTCCAAAGAGGCTCTCGATCATCCCCATCGCAGTATCCACTCCAAGCAGCTGCTGTGGTGCTTCGGAGGAAGAAGCTAAGGCCCCATCCTGCGGCCCCTCAGCCTGCTCATAAATATTCTGATGAGCTTATGAGCTTATCGGACATTCGACGCGGGAAGCTGTTACTGTTAAATAAAGTCCAGGCGAGCTCTTAACTCGCCTGGACTTTTTGCTAGTGAGTGTATGAAATCTGGTGCCACAGCAGACTGTCTTTTATGTCCTGTTTACGTTTTTACATAATCCAGACGCTCCACATACATTCCACTAATAAATCAACACTAGAATAGATCTAATCAAGTCGACTAGAGTCGATTATTTCTCTTCTGGAAGGGGTCTCTTAACTTATGTCTTCGTCAAAAAAATGGTTCATCGCCGCACTGGCCGCACTCTCTGTGGGAGGCGTCTCCGCTCTGTCTTCCACAGTCCAAGCTGCTGAAATCGAGTATATGGTCAACGGTCAGGTCACCAAGATCAGTACATATGAAGATTGGAATGCCGCGCACACGAGCGTAGTCCTGACGGCCAAGCCGAAGCTCACTGGCAAATACACGCTGAACCAGCCGGATCTTGCCCCGGGTATCAAATTTGGGATCGGTTCCTCCCTCGTACATATTCCGGGTGATCCGGACGATATCTTCTATACAACGGCAGACCGTGGTCCGAATGGAGAGATTGATGCGAACGGCTCGACTCGCCGTACCTTCCCGATGGTGAACTATACGCCTACCATTTACAAAATCCAGCTGGACCAGGGCCAGATCAAGATTCTGGAGACCATTCCGCTGAAAATTAACGGCAAAGACCCGGTTACCGGCACGAACCTTATTACCGGGCTGCCGAACCTGAAGTCACGGGATGAAGTGCCTTACGACAAAGCCGCGGCCAATATCATTTCTTACGATCCGTATGGACTGGATGTGGAAGGTCTCGCCTATAATCCTAAGGATGATACATTCTGGATCTCCGATGAGTACGGCCCCTATCTCGTGCAGGTCAAACGGGACGGCACGCTTCTGCAGCGTCTGGCTCCCAAGGGCATCAGTTCCGAGCTGAATACGCCTGAGCTCCCGCTCAAGGACGTGCTTCCAGCTTCCTACCTTACCCGTCGTCAGAACCGGGGAGCGGAAGCCGTAGGCATTACCCCTGATGGAAAATGGCTGTTCATGGCCATGCAGAGCCCGCTTCGGAACCCGGACAAGAATGTCGATAATTCACGCGCAATCCGGATTCTCAAGCTTGATCTCGCTACGCTGAAGCCGGTTGCCGAGTACGCTTATATCGCTGAGGATGCCAAGCAGTTCAAGGACCTGAAGCAGTCGGATATTGTTATCTCCGACCTCCACGTAGTCAATGAGAACACACTGCTGATTGACGAGCGTGACAAGAACTCGGGCGACAAAGCCCAGCTCAAGCGAATTTACCAGATCAACCTGACCAATGCGACCAACATTCTCGGCCAGTATGACGATACCGCCAAAGCAGGTAAGACCCTGGAGCAGCTCAGCATTACAGAGTTCGATAAGACAGGCATTGTCCCTCCAATCAAAAGAACCATTCTCGACGTGGTAGAGCTTAAGTATCCGAACGAGAAGATCGAGGGCCTTACCCTGGTGAATGGCCATACCCTGGTGCTTGTGAACGACAATGACTTTGGTGTAGACCGGCCGGACTCCAAGGAGAACGGTACGGACCTGTGGACCTTTGAACTGCCTTATGTCTTGAAGTAAGGCGACATATTGAAATAGTCATGACAGTGTATATCTGAACACAAAGGCGGCCGCTGACAAAGTCATGAAGATAAGCCGCCAGGGATCCAATACAAGAAACAGCAAGTCTCCATTCCCCCGGAGACTTGCTGTTTCTAATTTTATAGCGAATAGTTATTTCACTTCGAGCCCAGCACCGATGGATCAAGCAGCTGATCCACTTCCCGCAGCAGTTCTGCGGATAATTCATGCAGCGCGTGAATATCCAGGGCGTCATTATAGATCGCGGTGATGCGGTCCCGGGCATCCTTGACTCCCTCTAAGAGTGCAATGGCCTCTTTCATCGAGCTGGTATAACGGCTCTTAACCCCGGCGATTTCACTCGCGTACTTTTCATCCGTGCCGGCAGCAATAGCCAGCTTGTAGACATCGAGCACGGAGTCCCCCTTGCGGGCAGGAAAATGCTCATGGGGAGCGGTGCTATCGAATATAGCCAGACTGAGCTCCGGGAAGATCAGCATGTCGAGACTATTCGGATCGAATCCGCAGTGATAGATCTCGGTTCGGATACCACAGCTTTGCGCCTCGGCGGCAAGCTTCTTGAACAGGGTCGATTTGCCGGAGCCCGGACGTCCTTTTACAAAAATACGGGTATTCATATCCTCCGTCAGGTTCGGCACATAGTCGATAGCCCCCTGCCAGGTCGCGGCACCGAGAAAGCGGTGAACCACTTTTCCTTGCTGGTTCCCCTCTCCGGCTGGCGCTGCGCTTGGAATTAAGTATTCCTCAATAAGCTGTTCCGCAATGTGGTTCGCGGCTGTCCGGTCCAGATTATCGATATAGAACTTCTCCCAATCATCATGAATCCGCAGGGTCTTGTGGAAAGTAGCATAGGCCTCATTATAGGTCGAGCTGATCTGCTGATCCAACTCCTCAAGCTCATCCGCTGAAGCCTCCAGAATTTCCTTATCCAGTATCCTCTCCAGATCAACGTACCGAATCTCGGTACCCTCCAGTACCGGATCTGCACCCCACGCATTCCCGTCAACGACTCCAATTCGCGCATCTTCCAAAATCACGCCTTCGAGCAGCCTACTGTCCAGAGGCTGGTGGATATAATGCACACTCCAGCCCCTGCTGCTCCAGGCAGCCGCCAGCTCCTGCAGCACCCTTGCATTGGCCGCCCCCGCGCGTCCACCCAGCACGAACACTGTGTCAAGTCCGGTCAGCACTGAGTCGAACAACGTATATAATCCAGCAGCCGTATTGCCGCGCGCAAAATAATGCTTTTCCCGATCCGCCATGATAGTTCAACACGCTCCTTTGAATGTCAGAAGAAAAATGCTTACACTCTAGGATATGCGCGGCAGCAAGTCTGGTTGAACGCCTAAGTAAAATTAATTAAACGACAGAACACTTTGAAAAGATTGTCTGGACTATGGGTATCCGTTGGATTCAACTAAGAGTTACTTAGTTCTCTTATAATCCTCTATAATATTGCAGATTCTAATTATCGTATTCAGCCCCTTGTCTTTATCCGTCGGATTATTAGGCAGATCAATATCCCATGTTCGATAACCGCCTTCCTCAGCTCGGACAAACCCCGAAGCGTATGGGCCCGATCTCGTACCTTTTACTTGGTCAAGTGTAATATCTTCGCTATAGAATGCGGCTGTTAATATCTCTTCTGCTCCAATGAAGAACACGGGGTAGTCAATACTCTTAAAGAACTGTTTGTTCTTCGGTTGTGCCGCTTCGTCGAACTTATCCTTAAATATAATTAGTCCATCAAATGATCTGCTATGAACTTTACCTAAATCTTCGAGTTCAACCGGCACGTAACTAACATTCCGAATGACTGGATTCAGGCCATCGCCAACTATAGCAATAGTCATGGCGGTAGTTGGCCCATCTGGAGTGGTATGCTCCAGGTTAGCTTCTCTAGAATTCGTACAGCCTGCCAGAAACCAGCCGCACACTAAGAGTAGAAGATATATTCTTTTGACCATGGTTCTCCCCCCTTCGAAATTTGCATAACTTAAAAAGTTTTCTACCTTACTATCACATTTAAACTTACTAAACTGTCAAAAGAACTCCTATTCTTGTGAATAATGAACTCCGTCTCAAGTGACTGTATCCTCCGCCTCACCTCACTGTCCGCCCCGCCCTCGGTAGCTTCTCGGCGAGATGCCGGTAATTCTTTTGAATACTCTGGAGAAGTAGAACGTATCTTTGTAACCGAGCGCTTCGCCAATCTCCTTGACGGACAGCTCCGTATTAAGCAAAATGTTCTTCGCTTCTCCAATCTTCAGCTGGTGGATGTATTCATTAAGGGGGAAGCCTGTGTAATCATGGATGATTCTACGCAGTGTCGAGACAGAGATATGGTGCCTGGCCGCCAGGTCTGCTGGCTCTTGCGTAGTGTGCAGGGACTCTGTCAGGTCCTCAATCACCTTGAGCACCAGCCCTCCCCGGCCGCCCTCCTGAATCCGGTCCGCCTGGGTGACGAGCTCATACATGAACGCCTCGATCATCATGGCGGCGCGGTCAAGATTACTTGGAACTCCGCTGTCCATGAGCATGAACGTCAGCTCCATCTTGTGAATGAATTTCTCATCAATGACCGCTGTCTTCACCAGGGATGGATCAGGGAGCCAGCTTTCAAGCCATTCCGTAATTCTGCTGCCCTCCACCGTAAAGTAATACTCATCCCAGACCCCGCCCTGCTTAGGACCATAGTTAAATACGGCTCCCGGATACAGACAGAACCAGCTTCCAGCCTCCACCTGCTGTATTTCACCGCCGTCAACCTGGTAATAGCCGCTGCCCTTCGTAATCATGGCGAATGCCCAATACTTGAACCTTGCTTCCCTCCGCTGCAGCGTTCTGCCGGGCAGATGTCCGGCGTTAACAACAGCAATTGACTTCAGCTTCCGTTTGCTTGCTTCCACAGCCGGATTGAAAATCCGGATAGGATCCGAACTGATCATATAATCCAGATACTTTGTCATCCCGCACATTCACCCCCGCATTTCAGTCATGCTAAATTGAATGTAATGAACATATATCACATATCCGTGCAGCTTATATAATCCTATTGTATCAGCCCCTCACGGATCACGAAAGGATGGAAGCGCATACAATGAGCGAGCTCAAGATCGGTCTTATCGGTAACGGATCCATCTCCGAAAGTCATCTGTCAGCTTATCAGGCCAACCCGAAAGTCAAGCTGTGGGCAATCAGTGATCTGAATGAGGCCAGGGCCCAGGAGACGGCGAAGAAATACGGCATCCCTCATGTATATACGGATTACCACGACCTGCTTGCGAACACGGAAGTGGGTGCCGTCAGCATTTGTACCTGGAACAACACGCATGCAGAGATCAGTATCGCCGCTCTTGAAGCCGGCAAGGACGTACTCTGTGAGAAGCCGCTGTGCAAGACGGTGGACGAAGCTCTGAAGATTGAGGAGGCCGTTCAGCGTACCGGGAGACTGCTCCAGGTCGGCTATGTCCGCCGGCACGCCTCCAACATTGGAGTGCTGAAGAAATTTATAGATGCCGGGGACCTCGGCGAGATTTATTTTGCCAAAGCCAGCATCATCCGGCGGCTCGGCAATCCGGGCGGCTGGTTCGCGGACAAGGAGCGTTCCGGCGGCGGACCGCTGATTGACATCGGCGTCCATGTGATTGATCTATGCTGGTACCTTATGGGCAGACCCAAAGTGACGTCCGTCAGCGGAAATACGTACAGCAAGCTGGGCAACCGCTCCCACATTGAGAACTTCAGCTTCTACCAGGCGGCGGACTACGATGCTTCCTTGAATACGGTCGAGGATATGGCGAACGCTCTAGTGAGGTTCGAGAACGGCGCCTCCCTGATGGTCGATGTCAGCTTCTCGCTGCACGCCAAGATGAACTCGGCTCAAGTTAATATTTACGGGGATAAGGGCGGAGCTGAGATTGAACCGGCACTCTCCATTGTGACGGAGAAGCATAACACGATCATCAATATCGAGCCGCAGATTAGCGAGCCTGGATTCAATTTCCAGGAGGCTTTTGATAACGAAATTAATCATTTTGTCGATGCTTGTCTTGGCCTCATAGAGACGAACAGCCCGGTGGAAGACGGCGTAGAGATGATCAAAATCCTGAACGCAATCTATCAATCGGCAGAGGAAGGCCGGGAGATTCATTTCGGATAATAAGGAGGCTCTGTAGAGATGAAGCTTACCAATAAAATCGGCGTGATTGTCGATAGCTTTGGCGTAGGGGTTAGAGATGGCTTGGTAAAAGCGAAGGAAGCGGGCGCTGATGGCGTTCAGATCTATGCCGTATCCGGCGAGATGGACCCTGCCCGCTTAAATGGAACGCAGCGCAGGGAGCTGCGCAGCTATATTGAAGATCTTGGACTAGAAGTCTCCGCCCTGTGCGGGGACCTGGCGGGTCACGGCTTCCAGGATGCCGAAGCGAATCCGGCGAAGATTGAGAAGTCCAAGCGGATTCTGGACCTTGCCGCGGAGCTCGGAACCCGCGTGGTTACCACCCATATCGGCATCGTGCCGGACGACACAAGCAGCCGAATCTATGACTCAATGCAGCGGGCTTGCGAGGAGCTCGGGGTGTACGCGAGGAGCATGAATGCTTATTTTGCGATTGAGACCGGGCCTGAGCGGGCCGCTCATCTGAAAAGCTTCCTGGATACCCTCAGCACGAACGGTGTGTCCGTGAACTTCGACCCGGCGAACATGGTCATGGTGACCGGAGACGATCCGGTGGCTGGGGTGAAGCTGCTGGCAGATTACCTTGTACACACCCACGTGAAGGACGGGAAGCGTCTGCGACCCGTTGACCCAAGGGATGTGTACGGCTATCTGGGCTACGGGGCGATGGATCATGAGAAGATCGCCGACATGGCAGCCTCCGGGGCGGCCTTCGAGGAGGTCCCGCTCGGCGAAGGACAAGTGGACTTCCCCGCTTATTTCGCGGCTTTGCAGGAGATCGGCTATGCTGGATATCTGACGATTGAGCGGGAAGTAGGGGCCAATCCGGAGGAAGATATCCGCCGGGCGGTAGCTTTTATCAAGGCATATAAGGAGCAGCATTCATGAAGCTCGGGATTAGTTCGTACAGCCTGTATCAGGCGCTGGAAGCAGGAGAAATGGACATCCTCGAAGTGATGGAATGGACCCGCGGCATCGGCGCGGAGCATATCGAGATTGTTCCAATTGGGTATGACCTGAGCGAGAATCCTGAACTGGAAGGTCAGATCCGTGAGAAGGCATCGGCTTTGCAGCTGGACATTTCCAACTACGCGATCGGAGCCAACTTCATTACAGATACCGAGGAGGAATACGAAGCTGAGATTCAGCGGGTCATCTCCGAAGTGGACCGGGTTCACCGGCTGGGCGCCCGGTTAATGCGCCACGATGTGGCTTCAAGGACGGACACATCCATCCTGCGGTTCAACGAGGACCTCCCGCGGATCTCCCATGCCTGCCAGCGAATTGCGGATTACGCTAAGCAGTATGGAATCACCACCAGTGCCGAGAACCACGGATATTACGTGCAGGCCAGTGACCGCATACAGGCGCTAATTCATGCCGTAGATCGTCCTAACTTCAAGACCACACTGGATGTAGGCAACTTCGTCTGTGTGGATGAGAACCCGGTGATTGCAGTTCGCCGCAATATTCCTTATGCCTCCATGGTTCACGTGAAGGACTTCTATATTCGTCCCGGTTCCCGGAACCCCGGTGAAGGCTGGTTCCGAAGTGCCGGAGGAACTTACCTGCGCGGAGCGATTGCCGGTCAGGGCGACCTGGATCTGTACGAGATCTTAAGGATCGTCAAGAGCTCCGGCTACGACGGCTACATCTCGATTGAATATGAAGGCATGGAAGAGTGCCGCTTAGGAACCCGAATTGCTTTTGACAATGTGGCGCGGATCTGGAACGAAGTCTGAGTATCACCCTCACTTTTCCTCCTATTGAATATTCTACCATTAGTGTATATGATGAATTCTGTATTTACACTTCATTCAAATTAGGAGGAAAAGAAGAGAAAAAAGAGATCCTAATGATTTGAAAGAGTTTCTGGCGTACAAGGACAAGGCTAACGAGGCTAATCACCAGACCAGAATAGCAGTGATTGAATATTTCAATAGAAGTCTTGAGAAGACTTTGCATTAAAAAACACACGTTCACTGCCCTGTCACTCGGTGTCACCACAATTCTTATTTTCTGGGGGACGAACGCATGAGGTTAAGATGGAGAATTGCCCTATTTAGCATGATTGGAGTTGTTGTTCTTGTAGTCCTATTAGGAGCAACATACATCAATAACGTTGGTTACAACAATTTAAAGCTTATGTATAAATTAAATACGACAGATGTATCTATTATTCAGATGGAAGACAAGGGGCAGTTCCTCGGATTAAATGAGAACAGTAATGAGCTGGTTAAAGATCGAATGGAGAGGGAAGGCTGGCAGTTCAGGCAGCAGGAAGGGTCTGGATTCTTCTTCAAGAAAGACAATAAAGAGACCATAGTTACTACAAAAATATGGAATGGGAATTATGTCATTTATTACGTAGATGACAATACCGTCAATATTGCTGACAAATAAGACAAGTGTGTAGTGTTAAATAATAAAAAATAGAGTCTAGGCGTTGCCAAAGAATCTATTCATCATCTTCTGGACCTCATCTGCACTTCTCAGCTCTATGAAGTTACCTTCTTCATCATAAGTATGATGTCCCTTAAATGCATCCGGCATATCGTTATATTGCTTCTCTACTTGGAGTAGAGCCTTCTCAAAGCAAGAGTACCCATATCTCTTAATCAGGTACGGCAGCCCGCTGGCAGAACGCAGATATTCGTATTCCTGATAGTTATAAGGGGTATGTTCCGGTCTTTTTTTCAGCAGCTTCAGGAAATGCTCCATAATCTGATCCATTTCAGGCTCTGCCGCATAATTCGCCAGACCCCGAACGGCTTTCAATTTCATGTCCAAGTAACGCTCTTTTTTATATGCATCCTGAAAAAAAGGCTTCAGCCCCGGCTCGTGATGCGAGACATGCATAAGACAGCCAAGTATCCGGTTCCGCAGCGCCATGTCCTTTAGCTTGAAATAAATATCCGCTAACACTGGTGCCTCGTTAGACTTAATGAAGTGATAATCCAGCTCGTTAATCGCTTCTCTGATCTGAGGACTTTTTTCTGAGACTTCAGCTGTCTTCAAATATTCCATAGCGGCTTCATGCCGTTGTTTCATCAGGTATTCCTCCCTCTTCCTACCCTAGTGTCGAAGTAGATCCTCTACTCTTGTACCCATTATAACCCCCAGAGACTTACATTGCCTCTGCGATACAAGAGCATGCCAAAAAAAGAACAGTGCCCGTCATATTGAATGACTGGAACTGTCCTTTGTGCTGACTTAACATAGCATCTGATTCAATACCGTACAAGCAGGCCCTCTACTTCATCTTCATCCACAGGCTTGCTGAGGAAATAACCCTGAATGAGATCACATCCGTGTTCTCGCAGGTACATGAGCTGCTGATTGCTCTCTACGCCCTCGGCAACAACTTCCAGACCCATTTTATGCCCAATCTCAATCATTGCCTCGGTCAGGGAACGATTCTTGTCCTCTTCCGGCAGATTGTCTATGAACCCTTTATCAATCTTGAGGGTGGAGATCGGCAGCTGCTTCAAATAGCTCAGCGAGGAATATCCGGTTCCGAAATCATCCAGTGCAATGCGGACTCCCAATGAGCGCAGGGTCTCCAGCTTGTCGATAATCGGTTCGTAGGACTCCATGAAGATGGATTCGGTAATCTCGAGCTCCAGATACTGCGGAGCAAGTTCAGTATGGTTCAATATGTCCAGCACCATGCTGACGAAATCCTCTTGAACCATCTGTATCACGGAGATATTCACCGATATTCTGCACTCCCGATATCCCCTCTCATGGATTCCACGCATGAATGCACACGCCGTAGTCATCGCCCATTCACCAATGGAAATAATCGTACGGCTGTCCTCTGCTACCGGTATGAACAACAGGGGCGACACCCTTCCGAGCTCCGGGTTATGCCAGCGAAGCAGGGCTTCGAAGCCAATGATCCGGCCTGTCTGCACATTCATCTGGGGCTGATACTGCAGCAAGAATTCGTTCTGGTCAAGCGCATTCCTGAGATGCTTGTCTATATTCATCCGTTCAGCCAGTGCCGAGTGCATCGTCCTGTCAAAGATCGTGTAGACGCCCTTTCCTGCCTTCTTCGATCTGTACATGGCCACATCGGCATTCTTAAGCAGCTCTTCCGTATCCTCCCCATCCTCGGGATAACAGGCAACCCCAATACTGACCGTGGCGTAAATATTGCTGGAGTTAATCTGGAGCGGCTGCTTGAACGCGCGGATCAGGTTGTCCGCAATGGAGAGAACCGCCTCCTTGCTCTCCACATTCCTGATGAAATAGACGAACTCATCTCCCGCCAGACGATACAGTCTTCCTTTTAGAGGCAGCAGTGTGGTCAGCTTCTGACTTACCTGACGAATCAGCTTGTCCCCCGACTTGTGTCCGAGCGTATCATTAATGAACTTGAAATTGTCCATATCAATGAAGAATATGGCTGCCTGCCCCGCCGGGTCCCTGAAGAACCGGTCCAGGTCTTCCAGCATATACAGCCGGTTCGGCAGTCCGCTGAGGGAGTCATAATAAGCCAGGAAGTGCAGCTCCTCCTGTACCTTCTTCATCTTATGAATGTCCGTATTAGATCCGGCAAGACGATACACCTCACCTTGTTCGTTGAACAGCGCTTTTCCCCGCCCCAGATACCAGTTGTATCTTCCGCTCTCCTGCCTTAGCCGGTACTCAACCTGGAAATAATCCGTCTTCTGCTTGATGTGCCGTAACGCGGCTAATTTCAGCTTCCTCCGGTCATCAGGATGAATCCTCTGGAACAGGCGAATCATATCGAAATCCGGTTGGTCCCTACATCCAAGCATATCGATAAGCCTGGGAGACGGGTGGAGCACCTGCTTCTTATAATCCATTTCCCAGATTCCATCATTCACAGCGTCAATAAGATGGCGGTAATTCTCCTCACTCGCTTTGAGTTCATCATAGCTCATCTGGAGACGCAGTTCATAGAGCTTCTTCTCCGTAATATCGATCATGGAGCCTGCGAACCGGAGATGACGGCCATCGGCTGCCGGGGTCGCCTTGCCACGTACCGAGAACCAGATGTAGTCCCCATCCTTCTTCCGCATCCGGTATTCCGTATTGAAGTAAGGGGTCCTGCCTTCCAGGTGCTCCCGTCTCCTCCGGCGAACCTCCGCCAAATCATCAGGGTGAACAAGCAGCTCCCAGACATCCTGCCTTCCGTCCACTTCCACACGGGTATACCCCATCAGTTCATACCATCTGTCCGAGACATAATACATTCCGCTTGGAACTAACGTATCCCAGATCGCGGCGCCTGAGCCCTTCGTAGAGATCTGGAAGCGCTCTTCATTAATATGAAGCCGCTTGAGATGATATCTCAGTACCAGAAGCCCCAAGGCTACGACCAGCGCGAATATAATACTAAATAATGCGATAAGATTAATCCTATCCATACTCCTGTTCCTTCTTCCATGGCATTCTAAGTCTGTTACCCACAATTCTATTGTCATAAGAAGGTCCGACTGCAGAGACAACGCGGCAAGTCTAATCGATAAGACTCCGTAATAAAAAAGTTCACATATCCGCATTATCCAGCAAGCACAGTCTATTATTAATATCGGCTCAGAGTCACTAATTTTTAGCACATTATGAGATAACAGGCTCAGCCAGCTCCTCTGCTCCGCTCTGCCAGTCCCGGGAACAACAAAAAACGAGCCTTCCGGCCCGCTAGTTCTTATCTCTTTGTATATTCGTTCAGCCTATTGCAACTAATTGAATCTGTTCATAGAGAACAGACCGATATCCAAAGACGCAGCCCCGCGAGTGGCCAGATCAGAGAGAATCTCGCCGACTACACTTGCGAATTTGAAGCCATGTCCCGAGAATCCGCCAGCAATCCACACATTGGAATAGACAGGATGACGGTCGATAATGAAATCTTCATCCGGTGTTAATTCATATTTACAGACCGTACCCCGGTGCAACACTCCCGAGGCACCGGGCATATAAGTCTCAAGCGCCCGGCGGAGATCTCCCTCGTCCTCCTCATAACTGCCGAACGGGGCAACCGGCTCACCCGGATTCCACGGCACCCCTCCGTCATGGCGGCCTATCTTGAGACCAGCTCCATCCAGGCTGGGGAATCCGTAGAATCCCCCTTCCGGTGTTCCGAGCGTGAATCCGGGGAACCTACCCGCGTCGAATCCGCTGTTAAAGGGCTGGAACCAGCCCACTACCTTGCGCACCGGCTTCACCTTCAAGGTGAGGAACGGCTCAAGAGTCTTGAACCATGCTCCCGCGCTCAGTATGACTTGACCGGCATGAAAGACACCCTTAGACGTATGCACGGCCACACCTCCGGGGCTTGCGTCGAGCCGCTCTACCCGGGTATTCGTAAGCAGCTTGGCCCCGGCGGACGCCGCCACCTTGCGGTAAGCGGAAATACAGCGCTCGGCCAACAGATAGCCGGCCTGAGGTTCATATAGCCCAATATAATCCTCGGGTACAACAATCCCTGTCCATCGTCTGCGTATCTCATCCGCATCCAGGTACTCCACCGGCAGCCCCAGACTCCTGGAGTGCTCCAGCCGGGTCTTATAGGAATAGACAGCCGGGGAGGCTATATTGAGCACACCCGATTGGACGAGCAGCGTCTCACCGGTCTCCTCCTCCAGATCATTCCACAGCTGATGAGCGCGGAGCGCCATGTTAATATAAGCAGGGCCTCCGTGGTAAGCATGCCGGATCAGGCGGGTATCTCCGTGATGGCTGCCCTCCTGATGCGGCGGATCGAAGGCATCAATGAGGAGGGTGTTCACACCCCTCTTGGTCAAATGAGCCCCCGCGCTCATCCCCATGGATCCTGCGCCTACAACAATCACATCGTATGAAGTGCGGATCGCTCAGCCCTCCCCGGCTACAACAGGACTGAAATGAGTTATAGCCAGTCCTGCCCACTCCGCCATTAGCTTGGCGCTTAGCTGCAGCGCCCCTTCATCCAGGTCGAAGGCAGGATGATGCCACTCTCGGCTGCCCGAAGTCCCCACAAAGACGAAGAAGCCGGGAATCTGCTTCTGGTAATAAGCGAAGTCTTCTCCGGCCGGAGACGGATCCGTCTGAACAACCTGAAGCCCCGCATTCTTCGCAGCAAGCACCGTAAGCTCTTCAAGGCCCGGATCATTGTGCACCGCTGGCGGTCCCTTTATCCAGGTCAGCTCGGCCTTGGCGCCAAATGCTGCCGCCACTCCATGAACCACTTCCTCGAAGCGGGCAAGCACCCCGGTCCGCACCTCCTGCTCGAACGTGCGGATCGTACCGTCCAGCACGGCTCTGTCCGGAATGACATTCCAGGCCGTGCCGCTGTGGAAGCGGGTCACGCTGACCACAGCACTCTTCAGAGAGCCTACATTACGGCTGACTACAGACTGGAGTGCTGTAACGATATGGGAAGCGGCCACAATCGGATCGTTCCCGTTCTCCGGCACCGCGGCATGGGTTCCGAGCCCCGCCACCTCGATCTTGAATCCATCCGCGGCAGCCATCAGCGGACCTGGACGTACCCCTACTGTACCTACCGGCAGATCCGGCTTATTGTGCATGCCGAAGATCGCGCTGACCCCATCAAGCGCACCGCTCTGCAGCACAATTTCAGCCCCTTCGGCCTTCTCCTCGGCGGGCTGGAAGATGAAGCGGACCCTGCCGGCAAGCTCAGTCTCCCGCTGCTTGAGCAGGTAGGCGGCGCCAAGCACCGACGCTGTATGGAAGTCATGTCCGCAGGCATGCATCCGGCCAGGGATCTTGGAGGCGAACTCAAGCCCCGTCTCCTCCTCAATCGGAAGAGCATCGATGTCTGCGCGCAGCGCAATCACCGGGCCCGCCTGACTACCGCCAACCTCCGCAATCACCCCGGTCTTCAGGCCATAATCGAGAATACGGATACCCGCATCCGCAAGCCAGCCCCGTATCGATTCACTGGTCTTGAACTCCTCGTGAGCAACCTCCGGATATTCATGCAGCTGACGGCGTATCGCGATAAGCTGATCTGTTAATGACATGCTTATTCCTCCTTGAGAGAACCCTCCGTATGTACGACCGCAGCCTCGGTAAAAGCTTCTTTCAGCAGCTCATATGAACGAACCCGTTTGCCGAAATCCTGCAATGCCGTATTTACGATGTATTCTACCACACCATACCGTTCTCCTACTTCCAGCAGCTTCCTGCGGACAGTCTCCTTCGAGCCCTTGATCACTTCGGCCAGCTGCTCCTCTATCCGGTAATCCTCATTCGACTGCCTTCCGAACTCCTCCGCCTGCTCCAGGCTTCCGACGGTAACCTTCTTCCCGCTGTCCAGATACACCCGGTACAGCTTCTGCTGACTGGCCAGCTCTTCTGCCTCGGCGTCCGTCCCGGCCACTACAACAGGGAGTGCGAGAATAGGCTGGGGCTTGGTGCCATTAGCGTAGTTGAAGAACCGGGTATAGGCGGCAAAAGCGTCCTCAGCGACCACCGGGTCGCTGTTGATGAACAGGGCGAACACATAGGGCAGCCCGAGCTCGGCGGCAAGCTCCGCACTGGATACACTCGCGCCGAGCAGGTAGAGATCTGCCGGCTGTCCAGGTACAGGCGTAGCCCGCAGACCGGCAAGCGGATGATCCTCGGCAAGCCGGTTATGCACATACTGGCTGAGCTCCTTGAGCTTGCCGGTTAAGTCCGCCCCATCCGCTGCGCCCTGCTGCAGCGCCCGGGTGGACCGTGGCAGCCCGCCAGGCGCCCGCCCGATTCCAAGATCCACTCTGCCCGGTGCCAGGGAGGAGAGAACATTGAAGTTCTCCGCCACCTTATAAGGGCTGTAATGCTGCAGCATCACGCCCCCGGAGCCAATCCGAATTCGATTCGTCTTGGCCAGAAGATAGGCGATAAGCACCTCGGGGGATGACCCCGCCAGCTTATCTCCATCATGGTGCTCGGATACCCAGAACCTCGAATATCCCAGCCGCTCAGCGATCTGAGCCAGTTCTACCGTATGCTGAAATGCCTCTTCCGGAGTCTCGTCTCCGAAGACAGGGCTTTGATCCAGAATGCTTAATTGGATTCCCATGCGGAATCTCCCCCTTCGTCCTAGATATCATAAGTAAGCTCCGGAGTAATCCGCTTGAGGAACTGCTTCGTGCGTTCCTCCTTCGGCGACCGGAAGATCTCATTGGGCTTACCTTCTTCAACAATGACACCGCCATCCATGAAGACCACATGATTCGATACATCTCTTGCGAATCCCATTTCATGGGTTACCACGATCATCGTGATGCCTTCAGCGGCGATTTTGCGGATTACGGACAGCACTTCCCCAACCAGCTCCGGATCGAGCGCCGAGGTTGGCTCATCGAATAGAATGACTTCGGGCTCAAGGGCAAGTGCCCTGGCGATACCTACCCGCTGCTGCTGTCCTCCTGAGAGCTGACTAGGGTACATGTCCAGCTTGTCTCCAAGCCCGACCTTTTCCAGTACCTGGATGCTTTTCACTCTGGCCTCCGCTTTGTCCAGCTTGCGCACAATGACAAGGCCCTCCATCACGTTCTCAAGCACCGTCTTATGCTTGAACAGGTTATAATGCTGGAAGACCATCGCCGTCTTCTTGCGCAGGGAATGAATCTCCTGCCTGGTAGGACGCTTGCAGTTCACCTCATCTCCCGAGATGTTCACTGTGCCGCTGTCCGGCTTCTCCAGGAAATTCAGGCAGCGCAGCAGAGTGGTCTTCCCCGACCCGCTGGGTCCGAGGATGACCACAACTTCGCCTTTGTGCACAGTCAGGTCGATGCCCTTAAGCACCTCCTGCCTGCCAAATGTCTTCGTAATATTTCGGATCTCAATCATGCGACACCGCCCCGGTTGAACGTATTTATCTTCCTCTCGATGCGGGCCGTAACCCGTTCAATCAATACCGTTAAGCCCCAGAACATCAGGGCCGCTGCAATATACGCCTCAAAAAACTTCCAGTTGGTCGAGGCCACGATATTAGCCCTTCCATTAATCTCCGTAACCGACACGGTAAAAGCTAACGTTGTCCCATGCAGCATGCCGATAACCTCGCTGGACAGATTCAGCAGGCTCACCGCCAGTGCCTGTGGCAGGACAATGCGCTTGAACGTCTGTGCCGGGGTCATGCCCACGGAATAGGCCGCCTCTATCTGACCCCGGTCCACCGCTTGAATGCCCGAACGGATCACTTCCGACATATAGGCCCCAGCTGTCAGCGAGAAAGCTATGAACACGAAATATACAATAGGAATGGATACCGAGGTGAAGCCAAGATTCAGCCTCTGGGAGACACTGTCAATCAGGATCGGAAGACCATAATAGATCAGGAACAGGTGCATCAGCATCGGCGTGCCCCGGATGACCGTCACATAGACTGAAGCGATCTGACTCAGCACCGGCACCCGGTTGATCCGGACCAGAGCCACGGGTAACGCGATAATGAATCCCCCGATCAGAGACACCGCTGTGATCAGCAGTGTGATCGGCAGTGCCTGGAACAGGTACATAAATGCCGTCAGGATAAACTGCGGGTCGAGCTGAATAAGCCCTCATCCTCCTTCCCCGTCTGCTTGGAACGAAGGCTCCACCTGGAGCCTGTTCGGACTCTATAATGTCTCTCATGTCTATGGAGCCTGCGCTCTGCAAGGAGGAACAACTGCTCCAGGATCATGGCTAATACGAAATAGATCAGTGACAGGGCAATATACGTCTCGAAAAAATGCAAGGTCGAGCTGCCCAGCGTCTGCGCTTTGCCGCTGATATCCATCGTGCCCAGCGTGTAGGCAAGCGAGGTCTCTTTCAAATTGGCGAGCACCTTGTTCGCAAAGTTCGGCATGGACACGGCCAGCGCCTGAGGCAGCATAATCCGGGCGAACGCCTGATACTTCGTCATACCAATCGAATAGGCGGCCTCTACCTGGCCCCGGTCCACAGCGGACACGGCGGCGCGGATGATCTCACACATATAAGCCCCGCTGTTCAGCGTATACGTCAGAATGACGAAGACGAGAACAGAGGTCCTCGTCACGTCAATGTATACCAGCTTGAGCACCTCTGGCACACCATAATAGATCAGGAACAACAGGATCAGTGCAGGCGTTCCGCGGAAAAAAGACACCAGAATAGCTGACAGATTCTTCAATACCGGTATATTGTACATGCGGGGCAGGGCCCATAGGAGACCTACGGCAAGCCCCAGAACTACCGAACAGACAACGATGAACAAGGTGATCTGAATGTAAGCCGCAAGTTTGGGTAGAAAATCAAAGACATAAGATATATCAAACGTGATCTCCAAGTGAGGGACCGCCCCTTTCTGATCGATTTCGCTCCGGTATACATGGACTGAAGATTGTAATGAGCCAGTACAGCAGCAGCTCCAGTGAATATTTGGATATCCGGCCGCTGTGATCTCCAGATTTTTGAATGAGACCGTTTTAGTGATTTAAATTTCTAGTTATTCTTCGTAAAATCTTGTCCCAGCCACTGAATACTCAGCTTCGCTAACGTTCCGTCAGCCTTCAATTCTTTGATCGCCTGGTCCAGCTTATCCGACAGCTCCTGCTCGTCTTTGCGCAGCACGAAGAGTACATCTGAATGAGTCAGCGCATCGCCCACGGTCTTCAGCTTGTCACCATTCGGCATATCGTTAAGCGCGAAATCCGTAGTAATGGTTGCGGCTACCCGGCCGGTCAGGATCTGATTCGTTCTGTCATTGGAAGGAGCGTTGGAGTAGACAATTTCGATGGCGTCCTTATTCTTCTTGTTATATTCCTGGAGAATATAAGCTTCATTGCTTGTTGCTGACGTAATGACTTTCTTGCCTTTCAGATCGTCGATGGATTTGATGTCTGTATTGGTCTTAGGAACAACAACTTTATTGAGGAAGATGCTGTAAGGCTCCTTATTGAACAAATACTTCGCCTCACGCTCAGGGTTCTTCTCCATTTGATGGGCAACAAAGTCAATCTTCTTCGTCTCAAGGCTTAGCAGCAGACTGGAGAAATCCATCGTCTGGAACTCAAATTCATACTCGGGCAGCCGCTTATCCAGCTCTTTGACCAGCTCCACATCGTATCCGGTCAGCTTCCCGTTCTCGTCAATAAAGCACACGTTAGTGAACTGCGTCCCTGTGCCCACAATAATCTTCTTCACTGCCGGTCCGTTCGCGGCTTTAACTGTTGCGCTAGGAGTCTCCTCCTTGGGAGCCCCGCAGCCCGCTATCATAGCAACCAATAATCCTAATGCCGTCAAAAAAGCTAATTTTCTCTTCATCTTTCACCCTCCGAATATACTGTTTTATTTTATTCACACAATTCCAATTAAGTTAGTGTGAATTATGTTGAGGATTACTTTACACCTGTAGTTAAAAGTCGTCAATGCTTCCGATTATAGGGTTTTTCTATAAGAATATAGAAGAAACAAAACTGCCGGCTCAGACGGCTGGAAGGTGTATGAAGTGAGGCTAAAATAGAAACCAAGCATTGAAAGCGAAAGGTGGTGAGGAGGCATCAAGAAAAGGCTGGCTCAACGTCTGAGCCAGCCCTTGTTCCTATAAATTTTGTTCGTGCCGGGTTCTGGATTGACAATTCATGCATGCCGGGTTTCTCCCAGCAATTTTATGCAACATGAATATTTGGCGGCTGGACATATGTTCCCGGCTGCCCCTGTGGACTTATCCCGTGACTGCGCTGCGCTATTTCAGCAGCTCCTCCACCGTCTCTTCCCAGCGGGTGACCACGGCCTCCGGCTCATGGAGGACAATCTGGACGCCGCTTCGGATCTCGGCGTATTTGGCCGTGTCAGCCTTGACGGAGACCACCTGAGCCTCAAAGCGCTGCCTGGGATGCTTCGCTCCGGCAAGCTCTGCCAGCGGGCGGAGCTGCAGCCGGGTGTAGAATGCTTTTCCCGCATAGAATGCAGCTAGGGTTGCCTTCCCAGTGCGCAGCATATTGCCGGTTGTAGCTGTCCCGGGCCATAAGCCAAGCCTCAGCATATTCCGCGAGACGGCAGCAACTTCACCCACGCTGATCATCGCGGTATGGGGCCAGCCGTCTTCGCTGACAGTCATCAGCACCAGGGCCTCCTGCTGCTTGCTGCTTAAATTCTGCCCGCTCAGCAGCTCGTATAATTCAGGTGTGAGTTCCGTGTCTGTCATTTGTACTCCTCCTTAGTCCATGGTTTATTATCGCTTCACGAACTGGTAATATTCACCTTAGTATAGTCCATGATGGGAGTGAAGCATGTGAGCAAATATCAAAAGCTGGCTATTGCGGTTATGCTCGGGATACCTGCTGTATTCACGGTGATTAGTCTGATCACTGGCCGGTGGGGGTTTCTTCTGTTCAGCCTGCCGCCGAGTCTCGTAGCGGGTCTAACCGGCTACTTCGCCGCCAAGCGCGCGGCCAGCCAAGAGTCCACCATGAAATAACCGCCTAAATAACAAAGACATGCGCAAGTTTCCCCGGCATGTCTTTATTATTTAGGCCTCTATTTACGAATTGTTCCGTTGCCATCCTCCATGAAAGGCTTGTTCACAAAGTAGTACATGAAGCCCATCAGCAGAACGCCACCGACCAGGTTCCCGAGTGTGACCGGAATCAGGTTGTTCACCACTCCCGCCATGGAGATGGTTCCAGGATGGTTCAGCACCAATGCAATCGCGAAGGTGCACATATTGGCGATACTGTGCTCATAGCCTGAGATGAAGAAACAGAATACAAACAGCACCATGGCGAACATTTTGGCCCCGTCACTGCTGAGTGACATCGGGATGAAGAACGCCAGGCAGACCAGCCAGTTACATAGTATGGCGCGGAAGAACAGCTCCATCGTAGGGGCATGCATTTTGTACTCAACCACACTTAACAGAAATCCGTTCACAGAAGAGCTGTCGAATAGACCGGTAAGATAGATCAGCAGGGCAAAAGCGCAGGCGCCGAGTATATTTCCCAGATAGCTGGACCCCCACAGCTTCAGCACTTCAGTCCATCTCAGCTTTTTGCGCAGCGCTCCATATGTATAATAGAACGTGTTGCCCGTGAACAGGTCCCCGCCCCCGTATGCAATCAATATAATCGCAGCTGGGAAGGTAATCGCCGCCATCGGGTAAGTCAGCGGGGATTTCTCCATATAGAAGAAGTTGCCTGTCTTAAAGGCCACTATAACCCCGAATCCAATGAACATGCTTGCCAGCATGGCTCTAGCAATATAGCGAATCCAGCTCTGCTTAAAAATCTTGTACTTCTTGAGCGCCAGCTCTTCCACTTTTAATAACGATTCCGTCTCCAATATTGATTCCTCCCATAACCATGGATGTATATTCCAGATCACCCGTTTCCCGTACTATAACACAAGTTGCTGATTTTGAAACCTGTCAGATTTTCTTGAAAAAAGTCACTTTTAATCTTGCATTTTCATACCGCTCATGCATAATATAAGTATAAGGATTTGGTGATAATGATTCTCATTATTATCTATTGAACTATTTTGATACAAAGGGGTAAAGTCCATGAGAACAGCCGCAGCACAGAGCACACAGCGAATTGATGAGTACCTGGATCTTCTCAATCTGGCGAACAGCCTCGGCGACCAGAAATGGCAGAAAGAAATCATCCGCAAGCTTTCCTATATGTACGAATCCAAGAAGACACAATAGATTCCATGAAGTCCCCAGCCGCAGTCCTCTGACTGGCTAGGGTTCTAATATAGAATCTGCAATTATATAGCAGCATATCAGGAAATGTCCCTTCACACCGCTGTCCGGTATTCTACCCGGAGGCGGTGTTTTTCATGCTGGCTGCCCTAAGTGGTGTCTGTCTTCTAGCGTTGGGGTTGGGGTTGGCTTTTGCTTTTGCTTTTGCTTTTGCTTTTGCTTTTGCTTTTGCTTTTGCTTTTGCTTTTGCTTTTGCTTTTGCTTTTGCGGTTGCGGTTGCTTTTGACTTCTGTCTTCTTGCTTATGACTTCCAGCTTCTGTCTTCTAGCTTCTGGCTTTTTGTCATCCATCCTCCAGGTGTTCGGATACTCAGCTAGGCAGTATAGCTCACGAGCGGAACCCTCACCTTAGAGCTTAAAGTAATCCTAGGATAGGCCAATAAGCCGGGTGACTCTACACAGAAGGCTCCCCAGCTTTCATTGCCCAACACAGAAATTAACGCCCTCTCGATCAGCTTCTTAGCCACTTGTCGAAGAAATCCTGATAGCCCTGCTTCATTACCCTGCTTGAGAACTTCTCGAAGGCGTAGCTCCGGTTCTCTTCAGATACCTGATAAGACGCGCCAGCCGCCATATTAACGAGCTCGAACCAGTTCTCCTCATTCCCGGCAAAGGCATGCCTGGCATGGATATGGCCGTAGCAGGGATGCTCCGGCTTGACGACGATTTTGCCCATGGCCATGGCCTCGGTCAGCGGCATCGCGAACGTGTCGAATTTGGAACTGCTCCAATACACTTTGGACGAATTCATCAAGGCGAACACCTCGTTCTGGGACAAGGCGAACTGCAGCTTGATGTTGGACGGAAGGTCGTATTTCTTCATGCTCTCCCGGTACCGTTCCCCACCGAACACCATGAATACTTCCTTGTCCGGATTCTGCCGCGCGTATTCAACTACAAGATCAGGCCGCCGGTTCTCCTCGTCCCTGCCAATCCACATAATCCGGTTGTCTACGACCTGTGAAGGGTCATAGTGCTTCTCAGCCAGGGCTTCGTTGAAGCCGATCGGGATCACTGTAACATCATGAATTCCGAAGTTGCGCCCCATCTCCCGCTTCAGGAAGTCCGTCTGGACAATCGCTTTGTCCACAATAGAGTAGAATGGCTTCATCATCTCGTATCCGGTCAGTGCGGGGTCTGGGAAGCTGTGCGGGAACAGCACGCTGTTCTTCAGGAACATCTTCAGGAAGGTGAACCCCGACACCGTATAGATCACATGGTCAATCTTCTGCTCATAGATCTGATCGAGAACTAGATCATAGTTGACCAGATCCCCCTTCTCGTGCTCATAACCCGGGAGCCAGTCATGCCCGCTGACATGCCGTTCCGGAGAGATAAATACAATATCCACACCGAGCTCTCTTCCAATCTGACGCAGCCTGTCCGCGAATACGCGCGGCCCTTGGGCTTCAGTGAATTGGATTTTGCGCATAACCAGTCCGACCTTCTTCATTCTCCCACCGCCTTCTCAATATGATTGCTGATGTCCATGCCGCCCCCGCTGTCTGTCAAGCCGAGCAGGCTCATACACTGCACCAGACTGTCCGCCGTCTCTCTCCACTGCGCGTGTAATTGTTCAGCAGGCCATACGGCCTCCTTTTGCCCAAGGTCCTTATAGATCAGCAGCAGCATCCAGACGGAGTATACTGCCGCGAAGAAGGCGTACTCTTCTCTCAACCGTTCTCTATCCAGAAGCTTGCCGTTCTTGGCCGACTCGGCCGCATACTCATTTAGAACCCTAGTCCGGGTTGAAGGACTGATCTGTCTGGGAAAAAGCGGATGGGACATGTCCAACAGGTGATACAGATCCCAGTGGATTGTATTAAGATGCGCATGCTCCCAGTCCAGCACAACCACCTTCTCGCCGGATTTGGCATAGTTCCCTAAGTGCAGATCGCCATGCGAAAGCACCTGGGAAGCTGCGTAAGGGGAACCTTCCCCCATGGCGGCCAGATCCCGGATGGCTTCAAGCAGCCTGGCCGCGGCCCTGGCGGGAATAGGCAGCTCTGCAAGCAGAGCTGCCGCCTGCTTCTCACACGAGACAATCTCGGTGGCAGCAAGCTCAATCCGCGGCTTGTGTCCAGTAACCGGTGTCTGCGCAGGCAGCCGCTCCACGGGAATAGCATGCCACCTGGCCATAACCTGTGTAACTTCTAGGATCGGCTCCCATTCAAAAGCATGATTTAGCTTACCCAAATCTTCGAATATCGCCCAGCTTGTCTCTTCGTTAGTGCGTGACTCCGCCAGTATCTTCGGATAAACGTCCGGAATTAAAGGCAGAATATGCGCATAGACCCAGCTTTCCCGGCCTTCCTGTCCGGCATGGGTTACCGGCTTGAAGATATAGCTTTGCTGCGGGGATACGTAGAATCGTTCCACGAACCTTCCGTTCATTCCCTTATATAGAGTCTCACGTGCATAGATGCGGCAATCATCCAGCCTTCCATCAGACGTGACCGCTTCGGTTAAATTATCCATTAGCATCCTCATATGCCGGCTGGCCATGGCATTCCATGGGTACCAGACCGTTAATAATACTCTATTATCTCAAAGCTTGCTGCGCTTGTACACTCAACACGAGCGAGATTCTCGGCGGAGATGATGGGGTATAACCTTTCATAGGAGCTTAACCCAAGAATATGTGAATACGACCAAGGAGGTTACAGAATGAATCTCAAAGGAAAAGGGTGCCTGATTCCGATTATAGGGGTCGCTGCGGTACTGGTAATTATCGTGATCTTCATGATCGGCAATTATAATAAATATGTGACTGCCGAGGAGAACGTGGATCAGAAATGGAGCCGGATTGAGACGGACCTCCAGCGTAGGTATGATCTGATTCCGAACCTGGTGAGTACGGTAAAAGGATTTGCCAAGCATGAGAAGGACGTGATCAAGCAGGTCACGGATGCCCGGGCTGCGCTCGGCGGCGCCCGCACAGCGGAGGAGAAGGCTGCCGCGAATGATCAGCTGCAAGGTGCCTTGGGCCGCCTTTTGGTGGTGGTGGAGAACTATCCGACACTCAAGTCTGATGCTCACTTCACCCAGCTGATGGACGAGCTGGCTGGAACCGAGAACCGGATTGCTGTGGCAAGAGGAGATTATAACGACTCAGTCGCCCAGTATAATACGATGATCAAGCGATTCCCCGGCCGACTGATTGCCGGTGTGATGGGCTTTGATTCGAAGGAATATTTCAAGACAACAACCGAGTCCAGACAGAATCCGCAGGTGGACTTCAATACAGACGAGTCAACCTCGTACCTCTTTGGCGAAAGCCGCTCTAGCATAGCGGCTGCAGGTACGCGGGCATGAATGGGCCTGTGAAGCGGCCCGTCTGCCGGGAAGTCTCCGGCAGCGGGGGTACGCTGCGGGCGGGCGGCCGGGTGCTGGGCGGCAGACCGGGCGGCGTAATGAAGGCTGACCGCCGGAGTGAGCCGGGGGCTGGCCGCCGGGTAACGGTCCGGGCGGGAGGGCAGGTTGTGCCCGGAAGAGACGGCCAAAGCGCATGGCTGGCGGCAGCCGGGGACGTACCGCGAGCGAGCAACTCGCTTGCGTCGCGGGCGGCAGGCCGGGCGCTGGGCGGCAGCCCGGGCTCGCCGCGGTCTGGGCGGCGAGCGGTCTGCGGCTACCAGGGCGGCTGCCGCTTGCCTGCCGCGCTGACCGCTGCGCTGCTCCTGCTGCTTCTGCTGCTTGGAAGCGCGGCCCCTGTCTCTGCAGCCCTGGACATTCCTTCGCCAGTCGGCGATATCTATGTCCAGGACTTTGAGGGGCTGCTCTCCGCCGACCAGAAGGCGGAGCTGAACAAGCTGGGCCGCGCGCTCGAGGATGCGACCAAGGCCCAGGTGGCGGTGCTTACCGTACCCACTCTCGGCGGAGCCGATGTGGAGCAGTACGGGAACCAGGCTTTGCGCAAGTATGCGCTGGGGAACAAAGAGCTGAACAACGGGGTATTGTTCCTGCTCTCCATGGGAGAGCGTCAGGCCAGGATCGAAGTTGGCTACGGTCTGGAAGGAGCCATTCCTGACGGTAAGGCGGGACGTATTCTCGATACGACGGCCATTCCATATCTGAATGAGAATAAGCCGGACCAGGCGATTGTCCAGACCTATAGAGCCCTATACAATGAAGTCGCCGCGGAATATGGCGTTCAGGATAAGCTGAATCCCGAGTCTGTTGTGCTGCCGGAATCAGGCGCTGCCGCCGGTCAGGACGGTGGAGGCGGGATTTCGATCATCTGGATAATCGTTATCGTCGCCCTGCTCGCCGCGGATTTCATCTTCTTCCGCGGCGCCATCACCATGACCCTGCTCTCCATGATGGGACGCGGGGGCGGTGGCGGATGGGGCGGCGGAGGCCGCGGCGGTCCTGGTGGCGGGGGCTTCCGCGGCGGCGGGGGCGGTTCATCTGGCGGTGGCGGCGCAAGCCGAAGGTTCTGATACGCGAACAACTCCGGCACTCGCTCCAAGCGGTCCCGGATAGACTTGAGGTAAGCGAGTACGATACTCATCTCGCTTGTCCGCCCCTCTTAGTAGAGAGAGAGTCTGAAATCTAACGTAATGTTATGGACCAAGAACACCCGACAGGGTGTTTTTTGTATTCTTAAGCCTCTCTTAACACTAATTTTATTCTTTGTAATACCTCAATACTTGGATTATAGGAGCCTTCAAGCTTGTTCAAAGTCAAGCGGGCAGGTTAATGTAAATTATAACCATTAGGAAGTCGAATTTTACACGAGAGGGGTTATATATTGAGATTCAGAGCCATCAAAAAAACATTCACCTGCCTGCTGGCCATCATGCTGCTGGTCATGACCGCCCTGCCCCAAGCCCAACCTGTCTATGCCAGCGGCCTGGATATTACAGGAACCGGGAACGGATGGCTGACCATCTATCCCAAGAATGGCCAATTTGACTACATTGGCGATCAGCAGACCGGAAGCGGCAGTGTAGCTCAGGATATCGTTGGCGATGCGGATCACCCTCCTTTTTACGTCAACTATGACTCCGCTGCGGGTGAGATCGGCTATCGTATCCGGGTGAACAATCTGGATGGCACCCAGAAAGACAAGTTTGGCAGCTTTGCTTTTGTAGGTGTGGATGCTAATCAGGATGGGGGCATCGACTTTTTCCTGGGCGCATACAACCCGACGAACAATAACGGCAGAATCGGCATCTATTATGCCGACCCCAACAAGACGAACATGTCGCCGAGCACGACAGGGATTATCAATCCCCCAACAAAATCTTACGCTCCTGTCGCCAACGAGAACTTCTCTTTGTTGCAGGCTGCCGGAAGCAGCTTTTCGGGAGATGCTGATTTTTTCGTGACTTTCAAAATTAAAGTTGCAGACATTAACACCGCCATGGCGGGTAAGGGAATTAACGTGACAGCTTCCTCCCCTCTGCAATATATTATCGGGACGGCGGCCCAGGATAATTCCTTCAACCAGGACATCGGAGGCACGAAGGGCATTAGCACTAATGATGCAACCACATGGAGAGAACTTGGCGTCTACTCGCCTCCCGTTACGGTGACGGGAGAGATTCTGAATGCGGCACCGATCGCGGTGAACGATACATTGACTGTAGCCGAGAACACGCCCGGAAGTGTGATCGTTACGGACAACGATACAGATGCCGAGAATGGACTCGATCCTTCAACCGTGGCCATCAAGACCCAGCCGCAGCACGGCACGGCGACCCCGGACTCCAGCGGCAAGGTGACCTATACTCCGAACCCCGGGTACAGCGGCAGCGATAGCTTCACCTATACCGTCAAGGATACGAACGGCGCGGAGTCCAGTCCCGCTACGGTAACTGTGACGGTGACGGCCGCGCCAGTTAACACAGTGCCGAATGCGGTGAACGATACGCTAACCGCAGCCGAGAACACACCTGGAAGTGTGATCGTTACGGCCAACGATACGGATGCCGAGAATGGACTCGATCCTTCGACCGTGACCATCAAGACCCAGCCGCAGCACGGCACGGCGACCCCGGACTCCAGCGGCAAGGTGACCTATACTCCGAACCCTGGGTACAGCGGCAGCGACAGCTTCACTTATACTGTCAAAGATACGAACGGGGCGGAGTCTAGCCCCGCTACGGTAACTGTGACGGTGACCGCAGCCGGCATACCTCTCGCTCAACCTCAGCTTGTGGAGCTGGATGAGGGAAGCGAAGGGGTTAAGATCACGCTCGCTGGCACCGATGACGGTACGAATGATGAATTGATCTACAACATTTCTGATCAGCCAGCTAAGGGTACCCTGCTCCGCCAAGGCAGCAATCTCTATCTGTACACACCGGCTTCCGAGTTCACGTCGGGCACAGATAGCTTCAGCTTCACGGTAACCGATGAGAATGGCAAGACAAGCCTCCCGGCCAAGGTGACTATTCGAATGAACAAAGCACTGAATGGCTGGGTCGGCAGCAAGCAGGAAGGCGACCCGGCTTTGGTCAAAGCGGTACCCGGCCATCCGCTGAAGCTATCCGCGGTCAGCTCGCTGGCCGCGCAGGAAGTTAAGGCCAAAGTCGCTGATGAGACCGTGAGCCTAGTGTTGGTTAATCCAGGCACCTTCCTGGAAGACGGCTACAAACGGTGGGAGAATTCCAGCTATATACTCACCGCCCCGCTGGCGGCGGGCTCTTATACCGCAGAATTCCACGCATTCCAGTCCGACAGCACACCGCTGGGCGCCGAGACCCGTCTGGCCGATAATCACTTTCAGGTGCTGGCTTATTCACTGGCCCTGAAGGCCGTGCCGGATCGGATCGTTGGTGACGGACGCTCGACAACTGAACTGACCGCCGTGCTGACGGACAATGAAGGCAATCCCGTACCGGACACCGAGGTAGTGTTCTCTGTGCCGTCAGGTCTAGGCACTTTTGTGGGAGACACTTCTGTTCTGACCGATGCTCAAGGCCGGGCGTCAATAACCTACCGCTCCTCGAATCTCTCTTCCAACAAGGAGCAGAAGGTGCGGGTTGAAGCAGGGGCGCTGGATCTTGACAAGGGAATTTCGGCCAAGGATCATATTCAGGTGACTTTTCAGCCGGCTGTGATCAGCGGAATCATCACCCGGGGCGCTCTCAATGAGAAGGTTGCTGGCGCTAAAGTTCGGGTAACACTCGATTTGAATGGCGACGATGTGATTACTCCGGGAGAAGACTTCGATGAGACCGTAGTGACGGGAGCTGACGGTGCCTATTCATTAGCGGTGCCACAAGGCGATGCCGTGTATACCATCCGTGTGACGCAGAACGTCAACATAGGCGGCGTATCCACACCGGTAACCTATACCCAGACCGCTGTCGTCGGCAATGTTAGCGGAACCGGACAAGAGAGCTATGACTCCACGAAGACAGCAACTGGCATTATTCTGTTGAAGCAGCCGAATGGCGGTGCCAAATTGATTAGCGGAGACCTCGTACAGAAGACGAAGGTCTACCTGAGAAATGCGGCAACAGGACTCTACATTATGGAGAATGGATCGCCGAAGGCTTTCGCAGCACAGCCCAACGGCGTGTTCAACGCCGAGGGCCTAGGAATCGGAACATATACGATGGAGATTCGTTATGAGATCGAGCCTGGACAGGAGATTATAGTCCAGAAGAGTGAAGTACACGTAACCGATAACGGGCAAATGAACATCTCGGAGGAGCTCGTTGACCCGTACGGGGATATTACGAACAGTGTGACCGGCGCACCGGTAGAGGGGGCAAAAGTTATGCTGTACTATGCAGCTACGGCGCGCAACGGCAGCAAAGGCGGACAGCCTGTATTACTGCCCGCCATTCCGGGATTTGAGCCCAACGATAACGCGAGTCCCGAGCAGCTCAGTGACGCGAACGGAATGTACGCCTATATGGTCTACCCCCATACGGATTATTATCTGGTTGTGACCAAGTCAGGATACGAGACATATACCAGTCCGATCATTCCGGTGGAGCTGGAGATCGTCCGTCATGACATCTCGCTAAAGCCGATATCAACGCCTGTGCCGAACAATCCTGCTCCAAATAACACTGCACCTGTCAACACGACCATTTCCCCGGTAGTGACGGTCAGTCTTGATAAGAATCTGATTAAGGAAGGCGAGAACTCGGTAATTACGGTTAACTACAGCCAGACCGGGAACGGAACGCTGACGGGCGGGATGGTTACCCTGACTCTGCCTGAAGGGGCGGTCGTTGTGCAAGCCGATGGTGGAACCATTGCAGGCAATACGGTGACCTGGCCAGTTGGCACACTCGGACCCAACCAAGGCGGAACGCACCGGATCGTGGTGCAATGGCCTATGCTCAGCAAGGCCGAGCAGGAATACGACCTAAGAGCCGCATTGAATAGCGGCAGTCAGACTCAGCCTGCTACAGCGGCGGCTTCCGCCAAGCTGAAGCTGTATTCGGACCGCTATGGCGAACTGAAGCATCAGCGCTATATTCTGGGCTATCCTGATACCGAATTTAAGCCAGCCAAAAGTCTGACCCGGGCTGAACTGGCAGCTATTGTTGCCCGGCTTACCGAGAATCCGGTTCAGAGCGGCAATTCATCATATAGCGATGTGCCAAGCAGCCACTGGGCAGCAGACTATATTACCACCGCCACCAAGCAAGGTTATTTCAGCGGTTATGCGGACGGTACCTTCCGTCCGGAAGCGCCGGTGACACGCGGAGAAATTGCTACCGTCATGGCTAAATTTCTCAAGATTGATCTTGCCCAGGCGGTACGGGTTCATTTCACTGATCTCAAGGGCCACTGGGCATCAACGGCCATCGAGCACCTCTATAACGGAAAGTTCTTGTCGGGTTATCCGAATGGAACCTTCAAGCCAGACATAAATATCAAACGGGCCGAGGCTGTGACAATGATCAACCGGATGCTGTACCGCGGACCGCTCTCCGGGCTTAAGCCTCAGTTTCCGGATGTGCCTGCCACGCATTGGGGGTTTGGAGACATCCAGGAGGCAACACAGTCTCATGAATCGAACCGCAAGGACGGCGGAGAGATCTGGGTACAGACGCTAAGCGATAATGTAAAATAGGATCTCTACCGATAAATTTCAGAACTAATAGATTTCAGACTGTAAGACACCTAACCGGGCCGGCAAGGGAGTGATCCTTGCCGGTCCGGTTTTTGGGCTGGGCTGGTATTTATTTTGCACAATAGGTATTCTGGCCGGTAACCATCCCACCATCCACATGCTAACCGCGGGGTGCCCACAGAATGATGGACGCCCCAATCATACAGACAGCCGCGCCAATCCAGTCATATATATCGGGATTCCGGCGGTCAACCAGACTCAAGAGCCCCTGCCAGCCTCGGTATTCATACTCTTGGCTCCATCGTTATTCAGTAATAGTAATGTTATGATAACTGTAATAGTAGGACAACACTTAGGGAGAATTCCAGTGACTGTATCCAAGCAGAGCAACGAGGCTAGGGGGATCTCAACCCTCTCTCAAGAGACAGGACTCGTAATTAGCCTTGTTCAGTCCTATACTGGTAGTATTCTAATACAGCCTATGTAGATTTCTTGTGTAGTTCGTTATATATAGTTATATCATTCATACAACGTAGAGTAAGGGAGTGCGCCAATGTCGTTACCCGAAATGAAGGAGCAGGAGCTTACAATCAGGACCCAGCCCGCAAGCGGCAGAGAAGCTGTCTTCTTCTATACCGCCCTATGCGGCACCTGCCAGCTGGGCGAACGGATGCTGGAGATTGTGCAGGCGGCCGACCCATCTATCCAGATTGGCAAAATCAACATCAACTACGCCCCCGTGCTGCGGGAGCGGTGGAGGATCGCAAGCGTGCCTTGTCTGGTTCTGCTTGAAGCTGGAGAGCCTATCCAGTTCGAGTATGCGATGCAGTCCGTGGATCATCTATACAAGCTCTTGCAGCAGCATTTCCTTACCCGGTAGAAAGGATCCTACAATGACTTTTCAGCTGACTCAGCGAATAATCAAATTGCTATGCGGACCGCAATCCTTTGAGCAGGGAGAGGCTTATCACGCCGGAAGACGGGTCGCCTTTCAGAACTACGATCCTGAATCCGGGAGCTTCACGGCCGCTGTCCATGGCAAAATCAGCTATGACGTACAAGTGAACATTGACAGCAACAGCGATGTGGAGGCCACATGCACCTGTCCTGCTTATTATTCCAGCTTCCAGTACTGTAAGCATATTGCGGCTGTCCTGTTGAGTATCCACCAGACCGAGCACAGCGGATACTCTACGGTTCGCCCTATGCTTCCTGGCGGCAATGTGAATCCTGGAAAGGCGGAGGAATCCGGGCAGAAGAAGCCTCTGCGCGAGTATCATTTCGAAGGCTCCGAGCATTTCAGACCCTCCAGCTCTCCCTATGAGGAGAGGGATTCCCGGCTCGCTGGTGAGCTGCTCGGATTGTTCCGGGATAAGCCCGCGCGTCCCAGCGCCACTCGTCTGTTCGATTCGAGAGCGCAGCTGGATGTGGAGTTCATCTGCCGTCCTTTTGCCTATAGTCACAATAAATATATGTTCGGAATCGAGATGAAGATCGGCTCAAAGAGACTCTATATCGTTCAGAAAATCCGGGACTTCCTGGAACGCATTGAGCGGCAGGATTCGGTAATGTTCTCCAAGCATTTCAGCTATGTCCCCGAGCTGCACAGCTTCAGCCCCGAGAATGATGCTGTAATCCGGCAGATCATCCGCATCTATCAGCATGAACGAATGTACCGGGAGACCTTGACCAGCTATCCGGCTCATACGAACAGGTCCAGTGGGGAACGCATAATGCCTGTACCTCCTTCCTTCTGGGAGGACCTGTATCCCCTGCTTACCGCCATTCCTTCCGTGAAGGTCATTCAAGAGGAACGCACATATGAGGGAATACGCCTGTCCGATGAAGGACTGCCTCTGCGGTTCGAGTTCGACCAAGCGGGCAGCGAGGGCTACCAACTGGACATTCAAGGCCTTGATGAGCTTACCGTGCTTGAATCCTATGGCCTTGTCCTCACGGAAGGCAGGCTGCTGAAGCTGCCGGGCGAACGCTGCAAGCGGCTTCTTGAACTGAAAACAATGCTGGACTCCTCGCATGAATCCCGGATTCTAATCTCTACGCAGCAGATGGAACCTTTCATGGAGAGAGTTGTTCCAGGTCTGATGAAGCTCGGAGAGGTCCATATTGCGGAAGCCGTATCGGACCGGATCATGAAGACCGCGCTCTCAGCGAGGCTGTATCTTGACCGGATCAGAGACAAGCTGCTTGCGGGGCTTGAATTCCAGTATGGCGACATTGTCATTAACCCGCTGGAGACGGGGGGCTCGCAGCGTGGAGAAGGCCGCATTCTTATGCGCGATGGCGAGAAAGAGCGGCAGATCATGGAGCTTATGGAGCAGAGCGCGTTCGCGAAGAGCGACAGCGGTTATTTCATGGAGGACGAGGACGGGGAATATGAATTCCTCTATCACATTGTTCCACAGCTGGAGAAGCTTGTGGATGTATTCGCTACTTCCGCCGTCAAAGTCAGAATCATGGCCGCTCCCACCCCGCCCAAAATTCGAGCCGATATTGATGAACGTACCGATTGGCTGGAGTTCCGCTTTGAGATGGAGGGAATTCCCGAATCGGAGATACGGAATCTGCTGAAGACACTGGGCGAGAAGCGCAAGTATTACCGGATGCCTAACGGGTCCCTCATGCCGCTCGAAAGTGAGGAGTTCCAGCAAATTGTAAGGCTGATCAATGAAGTGGGCATCCGCCTCGCCGATATTGAAGGAGCCCAGGCTCGTGTGCCGGCTGTCCGCGGTCTCCATCTGCTGGACGGACATGAGCAGCGCAGCTCGCTGATCCTGGGCAAGTCCTTCCGGCGCCTCCTTGAGAACATGCGTAATCCAGACAATCTGGAGTTCCCGGTTCCAGCCACGCTGGATACAGTTCTTCGGGATTACCAGAAATACGGTTACCAGTGGATGAAGACGCTCGCCCATTATCATTTCGGCGGAATCCTTGCCGATGATATGGGACTTGGCAAGACGCTGCAGGCGATTGCCTTCATCGTCTCGGTGCTGCCCGAGGCCAGAAGCCAGGGGCTGCCGATCCTTGTTGTGGCTCCCGCCTCGCTTGTCTATAACTGGCGGAATGAACTTGGCAAATTCGCGCCAGAAGTGCGGGCGGTCATCGCCGACGGAAGTCCCAGCGAGCGAAGCCGGCTGCTCCGCCGAAGCTCTTCGGCTGAGGTCATCATCACTTCCTATCCCCTTCTTCGAAAGGATAAGGAGCTGTATGCAGCGGAGCCGTTCCATACCTTGATTATGGACGAGGCCCAGGCGTTCAAGAATCATGGAACGCTTACGGCGCAGTCTGTTAAGTCAATTGAAGCCAAGTACCGGTTCGCCCTGACCGGGACACCTGTCGAGAATGGGCTGGAGGAGCTGTGGTCCATCTTCAATGCCGTGTTCCCGGCCCTGTTCCCGAACCGGCAGGCATTCAATGATCTTCCGCGGGAGACCATTGCCAGACGGGTCCGTCCTTTCCTGCTAAGACGCCTGAAGTCCGATGTTCTGAAGGAGCTGCCTGAGAAGATCGAGACTGTGCAGGCCTCTGAACTGCTGCCTGAGCAGAAGAAGCTGTATGCC
The DNA here is from genome assembly GCF_023704175.1 of Paenibacillus sp. YPG26. NCBI lineage: Bacteria > Bacillati > Bacillota > Bacilli > Caryophanales > Paenibacillaceae > Paenibacillus > Paenibacillus sp. YPG26. Next base: position 391,748 of record NZ_CP084530.1, on the reverse strand, counting down.
GCTTATCTCGCCGAGCTGCAGGCGGAGACCCTTAAGCATCTCAAGGAGGATGATCTGCAGAAGCACCGGATCAAGATCCTCGCCGGGCTAACCCGGCTGCGGCAGCTCTGCTGCCATCCCGCCCTGTTCGTTGAAGGATATACGGGGAGCTCCGCCAAGTTCGAGCAGCTGCTGGAGATTATCGATGACTGCCGCAGCGCGGGCAAACGCATGCTGATCTTCTCCCAGTTCACTCAGATGCTGAGCCTCATCCGGCGGGAGCTTGGGTATCAGGGAGTGCCGCATTTCTACCTGGACGGCCAGACTCCGGGCGCCGAACGGGTTGAGCTGTGCAGCCGGTTCAATGAGGGCGAAGGGGATCTGTTCCTGATCTCCCTCAAGGCCGGAGGAACCGGGCTGAACCTGACAGGCGCGGACACCGTCATTCTGTATGACCTCTGGTGGAATCCCGCGGTTGAGCAGCAGGCCGCTGACCGGGCGCACCGGATCGGTCAGAAGAACGTCGTGCAGGTGATCCGCCTGGTCACCGAAGGAACGGTAGAGGACAAGATGTATGAGCTTCAGCAGAGGAAGAAGAACCTGATCGAGGAAGTCATACAGCCGGGGCAGGAGTCATTGTCCTCCCTCTCCGAGCAGGATATCCGGGAGATTCTGAACATAGAGCTGTAGGTTATTAGGCCTGTTCCCGTTATTTGTTACCGCTAGACAAGAGAACAAGACAAAAGCACCCCCTCCCGGAATTCAATTCATTCCTGAGAGGGGGTGCTTTATTTGCAATGAGCCGATGCTTCTACTCTAGTCTACCTTCGCACCGTAGGCCCGCATGAAGTCAGCAGCTTGAGTACTGTCCATTCGGGCTCCTTCGACAGAGAAAGAACGGAAGTCGACCCCATCCACCTCCGCCCCGCGCAGATCGGCCCCCTTTAGCTTCGCCTTGGTGAATTGCGTGCGCGTCAGCTCCGCATTTCTTAGATCCGCCTTCTCCAGATTCGCACCTGTGAGGTCGGCCTCAACCAGTCGAATCCCCCGCAGGTCCTGCTTGGTGAGATCCGCAGACCTGAGATTGGTATAAGACCAGTCTCCTTTGTGGATTGTGATTCCATCCAGCCGGGCTTTGGTGAAGTCGGAACCCGTCATTTTACATGCCGTGAACTTAGACACGAACAGATTGGCATCATGAAAGATACAATTCTCGAATGCCGACTCTGTGTGCATCGACGCATTCAGATGGGCGGCAGTGAAGTCACATTCCACAAACCGGCAGGCCGCTGTAGTCATCTCCTCTAACGAGGTCCCGATGAACCGGCAGCGGACGAATGTACACCGCGTCAGTTCCCCGTCCCGCAGATCCTTCCGGCTGAAATCCACTTCATCAAACTGCTGATCCACATATTGATACATAACATGTCCTCCCATTTCCCAGACCATCTTCTGTATCTATAGTGTAACCCCTGCAGCAGATTCAGGCTAATTCAAATAAGGGCCAGACCTACCACCCGCGGAGCGTTAATACACCCCCATCACTCTGGACAGGGGGGTTCATTGTCTGCTTGGGTACTGTATACCGGGTTAGAACACAACCTCTTCCGCACGCTTAAGTTCCGCGAACTGACTGCCAAGAACGGTATTGTGATGCTCAATGATCTGCTGCGCAGTCAGATTATCCGAATCGAAAGTGCTGTGTCCATCCGTGACCAGAACATTGGCATAACCGAGGCTGTGAGCAGACCGGCATGTCGATTCCACACAGAATTCCGTCTGTACTCCTGTTATAACAAGACGTGTGATGCCAAGCTCTTGCAGCTTCATGTGAAGCTCTGTGCCCAAGAAGGGATCCGCATGGTATTTAGCTATAGTGATATCTCCTTCCTGCGGGGCCACCTCGGGATGAACCTGCCACAACGGTTGTCCCAGGCCGCGTGGAGAATCGCCCTCTTCGGTATACTGCATGTATATGACTGGAGTTCCAGCCAGACGGGCTGTATGAATCAAAGACTGTATATGGCGAAGCAGCTGCTCCGCCTGGTACAGCTCTTTACCGCCATACTGGGCCCATATGAAGGGTGCTAACTGTACATCTACAATCATAAGCGCGCTCTTCGGCATGTTCATTCCAAGCATCCCCCTTTAAGCTCAATTAGTTATAACCTCTGTCCCCGAACGGCTGAAGCTCCTTAAGCCACTTCTCCTTCAGCTTCTTCAGCGTATCCTTGATATCCAGCTGCACGCCTTCCTTCTCCTTCACCGTCTCAAGCACCTCGATCACGAAGTTCTCCTTGCCCATCTCACTCCATTCCTGCTGAAGGCTCTTGCACATATGAGAGCCCATTTCGAGCGAGAATTCCTGGCCGTTAATGGTTTTGAGATTTGGCGTGCTGTCCACATAAAGCTTACCGTTCTTCGTGTTCCTGATCTGAAATACGCCTGCCTGAGTCTTGACTTCCTTCGCCATCAGCTTCAATTCTTGTCTGCGGTCCACCGCATTCCCCTCCTGCTCCGCCGCCGGCCCGGCAAGCCAATACTCACTTCCGTCCGGCTGTCTGTTCATGAATCCGTATTCAATCAGATACCGCCGCAGCAGCGCATAATCCTCAAAGGCCGCGCTCAATATCTCGTTAACTTCCTTCTCCGAATAGATCCGGTCCGGCTCGAACCGCTTGGACAGTTCGTTAAGAATAATCAGCTTCTGCTTCTCCCGCATCGAGAAGCTCTTCAGCGGGCCTCTTGTCCCCGATGGGAAATACTTAGCAAGCACCTTATCCTTCTCGGTCTCTGTAATCCGGTAGCGTTCATCCTTGCTGCCGCCAGCCTGAACCTTCAGCACGGCCGGCGCATGCTTATCCTTCGCCCTTAGAAGCTCCATAATAGCGAGAAATACTCTGGCCTGCCGCTCCTTCTCCTTAAGCACAAACCTGTGGTTGCGTATGGTCGAGGTGCTTCCGCTCCCCAGCTCCTGCTGCACCTCCTTATCACTCTTGCCTTGGTAAAACAACTTCAGCAGATTGCTCTGGATCTCGGACAATCCCGTGAAGCTTTTGTCGAGACTGATGAGATATTCAAAGGCGGAGCCATGCTTCTTCTCAATATGCAGACGGACATATTTCTTCGTCTCGTACAGGACATCATCCTCGGGATAGATAATCCCTTTCTCAAAGCTCTTCCCGCAGCAAATACATATATAAAGGTCATCCTTTTCCATATAGCCCCGTTCAAGCTCGGACAAAGAAGCGTTCCAAATCAGTTCAGAATCAATCATGAATTATTACCTCAATTCGTTTGTTTATTTATAGATATATTATTATTATGTTTGTTAATTGTCAACTCGTTCCAACAAAAACCCATTAATAAGAAACTATGGGGTTCTGTGCGGCGCTCCGCAAACGGATCGTTGCTCTCATCGCTGTTGTTTCCAGATTTATTAGTAGTTATTTGGCGGTGTGAATCTGGAAACAAAGGCGACCGCTGGCGCTTTTCCACAATCGTTCCGTTCACTCCGCTGCGATGCAGCATGATCGGCATTTCTCTTATCGAATACTTACAAAAAAATTAGCCTGGTACGTAAGTAAACTAATTACCACCTTTAAAAATGCCAAACGGCAGGCCTCCGATCATCCGGGGACCTGCCGTTTTTTAGTTATAGGCCTAACTTGTATTAAAAGAATATCTCTGTAGTCACATCATCAGCTGTCCAAACACCAGCAGGCGCTTCAGAACCACGGTCGCTTCAGCCCGGGTAGACGCCGCTCCCGGTCTGAACAGGCCACCGCTTCCTTGGAGCAGTCCTGCACGGACAGCCGTAACCACCGACAAGGGTGCCAAGGTATGCTTACATGCGATACCACACCAACTGAATAAGCTCACATCGGAAATAACTGCTCCAAGATGTGAAGGAGCGGGGCAAATAGCATATCCTTCTGTTTATCTCTGATGGACTCACAGGTATTCTATCCGTATATCGATCCGACGATGAAGATGCTGCAAAGCAGAACTAATAACCTTCTGTGACAAGTGGAAAGCAGCTTATCTTGGGTCGTTAAGTCCTTACTAGAGAATCCCTAAATTTTACTATTTATAGTTATTATAGAAATCGTTGAAAAATGTAGTAAAAATGACTTATTTAGCTGGTGCTTTAGTACTTATTAGTATAAAAATGATTTAATATGGATCAATTTATACTATTATATTAATGTGGTAAATATTACTAATTTAGAGGGATTTATTATGAAAAAAAAGCTAATGGCACTTCTAGTTCTATCATCTACTCTTGTAGGCGCAGTATCCGTATCAGCTTATAGTGGAAGCTATAGTTTTGATATCGATTTTCAAATCTCTGGAACAACTGTACATTCTCTTTCGAATAAATCAACTTCTACAACCGCTACTGCAGAGTCCTACTGGCACACTGGAAACGTAAGTCCCTACAAGGACAAATATTCTGTCGAGCTTTACAAAAACTGGCTCACCTCTTATAAAGTATCTGGCCTTGTAGCAGACAACACCACACAGACCAAAAACTTCGGCGTTATCAGCTCTGGTAACTATACCATTAATGTTGTAAAGACCGGTGGGAATGCCGATAATGTCACTGGCTCCGGGACGATCAACCAATAAGGGGTATAATAAATTCCAAAACAAACCTCATTAATTTGAGGTTTGTTTTGGTACTATATTCTTCGATACATTTGGAGGCAAACATGCTTAATACAGCAGATGTAATTACTTTCATCTTACCGTTACTGATTCTATATTTTATTGCAAGGCTATTCTTTATTCGTAAAACCAAAATTAATATTCTTAAGGAGCTATTCCTCGGCCTTTATATGCTCTATTGTATAACTCTGATTTACATAGTTTGGATCAGAGGTAATATGCCATCGGATCGTTTTCTCCATAATTTCATACCATTCAAGACGATTCTTAGCTATCTCGAATTTCATTCGATACGAGTCGCCATTCAGAACGTTTTGGGTAATCTATTACTTATATTCCCCATGGGTGCTTTTGCATTCTACAACATCCGATTGATGAAGGGTACGGGTGTTTTTATTTATGCTCTACTCATAAGTATCATTATAGAACTGGGACAGTTCCTATTGTTTCTAGTTGGTATTAGCGGAAGAGTGATTGATATTGATGATATTATTTTGAATACATCTGGCTGCATAGCTGGATTCTATATTGTCAGGTTCCTCCATAAAAAATTGGGTATCCCGAATTCTTCTCATTTGAATAAATCGACTAAAAGAGGTATATAGACATGACAGTTATCTTAAAAGCTACCGGAATCAGCAAGAAATACAAAGCATTAACTAATTCTGCAGTGATTTCGCACTGTTCTATAGAGATAGAGAAGGGTAAAACATATGTAATTAAGGGAAAAAGCGGATCGGGTAAAACAACCTTGCTAAACATATTGGGTGGAATTGATAAACCTAGTTCCGGAAGTGTTTACTATCAAGGGAGGTCCTTTTATGAATTGTCAGATAACGAGCAGTCGAGAATAAGAAATGAGGATTTCGGGTTTATATTCCAGTCGCTGAATTTGATTCCTGAGCTAACGGTTTATGAGAATATTGAACTCCCACGGTTTTTTAACCGTAGTTGTAAAATCAGTGGTTCAGACATTTCAAATATAGCTTCCGAAATTGGTATTGGTTCCTTGCTTCACCGCAAAACCTATCAGTTGTCCGGTGGCGAACAACAAAGAGTAGCAATAGCAAGAGCGCTGATTACTTCTCCTAATATTATTTTTGCAGATGAACCTACCGGCAGTCTCGATGCCTCCACTAGTAAAATAATCGCAGAACTGCTTACACGAACCGTAAAAATTAGGGAGGTTGCACTTGTTCTTGTAACGCACGAAGAGAAAATAATTGAAGAAGATCATATTGAATTGACCATAAATGACGGGAAAATTGAGACACTGGAGGAGTATCATGGTCAATTTGGCAGTTAAACTCTTGTTAGCTAGGAAAAAGCGGCTAATCATCATGGGTATATGTTTTGCAGTTGTAATATCTTCAGTTCTTGCTATCTTTTCTTCTACGGAAATAATTAAATCGAACATTAAACAAAATGCGTTTTCACAATACGGTGAGTTTTCTGGTGTGTTACTAGACAGAAAGAATGATTCTTCCAAAGCATCATATGGACAATTTGTATTAACTGGATCGATAAATTTACCAGAAACCAACCGTAAGGCTTCAATAGGATGGGTTAGCTCGAAGTTTGTTGAGCTAGGACATGTTAGTCTTAAGTCTGGTAGGTGGCCAACTTCAGAGCATGAAGTTGCTATCGAAGCTCATTACCTAAACCTAATCAACCCAAACTGGAAAATAGGTAAAGCACACGGTGTTAAGGTGCACGGAAAGACACAGAACCTGAAATTAGTTGGAGTTGTAGAAAATTACTCTGCAAGATGGTCGATAGATGGAGGGAAAGTCCAATTCCCAAATCTATTCATCTTTCAAAGGTTCTCGGAGAAAGCTAGTCATTTCCTAATTCCTTATGACAATGAAAAATCACCTGATGAAAACTATGGTACTGCTTATAACATAGTCAATAACAATGATAAACAAGGTTTTGTAAATGAACGATTAATCTATAACGGATTAAAGGATCTTGATGCATTAACAAAAATATCTATGTCTCTTCAGACAGTTATTCTACTCATCTCCTTACTAGGCTTACCAACATTAATTTCTTTCTTTAATGCAAACCGTAATTTTAATTATGCCGTGCTTCGCTCCTTGGGAAGTACAAGTCGTCACCTTTACCAGATAACTGTTTACCAGACGACCTTTATTTTTTTGGTGGGAACCTTATTATCTTTGCCCCTTTTTTTACTATTTCAATATTTAATTACCATCGGAACTACCAACGGGTCAACTATCTTTTCTGGTCTAACCGCAGGTTCCCTAATATGGTTTTTTGTCATTTATATCCTAATTATTTTGTCTTCTATACTTTCTGTTCTCACCCAACGTAGCAAGAGTATGAAACAAAACTTTGATACAGTTATAAGCCACTCCAACACACTATTGAATGACTTAGTGGACAATGTAAGAAATTTCCATATAAAGCAGTTACTTAGACAACTTTTCCTTTATCCTAAAAGAACTCTATTATCGCTTCTGACGATGACCATCTCAATTGTAGTCGTATTATTCGCTTTAGCCTTCTCTAAAGAAGCAGCTGGTATCTGGACGACAGATATTGATTATTACTTATCCTCGCAGGAGAATGTCTATTCTAAAAAAATCGAACATCATAATGTACTTATTTCTCAAGATATTACTTATTCACCTCAAGAGGTTGCCAAATTGCAGAGTGTAAAGGGAATCATAGGAATTGATAAAGAACCTTCGATGACGGATGTAATGCCCGTTATAAAACGGAGTTATGCTACGCCTTTCATTCTCTCTTGGGCTCAAAAATTTGAGGTAGACCAACAATCAGGATATGAGGATGATATCATTCTGCCAAATGTTAGGTTTGTGCTTAAACCAATAGATGAATTAAGAAGATATCTGCCGCAGGAAAGAGATGACCAAGGCATTCCTCCTGTAGTCCTATACTCACCAGGTATTCGACCTGACGAAAAGAACGCTTTAGTGGGAAAAACCATTTCACTTTCCAAGATCGTTCTTGACGAAACGGGAAAAACGGTTAATCATAGCTGGGACTTTCAGATTGCAAATGTCATCGTCGGGCCGTTTGAGGAACATTATGAGGATGTCACGCTTAAAAGAGATGAAATTACCTTTGTGCTTGATGAGAAATATGCAATGAGCAAAGGTATTACGAAGGGTTATAAGGATCTAAGTGTCTACACCTCTAATCACTTGTCAAAAGAGGAATCACAGAATATCTATGACCAGGTGTATTCATTGGCTGCTACTACTCCAGGTGGGTTATTTCAACATGTACCTGATCTGATTAGTGACTCAAGCAGGATGGCAAATATAATAAACAGAGTGGGGAACTTCACCTTTTATATTGCTATCTTTTTGTCAATTACTTGTATCTACATCGTGTTGAACGGGAAATATCAGATTCATAAAAGATACTGGGGGATCTATAGATCTCTAGGGATGCGGGTTAAGGGAGTATACACCTATCTCCTGCTAGAAATTCATGTTTATTTTGTATTATCCGCTCTTATTAGTGCCGGTCTGTATACAATTTTCCTTACTCTAAATCGACTATCCTACCCGACGAAGGATTATATTGCTATTCTTCTTGCGATTTTACTTGTTGTTTACGTTTTACTTTTGGCGGCTTCCCTTTACATGAAAAAAACGATTAGTAGAGACTCAATTGCACTTTTACTCAAAGTGGAAGAATAGCTCGACGTTATTAGGGGAATGGCATCATATATGTACCCCACCCCTACCTGAATGTGGTGATTAATAAAAACTTCGTTATAAAGGCAGCAGCGGATTTCTCCGCTGCTTTTTGGTGTCGCGTGCCCAGAAGTACGCTGTAATAAAAAACTATTTAACTTTGTTAAGTACCGAAAATGAATCAATCATTTAGTCATTAGTTGCCCAAACACCAGCAGGCGCTTCAGCACCACGGTCGCTTCCGCCCGGGTAGATGGGGCTGCCGGTCTGAACAGGCCGCCGCTTCCCTGCAGCAGTCCAGCTCGGACAGCCGTATCTACGGATGATGCTGCCCAAGGAGCTACCGTGTCCCGGTCCTTGAAGATCGCAATGCCACTTCCGCTGTCCGGCTTCTGTCTGCCCAGCAGATCCATGGCGGAACCGAGCATCGCCGCCATTTCCTGCCGGGTGACCGGAGCATCAGGCTTGAACTGGTTAGCACCCGTTCCCCGGATCAGGCCAGATTGATAAGCCGATTCGATTGGCGCCGCATACCAGGCTCCTGGCTTAACATCCTTGAAGCTTGTCTGGTTCTGGGTCAAGCTCAGCCCTAGTGCGCGCACCAATAATGTGGCGAATTCAGCCCGGGTAACCTGACGATTCGGCTCGAACCTGCTTGCAGACACCCCTTTAACAAGGAGTTTGGAAGCGAGCAGTTCAACGTCCGCTCTTGACCAGTGGCTGTTAAGATCAGGGAAGCTTTTGCTGGCTGCAACAATACCATACAGGCTGGTATGAGTAGTCATAATCTGAACGGCGTCATAACCATCCTCTTTCACCTTGACAGCCGGGACAAAGAGAAGCTCTCCATCCGGACCGAGGGTAACCGCAGTCCAATTCTGCGGAAGCCCGGCAGGAAGTCTTAGCGTACGAGCCGCATAAGCCCGGCCAAAGTCCTGCAGCGCCACCCTCTCCACGTTGTTCGTCAAAGCTGCCTCGAAGTGAACCGGCTGAAGCAGGTTGCCTGCCGCCGATCTGGAGACCGCCTGGCTCCACTGTGCATGCCCGGCTGCATCTGCCCGCTTGACTGTAATCTCGACCCTCCAGCCTTCAGCTGAAGTTCCTGTCCGGGCAGTTACCATGCCCGCCTTAAGCACCGATAACGGAAGCGTAAAGCTTCCCGCACTTGTACTAAGCTTAATACCCGCACCCGATATAGCTGGAGCATTTCTTAGCACACTAAGAGGATAAGTAACTTTCCATGCATCAGCTTCATGATCAAGTCTGATCAACCAGACTTTATCTGCTGATGACATCCGCCCTACCGCACTGCTGGCTATGTCGGCAGTCACGTTGAGCACAGCTTGCTCCTGTCCTTCCTGCCGGGTGCTCTTCACTTCATCCGAAGCAGGCACGTACTCAAAGCCCGGTGCGGTATCATTGAAGGAGCCTTGTCCTGCTGCTTCATCAGGCTGCTCAGGCAGAGCCGGTACGCCGCCACCACCCGAACCTCCGCCACCTGTGCTTCCGCCAGAGGTGCCGCCACCGGAGCCGCCACCGGAGCCGCCATCCGTACTTCCACCCGGGATGCCACCACCACCGGAACCGCCGTCCGTGCTTCCACCAGGGACGCTGCCACCGGAGCCGTCACCAGATCCCGTTCCGCCCGACCCGCCACCTGGAGGATCTGCCGGAACAGTGACCGGATCCATGAAGTCGAGGGTGAATATTCCTGCTGTCATCTCCGAGGCCACACCTGTGATGTATCCAGACTTCACCTTCACTGTAACTACAGTATCATCTGCATGGGTATGACGAAGGGCCTTCCCCGTTAACCGAATCAGCACGAGCTGATCACTGCTCCGTACAGCTTCATAACCAAGACCTGCCGGCAGCCCTTCGAGCACAACCCCTCCTGTTATATCCTGAACAAATGTTCCGTGGTCCACATACAAGGACTGCGTCGCCGATACGGTTCCATCATTGCTGAGATCCTCCTGAATAACAGGATTCAGCAGGGTAAGAACAGGTTCTCCCGCATACTGGGCTGCCGTATGAACAGGCACTTCGGTAAGACTTGTCTGGGTATTGCCAGCATTATCCTTCGCCAGGAAATAGATGATGTAATCCTGGTCGGGACTAAGCTTATCGAAATACAGGTCTGCTTCCTGCCCCGCCGCTACAATCGTTGGGGCAAGCTGCTGCAGCGCTTCCCGGGTCGGCTTGGACTGATCTGCCGGAACTGGCAAAGCATATATCGCCGCATTCTCATCCGTCTTCACCAGCACATGAAGGGAATTGTCTGTTACCGCGCTTGCTTTGGGATAACCATTCGCAAATACCGGCGCAGTCGTATCTGCCGGCTTAACCTGCTGCTTGGTAACGAAAGACACCTTCACCGGAGCGCTGCTTACGTTACCCGTCGTATCATAGGCGGCCAGATACACCACATATGAGGTCTGCGGGTTGAGGTTGCTAAAAGTCAGCGTTAGATCCTGATAAGCGGAAGCCGACTGGGAAGCGGCCATCTTAAGATCCCCAAGGGTAGGTGCGGGATCGGCGGCAGGCTGAACTTTGGCATATACCTTGGAGGCTTCATCCACATTCAGAACCACTTCCGCTGATACATCCGTCACCGTTCCTATACGCGGATACCCTTGCGTGAAAGCCGGAGCTGCAGTATCCGCCGTCTGAATGCCCACCGAGTTCCATGCGCTTGTCACCGCCTGGATAATCTGCTGTCGGCTATACTGAAGCTCGGAATGCGCCTTAACATAATTCTGCGCGGCACTTTCATATCCGTTCGCGGCATCAACAAAATTTGAAGTAGCGTTAAGATAATTCGTTAACACATCGTAAGCCATCGAGGCTACAGCATTCTTGGCGCCTGCTGTACCCAGAAGCGGCTCCAGATTGGCTACCATCAGGTAACCGGCACGATTGGGAATTCCGCTGTTCGTATGAACGCCTCCATTATCGTGGGTACTGTCATTCGGGAGATACACGTAATCACTCATATGAGCAGGCTGCGGGGAGAGAACGGACGAATCCCCCGGATTCCTCATATTTCTCAAGGCCCGGCGATCCTGCCTTAAGTCTTCACCAATTAACCACCACTTGGTATCGGCCGAATCATAGTTGGATTCAATTAAGGCGCCGAACAGATCGGAGAAGGACTCATTCAGCGCGCCCGATTGATTCTGATACTCCAGATTCGCAGACTTTTCGTTCACGCCATGCGTGATTTCGTGCGCTACAACGTCCAGTCCGCAGGACAAGCAGTCAAATCCGCCTCTGGAAGATCCGCTTCCATCCCCGTACAGCATGTAGCCTCCGAACCAGGCAGCATTATCCCAGGCTCCGCCTTGATTGGTCGCACTCCAGAGATCCGGGATGTGAACAATGGAGCGGATGGGGCTGCCTTGGGCATCAACGCTGTTTCTCCCAAGCTTGGTATAGTAATAGTCATAGACCTTGCCTGCATTGAAATGAGCATCAACCGCCTGGCGATCCGAGAAGGCTGTTGAGGAGCTTTCGATATTTTCATAGTAGATTTTACCGAAGCTATCCGTCCCGCCATAGCCATAGGTGAATACACCACGGTCGGTATCTGTGTACATCTGCCACATCGGCTTGGTGATATCGAGCAGCTGGTATTTACCGGAAGACGGTTCTTTATAAATATTTAACGATTTGGAATCGCCGTTATATCCTGTGCTGACCCCTGTCGTCATATTGGACGGATTCAGGCTTCTTGCCTGATAGGAAGTGCTGTATTCATCCATAATAGAGCCGTTTCCGGCATCGACATAGGCTGTCCATTTACCAGGATGGGGCTTGAGATAGGTCACATTAACCTCGTAGGCGAGCCTGTACCCCTGATCTCCGGGATAGATGATCAGCTTGGCTGTAGGCCCGGGGGCACGAAGCACCTGCTGACCGGCATCAGCGGAATCCCAGCTGATCTCCGTTCCTTCCTGGTCCTCGATCCACTGTTTGAGAATATTCACAGCTTGACTTGCGCTGATGGAAGCTGTGAGCTGATCGGGCATAACCGCTTTCTCCGGTTCAGTCCGGCTTGCAACCTCCTGAACCTGCTTGTTCTCGTCAAGGTGAACCCGCATATATTTGCCATATACCGGAATCCCTTGATACTGCTGTTGATATAGAAGATGGGTCTGATCAATTTTATCCTGCTTCTTATCAATAAGCTTCAGATTCGTCTGCGGATCTGTTAACCCGGTGATCTCCTTATTCTCCTTCAAGAAATTCAGTACCGAGCTGTCGCTTGCCAGACTGGGTGACGTGATATCTTTGTAAAAGCGGGATTTGTCCTCAGTCTGCTGCCCTTCACCCGAACTAGGCTGTACGGCAATCTGTTCCTCTCCGGCAAATGCCTGGACAGTGCCCATTCCCCAAGCTCCATTCGTAATACAGACTGCGGACAGGATCACCATCAACATTCTGGTCAGTTTGTTACTCTTCAAGACCGCGCTACCTCCCCGTTCCTTGCGATATTGTAATAGACTACTATCTCGGGTCAACCTGACGGACGAACTAGAAGCTCGAACTCTCCTTACTCTATTTCAATCCAGTACTAGTAGAATGAACCAGAAAAATCCTCAACTTTATCTAATTTCCGCCAACACGGAATGGACTAGAGTCTATGTATCTATTATATCGAATATGAAATTGTTTTTTGTAGATTATTCGACATAAATAACTATTTTTCGACACAATTAAATAGAAAAGCCCTGAGGGTCGTCTAGACGCCTTCGGGCTTTTCCAGGGGTTCATACTATTTATAGATTACGCTGCCCGTCTCCTTGAACTCCCTCGACTTGGCTTCGAGCCCCTCCTGGATTGCTTCTTCGCTATCCAGGCCCTTCTCCTTGGCGTATTGGCGGATATCCTGCGTAATCCGCATGCTGCAGAATTTCGGGCCGCACATGGAGCAGAAATGGGCCGTCTTGGCTCCCTCCGCGGGAAGAGTCTCATCATGGTACTCCATGGCCCGCTCCGGATCGAGCGAGAGGTGGAACTGATCTCTCCAGCGGAACTCGAACCTCGCCTTGGAGAGCGCATTGTCACGATCCTGCGCACCGGGATGGCCTTTGGCCAGGTCAGCGGCGTGGGCAGCTATTTTGTAAGTGACGACTCCCTCTCTTACATCTTCTTTATTCGGCAGACCGAGGTGCTCCTTCGGGGTCACATAACAGAGCATCGCCGTACCGAACCAACCGATCATAGCGGCGCCTATGGCTGAAGTAATATGATCATAACCCGGCGCAATATCGGTCGTCAGCGGTCCGAGCGTGTAGAACGGCGCCTCATCGCAGATATCCAGCTGTTTATCCATATTCTCCTTGATCAGGTGCATCGGCACATGGCCCGGTCCTTCGATCATCACCTGCACATCATGCTTCCAGGCAATCTTAGTGAGTTCCCCGAGCGTCTCCAGCTCCGCGAACTGGGCTTCATCGTTCGCATCCGCAATGCTGCCCGGGCGGAGACCATCGCCAAGCGAGAAGGCGATATCATACGCCTTCATAATCTCGCAGATTTCCTCAAAATGCGTATACAGGAAGTTCTCCTGATGATGAGCCAGGCACCAGGCCGCCATAATCGAGCCGCCCCGGGAGACGATGCCCGTCAGACGCTTCGCCGTAAGCGGAACATAACGCAGCAGCACTCCGGCATGAATGGTGAAGTAATCCACTCCCTGCTCGGCCTGCTCAATGAGCGTATCGCGGTAGACTTCCCAGCTCAGGTCCTCGGCTTTGCCATTCACCTTCTCCAAGGCCTGGTAGATCGGAACCGTTCCAATCGGAACAGGAGAGTTGCGGACAATCCACTCCCGGGTGGTGTGAATGTTCTTGCCTGTGGACAGGTCCATAATCGTATCCGCGCCCCAGCGGGTGGCCCAGGTCATCTTCTCCACTTCCTCTTCAATGGAAGAGCCTACGGCCGAGTTGCCAATATTGGCATTAATCTTGACCAGGAAATTCCGGCCGATAATCATCGGCTCGCTCTCCGGGTGATTGATATTGCTGGGAATAATAGCTCTGCCGCGCGCCACTTCATCACGCACGAACTCGGCTGGCACATTCTCGCGAATCGCAATGAATTCCATCTCCGGGGTGATGATCCCCTTCCGTGCGTAATGCATCTGGGTCACATTATGACCCGGCTTCGCCCGCAGCGGACGTCTGCCTGAATGCGGGAACTGCTGCGTATTGGCCCTTGGATCATCGGTCAGATAGCCGTTATCCTCCGGCTTGATCTCTCTTCCTTCATACTCCTCCACGTCCCCACGCTCCATAATCCAGGCGCGGCGGTTCTCAGGGAGCCCCTTCGTAATATCGGTCTGCGCCGCGGCATCGGAATACAGGCCGCTCGTATCGTACACACGGACCGGCGCATTCTCTTGACTGCCATAGCTGTCGGAAGTGGGGCTGAGCGCAATCTCGCGCATCGGCACACGAATATCCGGCCGTGAGCCTTCCACATATACCTTGCGGCTGCCCGGCAGGGCGGAAGTCTGAAGCTGAATCGTCTCTTTGGTCATAACAAAAAAAGCCTCCTCTGTGAGTTATCCGAGAAAGGCCGAGCGTGTAAATGGACATAACAAGACCTCTTAGCAGACACTAAAAAGGGTCTCTTGAAGCAGACAGACTTCGTCCATTTCAATTCCTCCGCTGGCATTACCCAGATCAGGTATAACGGTCGATAGTGGAATTCCTATCCTCTCAGCCCAAAACCTTGAGCTCCCGCTTGATATGCAGTTGTCGGTATAGAAGTTGAACTATAAGCAGTTCACAAGTTCAACTTCTATACTATCTTAACTTAACCCTGCTAGATTTACAATCGCAGACTATAAATGATTAATTTTCCAGCATTCAGGCGGCTAAACTCTGCTTTGGCACACTTCCCAGTGCTCTACTTATTGTATGTTTGGAAGAATAGAGGTATGCTAATAAGCTGATAAAAATATATGTACGAATAAATGAAGGTGAGTTTGATGGGAGAATCCATTTTCAATAAAATACCCGCGGGCGCGGCCCGGCAGCACGTTCCCGAAGCCAGGGTGGCCGCTGCCAGGACCAGCCGCGAGATTGTCGGCGGAGGCGATCCGGATGCCGGTTATTTCCGTACGCTGGAAGCCAGCGGTATTCTGCTGAATGCGTCGCAGATTGCAGCGGTGCGCCATTTCAAGGGACCGCTGCTGACCCTGGCCGGGGCCGGTTCCGGCAAAACCTCCGTCCTGATCTGCCGCACCGGTTATCTGCTGTCGGTAAGACGTGTCGATCCGCGGGAAATTCTGCTGCTGACTTTCTCCAGCAAGGCCGCCCAGGAGATGCGCGACCGGATTGCCGTTCTGCCGGGCATTCATCCGCACGATGTCCGTCTCCTGCAGGCGCGGACATTCCACTCCTTCTTCCTGCAGCTGATTCGCAGGCAGGGCAATGAGCTGGAGATCTGGAGCGAGACCCGCAGACAGCACATTCTGCTCAAGCAGATTATGCGGGAAATGGGTCTTCAGGATGCTTATCAGCCGGAGACACTGCTGTCCATGCTTTCCTCCTACAAGACCAATCTGGTAGATCTCCCCGATATGCCTGAAGACAGTGTGACCGAGCGGGAGACCAAACGCATTCTACTGCAGTATGAGCAGTGGAAGCTCGATCACGAGAAGATGGACTTCGATGATGTCCTGATCCTGGCCTACCGGCTGCTGAAGGGGAGTCCCTCCCTGCTGCGCACCATTCAGGACCGCTTCCGTTATATTATGGTGGATGAGTTCCAGGACACGAACCATCTGCAGTATGAGCTGGTCAAGTTGATCGCCGCCCCGCAGGATCATCTCATGGTGGTTGGCGATGATGATCAGACCATCTATTCATTTAACGGGGCGCGCAGCGAGTATATTTTGGAATTCGAGAAGACTTACCCGAAGGCCAAAGTCATTACGCTTACTATTAACTACCGCTCCGGGACACGGATTGTCGGTCTTGGCAATGAAGTAATCCGGCACAACAAGCACCGCAGAAGCAAGACACTGGAGGCGGTTAGATCAGGAGCTTCGGGGCCGATGTACACGCGCCCGCTCTCCAGTGACGAAGAAGCGCGGCTGGCTCTCGACCGCATTGAGCATGAGGTTCGGGCCGGCAGACGGAATTATGGGGACTACGCCGTGCTCTACCGGGCAACCAGCAACAACCGGGCCATTCTGGAGCAGCTCATGATCCGGGAGATTCCATATATTGAATATGGAGATGGTCAGCTCCTCTATGAGAATGCCCTAGTACTCCCGCTTGTGGACCACCTAAGACTGGGCCTCAACCGGCGGGATTTCACCGCGATGGAGAGCGTGCTCCCAACGCTCTATATCAACCGGGAACGGGGCATGTCCCATATTGTCCAGCAGGAATCGATTCGGGCCAAGAAAGGCCCGCTGGTTCATCTGCTGACCTTGTCCGGGCTTAAGGACTTCCAGCTGGCCAAGATCCAGGACCGGCTTGAGCTGATCCGCACGCTCTCCGGGATGAGACCAGCGGCGGCCATCGCCCGGATGAGAGAGAAATTCTACAATGCTTATGTCGAGGCGGATGAACGGAAGCTGCTGACCCAGCACAAGGAAATGATTAAGGAGATGCTGGATGAACTGGAAGCTTCTGCAGATCGCTTCGATACAGTAGTAGGCTTCCTTGGATTCATCAGCGATGTGATCCAGAAGAGCCGGGAGCAGAGCAGCGACAAATCCCGGGAACAGGGGAACCGTGTAGCCCTGATGACCATCCACCGGTCCAAAGGGCTTGAGTTCCCGGTTGTGATGCTGATCGGCGCCATCGAAGGCAGCCTGCCGCACAGCTCGGCGATCGAAGCCGACCGCATGAAGGACACCGCCTATTCCGAAGTGGGCGGTGCCTCCAAGGGGACAGCCGCCCTGGAAGAAGAGCGGCGGCTTGCCTACGTCGCGATCACCCGCGCCAAGGAGGAGCTGATCATCAGCTCCCCCGCAAGGTACCGCGGCAAGAAAGCGGCCGTCTCGCGCTTTCTGCTCTCGGCCTTCGGCGGCGATGCAGCCGAAGGCGCGGCCACCCCTTCGAGCGCTTCGCGCGCTCGAAGGGAAGTGGCTGCGGGCGTGGCTTACGCCCGCAGCGGGAGCCGCGCTGCGGACGGGCGAAGCGCCCGCAGCGGCGGTGCAGCGGCGGCGACGCGCACGGAGAGCGTCGCCGCCTGGCTGTGCCAAGGTCCAGGCTGTATCGCCTGGACCCGGGTTACGGCGAGGGACCATGGCCTCGCCGCGAAGGTCTGCCCCCTGTGCGGGAAGCCCATGCACAGGGGCCGCAAGGACGTGCCGGTCTAATTGCGGCACGTCCTTGCTTGTCTTGCCGGAAGGCTGCGCCGCTTCCGGCCCCCTTCTTTAGACCAACATATACTAAGCAGCCTCTCGAGCGTGACATAAGATTGTCCGAGATTCTGAAGTGTTAGTGCTAACTGTGAAATTATGATTCTACCTCAGCCTTTGCATCCGTCAGATTCATTTCAGATACACTGTGATATTGCACGGATTCAAACTAAAAATTGATCTGTTAAATCTTTACTAAAGTACTAATAAATAACCCCCTAATAAGGTGTTGAAGTGCACCCCTTAGAATAGACATTGGAAAAACCCCTGGTTATTCCGATGAATTCTAAGGGGTGCATTTTTATGGCGATTAAAGGACAGAAACTCAAACAGTATTCGGAAGAATTAAAGTTAGAGGCGATTCGGCTTCACGTTGAGGAGAAATGGACATATCGGGAAATCAACGAACATCTGGGCATTCAGGACAAAGATCGAATGAAGCGGTGGATGCGAAAATACCGGGAACTAGGTGAGTATGGCCTGTTAGATCAGCGGGGAAGGCGGAAAGAATATATCGATCAAGACCGGTATGTCCAAAAGCTCAAGCGGGAGAATGACATGTTAAAAAAGTGCTTGGAAATCTGGATGCAGGAGGCAAGGAAGAACGCTTTAAGCTCATCGAGAAAGCGGCAACTCTAGGGAAAATTGCAGACTTATGCCAACTCTTTGGCGTCTCCAAAAGCGGTTACTATGCCTATTTGAAGCGAAAGGGAAACGACCGCGACGCCGAAGCCAAACAACAAATCCGTAAAGTCTACAAGCGTTACGAAGGAAAATACGGGTACCGCCAGCTCCAATTGTTCTTGTGGAAGGATGACGGCATTTGGATGAACCACAAGAAGGTATTGCGTCTTATGCAAAAACTCGGCATTCAGGCCAGTATTCGCCGTAAACGCCGGGTAAGCCCTGCGTACCAAACTGGGGAACGAGTAGCAGAGAACTTACTGAAGCGAGACTTTACAGCGGAAAAACCAAACCAGAAATGGGTGACGGATGTGACCCAATACCGTGTAGGTGAACGCTGGCTGTATCTTTCAGCAATAAAAGATCTGTTCAACAACGAAATTGTTGCCTACCAGCTGAGCGAACGTAACGACAATGAGTTGGTTCTACAGACGTTTGCCAAAGCATTTGCCAAGCAAAAAGACGTGACCGGATTGGTCGTTCACAGCGACCAGGGATTCCAGTACACGTCTCATGCTTACCACGACATGCTGCCAAAGGTTGGCGCCCAAATCAGCATGTCACGCCGGGGCAATTGTCTAGACAACGCCTCTATGGAGAGCTTCTTCTCGCATCTCAAAACGGAAGGACTCTATCCTTATGATATCCGAAAAATGGCTGAGGCACAAAGAAGAATCGAGAAATACATACGATTTTACAACCGAAGACGACCACAGCGTAAATTAGATAAACTGACGCCGGTAGACTACCGACGCCAGTTTGCAGCCTAGGTGTTTTTTTAATGTCTACTAAATGGGGTCTTGACCAGTGTCAGATAGAGAGCTATTTAGGCCGCTCTCTACACAAGTTGGATTATTGAGTTGGAACTTATTTAAAGTATCATCTATAAGAGCTTTAATTTAAGCAATTCAAAAGGAAAAAACCGAATCCACAAAATCGAATCCGGTTTTAAGGGTATCTATTCAATTTTGCGTCTCTTAAAGTTACTGAGCGTCTTATGAGGCGCGTATAGTAAATTTATCAAGCAAAAAAGTTTACTAACTCAAGACTCCAAGTATCACCAAATCCAGATAATGTGGCCGATGTAGTTACGCCAACTTTTGGCGCTAATTGACCAGTTGCTGTTGGTAGTACAGCTTTCCATGACGTTGGTGATGTATATTCAAACGTGGAACCAGTGGGATACTTAGTTTCGCTAACCTGAGTTAAACCACCACCCTCTGGAACTCCATATACTCCATAAATAACCTTTTTATTAGTTACTGAAATGCCCGAAGCGTATACTCCCCATCCACCACTAACCCCTGCCGACTTCCAGTATTTCACTCCGTGACTATCATAAACATAAGTAACGTAAATTGTTGATTCTGCTTTTACCGAAGAAGTTTTGTCCCATCCACTGTTATACTTTGAGGCACTATAACTTGCTAGAGTTGTTAGAGCGTAAGTAGAAATGATATTGTCATTTGTTGTGTCCTGCTCTTCAGTCAATAATTGTGCCGTCTTATATTGTGTAACATATAGTAGCTTTTTTTTAGAAGAAGAAGTAATTTCCTTTGTACTTACCTGCTCTTCAAGAGGGAGATCAGAAATGTTGTTTTTTGCTCTATTAATCAATTCTGTTTGGTCCTTAATTTCAGTATTCTTCTTTAACAGTTTAAGATGAGTATCCGGAGGAGCTGCATTCACCACTGGAACAACTAATAAAAGTGCAATAAACGATGAAAAGAACAAACTAAAGATACGTTTAGACATACAATAACCTCCTAATTAGTATTATTTTACCACAAATTTACCTTACTACTATTATTCAAACATGTCTAATAAAACTTATCTATTTAGTCGGTTTTAAACCCAAAAAAAGTATTGACTATGGAAAAACCAAATAGGACTGGAATAAGAATACTACTTTCGTTGTTATAAACCATTACAATATCTATTCCTAATAAATTAGGTAATCCCAAGTAAAATATTAGAAATGGATAAGCGGTAAATATAAAACTTATAATAAGTATAACGAGCTGAAATGAATTGAATATAATTTTTTTGGGTATCCCCCTATACAATGAAAAGTAAATACCGATAATGATGTTAGCTATTCCCAATGACCAAAATTTGTATGAAGCGTTAAATGTTTCATCAGATTTAGTATTGAAGTATTGCAAAGATTGGCTTGCTAAATATAAAATTAATATAAACCCAATAGTCCAAAAAAAGAAATATGCATATCGTTTGGTCATTAAAACACCTCCAAGTTTAAATCTAATTAACCCATACTCCTTTCGTTTTTTTGAAAATTTTAACACGGTTTGATTTTATTGTATACATGATTATTTCTATGGAGCAAATTAGTCGATCAGATAAAACTATACATAGGCAGTGTTGAAATTAGACAGTCAGAATCAGAGAAGCAGATGCTGATTTCTCGCTAAAGATATCATTGAACTTGATTACGCTAAAAAGAAGTGAGGGTACTTATAATCCCTCGCTTCTCTTTATGTTCTTATAAGAGTAGATGAAGGGAGCTTAATCCATTAGTTACGCCCCATCCCTACTCTCATTCACCCGCATACTTCTTCAGCACAATCACCGTATGCCCGCCGAAACCAAAGAAATTCGACAATCCTACCTCAAACGTGCCCGTCCGGGCGGTATTCGACACATAGTCAAGGTCGCAGCCCTCACCCGGCTGATCTAGATTGATTGTCGGGGTATGATGCCTTCCCGCAGACTTTGTACGAGGGCAATGGCTTCGGCCCCACCGGCAGCTCCGAACATGTGTCCCAGCATGGATTTGTTAGCCGTGACCGGAACACGGTGCGCCGCCTCGCCCAGCAGTTCTTGATCGCCATCGTCTCCGCCAGGTCGCCCATCTCCGTACTGGTGGCGTGGGCGCTGATCATGTCGATATCCTGCGGGGTGGACCCGCTGACTTGACGGCGCTCTTCATCGCCAGGTAACCTCGCAACCCTGCTCACCTGTCTCCATTTGTTTGCGGCGAGGGACCATGGCCTCGCCGCGAAGGCCTGCCCCTTGTGCGGGAAGCCCATGCACAGGGGCCGCAAGGACATGCCGGTCTGACCGCGGCACGTCCACGCTTGCCTAGCCGGAAGGCTGCGCCGCTTCCGGCACCCGGTGCCCATAATGCTGCAGACCATTTGCTCGCCCGAGAACTGGCGATGTCCACGAAATAACGCATGTAGGCATGGCTATCCGCTGTTCAACCAACGTAACAGGGCTGGCTGAATTATGGTTAGTAGACCTTAGGAACTGGATTATGGTTTGGAGACCTTGACCTTAGGAATAAGTTGAGGACTTTGTGTACCGCCAGGGTAGACGTCATTCACCCTTTACAGCCCGAACTATATTCCGTTCAATTCAAATTCAGCCCCGGCTCCCATCTTGTGATGGAGGCCGGGGCTGATTCGTTTAGTTCTGTACGCCGGACAATGCCTTGAGCAGCAGCTGGGCGAGCATCGCTGCCGCTTCCTGCTTCAGCATCGGGCGAGCAGGCTCGTAATCGACGGCACCCTGGGCATCCGGTCTGGTCTCCGGACCATATAAGCCCATGCCGACGACAAGCTCAACGTCTTGCTGCGCCCAGGCCGCGGGTTTGACTTTGAGGTTCACGGACATCTGCGGGAAGAACAGAGCAGCGCGTGCCACTCGTGCGATAATCGCTGCGGCTTCCTGCCGGGTAATAGCCCGGTCCGGTTCAAATCGCTGCTCCGGCGTACCGGTAATACCGCCAAGCTCAGCAATGGCTTGTACAGCGGCCGCATCCGGGCGGCCCTTCATATCGGCGAAGGCGCTCGCCGTCTGGGAGGCCTGCAGACCGGCCAAGCGGGCGAGAGCACTCACGAACTCCCCGCGGCTGATCGTCTGCTTCGGTCCAAAGGATGTCTGCCCTTTGTCGTTGAACGCGCCAAGGGCGCGCAGCTGATATATATAATCCGCATAAGTGTGGCTGTCTGGGACATCGCCGTACTTGTCAGGAGCCGGAAGCTTCTCGGACATGCTGTCCGGAGAGGTGTAGTACAGGTAGGCGATACCGCCGTCCGCAGCTTCCTTGAAGGCGGCGGGCACACCCTTCTCATCCTCGAACCGGAGAGGGCTGATCTGTCTCAACGTATGGGTTCCTGTCCCATCCTGAACTGTTAGATGGCCCTCTTCCGCAGTCACTTTCGAGAACAGCAGCGGCGTTCGAAGACCGCGGTAGATACCTTCGAACCGTGCCAGTTCGGCCTTGGCAGCATTCTGGTATGTCTTCGGTGCTTCCTGCTTCGGATAATAATGATCCATAAATGCAGCAAAAAAGCGGTCTCTCACACTGGCGGTTGCATCACTCGTCGTCAAGATCAGGCCGCCGACCTTTTGATCCGGCAGCAACCACATCCAGGAGTGATAGCCGTCCAGATCTCCGCCTTTGCCGATCACTAACTGCCCGTTATGCTTCGCATGCATGAATGATTCGAAGCCATATGAGGCGATCGGTACATCCGTCGCGGCAGAATAGTGAACAGCCTGCATCTCCTTGACTGTTTTCTCCTCCAGAATACGTGTCTCCCCGAGCTTCCCTCCATTTAACATCGCGATTATGTAGTTCGCCATGTCGCTGCCGTTCGAGAACATGCCCCCCTCCGGAGCGATGGTTGGCACGTTGGGGTAGACCGGGTGCGGCTTCCGCTTCTGATCATACCCGGTTGCCAGGTTCGAGGTGACTTCCGGTGTCATCTTCATGCTTGTATGCGTCATGTTAAGCGGCTTGAAAATATGCTTGTCCAAATATTCCTCAAACGGCTCTCCGGTAATGTTCTGCACGATGTAGCCCTGCATTGTGAAGGCGATATTATCGTAGCGATATGCTTCGCCCGGCTTGCGGATGACGCTTGGAGCATTCCCGCGAATGAAGTCCCCCAGCTGAATCGTTCCATCCTTCTGAGGATTGACGCGTGCCACTGAATCGGTAAAATCAAAACCCGTCGTATGGCTCATAAGGTGCGCGGCCGTGACTGGCGTGCCGGTTTCGTTCTTAAGCGGAATATCCGGCATATAAGCGGAAATATCCTTGTGAATGTCGAGCTTGCCTTTTTCCGCCAGCTGCATGACAGCGGTCGAGGTAATCGACTTTGTAATCGAGGCCATCCGGAACAGCGTAGTCTTCGTATCGATCGGTTTCTTCATTTCAATGTTGGCGTAGCCGTACCCTTTATTCAGCATAATTTGATCACCTTTGACAATAACGGCGATTGCGCCAGTCAACTGTTCGGCAATCTCCGGCCGGGCAAAGAAACGGTCGGCGAATGCGGCGACTTCCGCAGGATCGACCGGTCCCTTCGCTGATACAGCTTGTGCCACTGGTACAGGCCCAGCCGTCTCGGCATGGGCAGCAACCGGTACGCCAACCAGGGACACTACGAGCGCCGCACACAGGAGCACCTGGGCGGTCCTCGTTTTATTTCGTTTGTAAGTAGTCATCAATTCACTCCTTCAATCGGACTGGAATAGTATTCCATTTCATTCTATAGGAGAAGAATTAGCGGATGAACCGCCCACAGTCCGAAATTCTGGCTGGGCCACAGGCTTGTATGGCGCTCGGTCTTAAGACGTAGAGGAGGAGCACAGCACATCCATCTTCAATGCTCCAAGAATGAGTTAGAAAATATAAACTTATACTAAAAATTGAAAATAGTGTGAGTTATAGCTCTCCCCTGGCGCACTATTTAACAACAGTACAGATTCAGGCAGTCTTGATAAGGGGATAACCACAGCTGACATGAGTAATCAAGGCTTCGGGAATGGAGTTACCTCCGATGAGGGCACGGCTTTAGGAGGTTTTGAAGTGCCTGGTGGATACGGGTATGTTAAAGTTTTCTTCAAAAACAAATCCAGGGCTCCCTTAAAAGTAGTTGTGACACACTATAATACTAAGAAAACATATGTTACAAAAACTATTCCCGGAGGAAAGACGTATGCCTGGTTAAGCAATGGTAATCATCCTCAAGGTGTCCGAGCCGGGTTCTATATAGTGACCTTCAGAGGCGGCGGTGATGGAAGCAGGCCTGTAGATGCATCATATAGGGGCTTTACAACAGATAATATAGCTGACTTCGGACATTAGGATACCAACTTAAAAGGTGTGAAAAGAGCCAGTACATGAATAATAAATATGTCCTTTTATTATAAGAAAGCTTGAATAAGAGAAGCGAGGAACCTTACAAGGCCCTCGCTTCTTTAGCATTTTTAGTCTGGACATCAGACAAACAGATTCAGGGCACTTAGTCCGTTAGAGCTGACCGCTTACCTGCCCTCTCCAGTATCAGCCCGCATACTTCCTCAGCACAATTACGGCATTGTGTCCACCGAAACCAAAGGAATTGGACAATCCCACCTCGAACGTGCCCGTCCGGGCGGTATTCGGCACATAGTCAAGGTCACAGCCCTCACCCGGCTGATCCAGATTGATTGTCGGGGGGATGATACCTTCCCGCAGACTTTGCACGAGAGCAATGGCTTCGGCCCCGCCGGCGGCTCCGAACATGTGTCCCAGCATGGATTTGTTAGCCGTAACCGGAACGCGGTGCGCCGCCTCGCCCAGCAGCTTCTTGATCGCCATCGTCTCCGCCAGGTCGCCTACCTCCGTGCTGGTCGCATGGGCGCTGATTACATCAATGTCCTGCGGGGTGAGACCCGCCGATTTGACAGCACTCTTCATCGCCAGGTAACCTCCGATCCCCTCTGGATGAGAAGCCACCATGTGGTAGGCATCCGAGCTAGCCCCGTAGCCGATCACTTCCCCATAGATTTGCGCGCCGCGCTTCTGGGCATGAGTCAGGGATTCCAGCACAAGGATACCCGCACCCTCTCCCATCACGAACCCGTCCCGGTCCGCATCGAACGGCCGGCTGGCCTTCGCAGGCTCATCATTTCGGACTGAAAGCGCCGTAGCATTTCCGAATCCGGCCAGGGCAATGGGATGAGCGGCAGCCTCGGTTCCCCCGGCAAAAATCACATCCGCGTCACCGCTTCGGATCACGCGCCAAGCCTCACCGATCGCCGTGTTCCCGATCGAACAGGCGGTAACCGGCGATAGTGTTGGACCCATCGCGCCAAAGTGGATGCTGATAAGCGCCGCAGCCATATTGGAGATCATCATCGGAACAAGGCTGGGGCTGACTCTGCCCGGACCGCGGTCCCGCAGCAGATCCACATTGTTCACGAGGGTCTCAATCCCGCCGATACCGGAGCCTACATACACCCCGAGACGCTCACGATCGAGCTGATCCAGCTTCAGTCCCGAATGCTCAAGCGCCTGCTCCGCTGCCGCAAGCCCGAGCTGGCTGAACCTGTCCATCTTCCGGGCTTCCTTGCGTCCCCATCTGCCTTCGGGATCAAGTCCCCGGACCAGGCCCGCAATCCGGGTCTTGTAACCCGACACATCAAAAGTATCAATCGTGCTTATGCCCGACCTTCCCTCCTTGAGTCCATTCCAGAACGTATCCAGTTCATTTCCAAGGGGCGATAGAATCCCCATTCCTGTAATCACTACTCTTTCCATCTTGGCACCTCTCTCTTACGATCTAATTTATTGTGGAGCCGGTGAACAGCAGCTCACCTCTCCCCTTGTATGGGAGCATGAAATAACATTCTATATTTCTTGTCTCTATTGTAACCAGCCATTATCCTATTACAAGTTTGTATTTATCCTAGTATAATTAGCACTAGAATAAACTTGTAAAGGACGAATGCCATGAAACCGGAAGCACGACTTGAGGCTCTATCCGAATTTCTCAAAGCCCAGCGCTCCAAGCTGCATCCTCATACCGTAGGCCTTCCTCCCGGTACCCGGCGCCGAACTCCCGGACTCCGCAGGGAAGAAGTCGCGACTCTGGCCGGGGTCAGCACGACCTGGTATACGTGGCTGGAGCAGGGCCGGGATATCAAGGTATCCCCCTCTGTGCTGGATGCTATTGCCGGGGCCCTTCAGCTGAACACCGATGAGCGGAAATATTTATATGCGCTGGCCCTGGAACCCGGCTCTCATATGAAGCCTGCTAATGAAGCAGAAGACACGGTGATCAGTCCTTCGCTCCGCAGAATTCTGGATGAGCTTAAATACTGTCCAACCATTATCTCTGATCGCAAATGCCAGATTGTAGGATGGAATGCGGCAGCTGCGCACGTGTTCCTCAATTTCGATCTAATTCCCGCATCCGAGCGGAATATGATCGAGCTGTTATTCAACAAGAAAGAGCTCCGCAGCCTTGCCGTGAACTGGGAGCACTTTGTGCGGGGATTTCTATCCATCTTCCGCGCCTACTACGGACAGTATGTTGCCGACCCCTGGTATTCAGATTTTATAGACAAAATGACCCATCAGTACCCGGACTTCCTGGAGCTGTGGAATGCGAGCGACGTCAGCTCCGCACCGGAGGTCATGATTGAATTCCGGCATGCCCGTGCCGGGAAGATGCTGTTCAACCTGACCTCCCTTCAGGTTCAGGGGGCCACCGATCTAAGGTGCAGTGTCTATACGCCGGTTCAGGATTCCAGCACGGAGACCAAGCTCAGCAAGCTGATGAACGGCAGCCATTGATCATTCAAATAGCAAATACTGGTCTTGAAGGCATCCATACCTGGGAAGTCTGCTCCAAGAATCAAAAAACCAGTAGAAAAGTAGCGGGCCGCATAGTAAGATATATCCATATTTGACTTCCACCCTAGAATAACCAGACATCTTCACATGAACAAAATTCAGACAGAGGGGTAATTATTTTGCAAAAGTACAGAAAAAGAAACACACCAGCGTTCACGTTCCTAGCTTACTTCACATTTTTCGCCGGGATCGCTTTATTCTCGATCGGGATTTACAATGCCGATATGCAGCTGAACGAGAAGGGATACTATGTCGCGGTTATGATTCTGGTAGCCGTTGGTGCTATCCTGACACAGAAAGTGACCAGGGATAACAGCGAAGATAACGAGATTATCGCCGAACAGAACCGCAATACCACACATAACAGCTAAGACAATTTAAGCCGAGGTAAGCGAAGACCAGCCGTCACCCATGCAAGCCATGCGGGGGCGGCTGGTCTTTTTTATCGTTATTCCTTTTATTACTAGTTGTTCCTTCTTTTATAAGGACTTATATTAGTAGAGGCCATTCCGCAGGACATTACATACTTCTTAAGGGGGAACTTATTTTGAACAAATGGCTATCTATTCTTCTGACCGTTATTCTCATGACAGCGGCTATTCCATCTGCCTATGCTGAGGAGACCGCAGAGGGCGGTGACATATACCAGTACTTTCCTGCCGACGTGGAGGGACATTGGGCTTCCGAGGTGCTAAGCGACTTCGTTCAGGCAGGTGTGCTTAAAGGTTACAACAAAGATGGCGAGGTATATCTGAAGCCAAATGATGCGGTAACACGCGCCGAATTCGTCACCATTTTACTGAGAGCTGTCGATTCTGCCGCACCTGAGACACTTAAGGATAATACCTTTATCGATGTGAAAAAGAGCGACTGGTACTACTCCGCTGTAATCGAAGCGAGCTCGCTTGGCATAGTGAATGGGGTGGATACAGCTCACTTCGCACCGAACGGCAGGATTACCAGAGCCGAAATTAGCGCCATTCTGTCCAGATTCTTCAATGCTACGGTTCAATTCGAAGGAACGCCTGTCGCCTTCAATGATATCTCCGGGTACTGGGCCCAGGAGGACATTGAGAAGCTGAGCAAGGCTGGAATTGCCAGTGGTTATAAGGACGGCGGGTTCCATCCGAGAGCTACGGCCACCCGGGCTGAAGCGGCCACCTTCCTGAATCGTTCCCTTCATCTGGAGTCCACACTTACTCCGGAGGACAGCGTCTTAGTCGTTCTCGTGAAGCAGCACATCCAGGAACAGTTCGACGCTTTCAAGAACGGGGACTTCGACCAAATGCAGATCGGCATTGAGAAGAACGAAGTCGGTTTTGCCAGAGACCTCGAGCTGCTAGCTGTGGAAGAAATGAGAGCTTACCAAGACATGGGGCTGACTATGGAAGTTACCATGAAGGGTGAAATGAACGGGCAGGTCACTTCTAAATCGGACCGGTACGCGGTTGTTGATATGACCGGAGGGACGATTGAACTCACAATTTCGCAGGGTACAGACTCTTACACCATGTCTTCAGCCGGAGACGACACCTACTACCTCCGCAAAACCCAGGATGGCTGGAAAATCTATAGTACAGCAGGCGAATACAGCGAGGCATCGGAGCTATAACCTGTAACTTGGCAATTCCCACTTCCACTTGACTCCAGTTCAGGTATCTTGTATATTAAATGCAAACATATGTACTTACGTGGAAGCACCCGTAAGATTAGGCGAGACGCCTTTTCTTATGGGTGCTTTTTGGCGTGATTCAGGGGCTTTGGGCAACTGCCTTGTATCCGAGAGTGAGCTGTGGCATTGCGCCGAGGGGTAGCGGTTCCCGCGACAGAACAGAGGCTTCCTATCACGCCCTGCCGCTTAGGTACATCAATCTAAAGGAGGCACTTATTATGAACCTGAACAGAACAATGGCCGCGATCGTTCTAGCTGCCATACTTGCCGCGTCGGTTCCCTCAATGGTATTGGGATCAAGCTCCCAGCTTACCGATTCGCTTAAGCTATCTGTGGAGAAAGCTGCCGCAGCGGCGGATGCAGCGCTAAAGAGCCGGATTATTGCGTCTTTCAATGAATTATCCTCACTGCTGGCACAGGAGTCCGCTCTGGATGGGACTATCAAGAATGCACATTATGGGAACGAAGAAGCGATAATCGCCGTTCGCAAGCAGATCACAGGGATTGATGCGGACAAAGTCGCTCAGCTGGAGAAGAAGCTTCAGATGACCAAGGACAAGTACAAGCCGATGTTCGTACTCTACAGCTCTGTCAGCGGTACTAAATCTGCGACAGCCGAGATGCGGCTTGCTGTCCAGCTGGCCAGAGAGGATATCAAGCTAAAGGAGAAGCAGCTGAAAGCCGCCAAAGACGAGAAAGCCAGGAAGATCAAGGACATTCGCGCGATCCTTGCCGGCATAGACTCTGTCAAAGTGCAGATCAAATCCGCCAAGAGCGCCTTGGATATCCCCAAGAAGCGATATTCCGCCGAGTGGAGTGACTTCAAGCAGCTGCTGCAGAAGAAGGAAGCCAAGCGGACAGCAGATTCCCTGTCTGTCCTTGTCTCACTAACCCGCCAGGCTATAGATCAGAAGAAGGGCATTCACACTTTGGAGCTGAAGATCAGCGGAATTATTGCCAAGGCGAGGGCGCAGATTCCGGCGAAGTAACAGCTTCGGCTAGATCACCTTAACATTCTGCTTATGACGGAACTCGGTTGGAGTCAAGCCGAATTTCCGGCGGAATACCTGGGTGAAATGCCGCATGTCCTGGTATCCGATGCGTCCGGCAATGTCCGCCAGCCGCAGCCTCGGATTCAGAAGCAGCTTCTTCGCCTGCTCGAGACGCAGGGAGATCACGTAGTCTTTATAACCCTGACCCGTCTTAAGCTTGAACAGCTGACTGAAGTACGCAGGATTCAGGTAGACGACGGAAGCCACCCGTTCGAGGGAGAGATCTTCGCTATAGTGCTCTTGTATATATAACAAGGCGTCGTCAATTGATTTCTCGCCACTGCCTTTAGCAGGTTCAACCGCTTGTACGGCTGATGCCTGTCTCATCTGCGTAACCACCTGCGGAATGGTATCGAAATCCTGAATATGGCCAGAGACAGCGATGTGGAAAGGAATCTTCAAATAATGGGTCAAATGTCCCTTCACCTGGTCTTTGAACTCTTCGAGATCTCCATCAGGTACAACAAGGCCCAGCAGGCAGTCAAAGTCATAGCTGATGACGAGCCCCCTGCCCTGGGTATCAATCAGCTCGGACAGCACATTCTCGACGATGAAATGCTCAAGAGGGTACACTGGCTCCGTCCCTGTCCCGGTCCTTTTCCTTGTCCCTTCAAGCTGTACCATGACCAGATAAAATTCAGAATATTCCTGAATGAGTGACTGCGTATCCAGATTGCCCGTGTCCAGTCCCGAGGCCAATCGGCGAAGGACGCCTTCATGCAGGAATTTGAGGTTCCTGCGAAGCTTCTCCTCTTCCCGCATCCGTTCACTTTCCTGCCAGATTTCCGGCTGCAGGTGCTCTATCAGTTCAACCAGCCGCTTCTTCCCTATCGGCTTAAGCAGGTAATCCCGGGCGCCCAATCTCACCGCCTCCTGGGCATAGGAGAACTCCGAATGGGCAGAGATGACGACCCACTTGACGAGGGGGTAACGGTGCTTGGAGATCTTCATGAATTCCAGCCCGTTCATCCCGGGCATTAAGATATCGGTAAGCACAATATCAATCCGGTTGCTCCCCATAATTTGAACAGCTTCTGTAGCCATCGCGGCTAGATGAACGTGATAATCGGGACTGATCTGCTCAATCGTCCTTTTAATCCCCTCCCGGATTGCCCGCTCATCATCCGCGATCAGGATGTTCAGGCTGTTCAGGTTCATCATGATCTCCCCCTTCCTTCTGCGGTAATGGAATGACAATGTTCACCGTAGTTCCTTCCTCCGGCATACTGTATACCTGCAGTCCATACGGCTCCCCGAACATGATCTTCAGCCGCAGGTGCAGATTCTGCAGCCCGATTCCACCCGGTCCTTTGCCTGATGGTCTTCTCTCATCCAATGAGGCTGCCAGCCTCTCCAGCTCAGCCGGCTTCATGCCGCAGCCATTATCGGCAATCCTAATATTCAGATTCTGACCGTCTTCCCTGACCGTGACCCTGAGCAGACCCTGTCTGCTGCCCAGCGACTCCAGCCCATGCTTCACAGCATTCTCGATTACCGGCTGAAGTGTCATCTTCGGAATCCGGATATCCATCCACTGTTCTTCCGTCTCCATCTCTACCTTAAGCCTTCCCTCCAGCCGGAACTGAATAATATTCAGATAGTGGCTGATCTGCTCAAATTCCTCCCGGAGAGTAACCTCAGCGCCCTCTTCCCAGTGGCTGCTATAGCGGAACATATGAGAGAGCGACAGAATGATCTCGCCGAGCTGCTCATCCCCGTCCCCTTTCTCATCGAGCATCCAATAGATCATATCGAGAGTATTATAGAGAAAGTGCGGATTAACCTGAGACTGCAGGGCATGCAGCTCCGCATTCTTCTCGCTGACCGACGAGATCTTCACTCGTTCAATGAGCTCTTCAATCCGCCTTACCATCCGGTTAAAAGAGGCCACCAGAATGTTAATCTCTTGATAGGAGGTTACATTCAGCTCACCCCGAAGGTTCCCTTTCTCAACCTGCTTCATTTCG
The DNA here is from genome assembly GCF_023704175.1 of Paenibacillus sp. YPG26. Lineage (NCBI taxonomy): Bacteria > Bacillati > Bacillota > Bacilli > Caryophanales > Paenibacillaceae > Paenibacillus > Paenibacillus sp. YPG26. The sequence goes on along the minus strand of NZ_CP084530.1, from coordinate 359,981 downwards.
CGGATCAGCCGCTTGAGCGGGGAGGAGAACGTCTTGGAGACGATGGAAGCAATCAAGGCCGAGACGATGATGAGGATTGAGACAACGATCAGCAAGTAACGCTTCATCTGCACCAGCTCGACATTCAGGTCCTTATCCGGAGTAATACTGACGACAGACCAATCGGTAAAAGGCAGCCGGGATGCCACCAGCAGATACCCGTTATCCTGCTGTACCACCACATTCTCCTCATTTCCGAGTTCAGGTATCGGCACTTCGGGAGCAGGCTGCGCAGTCACGGACGCGGATACCATCCTTCCTCCCCTGGAGACCAGGTATACGCTAGAGTTCTGCCCCAGCTTCAGATTATCCAAAGCTTCGAGTATCGGCTTGGGATTGGTCTCATACAATACTATGCCAATCGGCTTATGCTCATCCAGGTCGAAAATCTGACGTCCAAAGGCAAATACCGGCTGGCTCTGATTCTGGTCAATCAGCGAGTGCGGGAATACGCCAAGCCAGGCCATTTTGCCCGAGGATTGCTGAATTTGGCTGTACCATTCCTGCTCTCTGTAGTGCGGATCGATCACATTGATATAGTTGCCGTAGTTATACATCTTGCCTTTATCTGTAATCACGTGGATTCCCACCAGGTCATCCCGGGAGAAGAAGCTTGCCCCAATCATATTGGTGATCGATTGTTCGGTATTATAAGCCATAGCCGGTTCTGTAGAGTTATCGTTCAGCTTGCGAACCATGTCGAAATTGTTGCTGAGTGTCTTCGACAGACTGTCATAGCCTTTATACAGCAGGTCAAATAGTCCAACAGTCTGTGACACGTTCTTCTGTGCCAGATCACTGATCTTCTCGTGAAACTGCTCCGTATTGCGGTTGTAGTAGAGCAGACTCACAACAAGCACAATCGCGGACATACAAAAAAGGAACAGCAGGAATAACCGGTGGTTAATGGAATGAAAACCTCTTCTCAAAGGATTATCCCCCTCCCCTCCAGCTTGATCTGCTGTTCTTCTTGCTTCAATCATAGCGCCCGGATAGTGAACCCGGCAATTCTGGTGCAACCTTCACCTGCTTCCGAACCATCTCTACTTCTCGTTATGCGCTTCGAATGCAACCTGATGCTGCCGCGCCACCTGCCTGGAATCTGCCCTCTGAACGAACAGATTCTGGATACTGCTGAGATGGACTTGTGCGGTCGCAGGATTCATGGTGTTGTCAAAAGACAAGTCGCCGCCCTTGATGCTGCTGAACAGGGCAGCTACTTCAATCGCCAGATCAGAGTAACCTGCGGATTTCAGGTCACCGTCTATGATCTGTCCAAGACCCACCGCGTTCTTATACTCAAATTGCTTCTTAGGCAGATTAAGCGCGAAGTAGCCCAGGAATTCCTTGGTCTCCTTCAGATGCTGACTGTTCGCGGCAACGGCGAAGCCACTGCCTGGGGCGAGCATGAATTCATGGTGATCTCCTTTACCGCCAATCGTGGGAAAAGGGAATGCCCCTACCCGACCGGCTACAGAAGAGGCGTCGACCGCCCCTGTCTCCCATGTTCCGATCACCCACATCGCAGCCTTGCCGGATTTGAAGATTTTGCCGCTCGCATTGGCATCAATGGAGGTTGCCCCGTCAGGGAAGGCGCGGGCTTGGACGAGCTCCTGGAACCGGTCTACCGCCTCGATAAAAGCAGGATCATCGAACTCCCGCTTACCGTCCAGCACATCCTTCAGGAAGCCTGGACCCTCATTTGTGCGAAGCAGGATATTCATGAACAGGAAGGAGCCCGTCCAGGAATCCTTTTCTCCGATCGCAATCGGTGTAATTCCTGCTGCCCTCAATGCTTTCACAGCGGCCAGCAGCTCCTCGAATGTGGCAGGAACCTTATCGATGCCTGCTTGCTTGAACAGGTCTTTGTTATAGAATACAACCTCAATGTTGTAACCGTCCGGCAGCGCATACACACTGCCATCGAAGCTGTAGTTGTCCAGGAGGCCGGGATGGTAGGTGTCTCTGAGCCCATTCTTGTTCAATACATCGTTCAGCGGGGCCAGCAATCCGGCATCCACGAACGGCTTCATCTGCGCAGACGGGTTCACAATCGTGATGTCCGGAATCTCCTTGGAGGCTGCCTGTGTCTTCAGCTTCATCTTCTGCTGGTCCGTGTTCAGGGTATCCAGCTCGATATGAACGTTCGGATTCGCCTTCTCGTATTCGGCTGCGAGCGCGTGCACCGTTTTATAAGTTGGGGTCGTCGGGTCAGGATAAATATTCTGTAGAGTGATAGTGACCTTCTTGTCGCTTGGCCTGTCTCCGCCTGGGAATGGAGGGTTATGATCTATGTCAGGGTTGGATTCAGCTCCGCCTCCACATGCGGCCAAGCTGAGTATCAGCGCACCAGCCATAAGAATGGACATTGTTCTTCTTAACGGCTCCCACACCAGTCCCGCCCCCTGTAATGTGTAGAAAGATAACTTAATTATCATGCATAATAGCGCTTACATCAAGTTGGAAATTTTATGATTCAAGGTTTGTTTTTTATAGAATTTCCACTTTAACAAAGACAAGCCGATGCCCATAAATCCTGGCTTCAGCTTGTCTGGTCTACTGCTTGGTCATAGTAAGCGTACTGCTTACTTATAGTAGGAGGTCGTCAGTGGAACGAACCAGTTCCCGCCTTCTTGTAGTTTTGCGTGTACATATAGGGCTTCAACGCCGCTGATATCGATCTCATAGGTCTTCATTCCATCGGCTACATTAATTTTATCAATCTTCAGCTTCGTATCTGTATCGCTGTCACTTATAAAGAACTCCTCAATATCCTTGCCGACTGCCGCGGTTTGGAAATACAGCTTCTGGTACTTTCCTTTTGGATAGAGCATGAATCCACTGGAACGTCTGCCTGATGAGTTGTTGAAGAACACATATTTATAATCCTTGCCGTTATAGGTGGTTAACTGGGGATCTTTAGTCCGGAAGTCTCCGCCAGCACTGTCGGCGATCGGAACGCCTTCCAGCTTCTCGCCCAGAAAGATCGTATTCGTCTTGCCGCTATAATCAATCGCTACGCCCAGAGCGTTAGAAATGGCACGAACCGGAAGGTATGTACTTCCATTGTACGTAATGGGTGCCAAAGCTGCCCCTTTGTCATTCTGAGGCTGGAACGGCCTCCCATTCACCTGGAACTTGATGGATGGATCGAGAAAAGCCTTAATCTGCTGTAGATTCGCGCCCGCATATACACCGGCAGAGGTACTTAGCAGCAAAATAGCAGCGGCACCGGTTGCAATCCACTTCTTCTTCATGAGAACACTCCTTTTGAGGAAATATGCCAATTTTGGCAATTTGCATTTAGCATACCTGATTCGGTGCTGCATGGGTATAGTCCAATAGAAGCAAGGGTACAGGCTAATTAATCCCAACTCCCTAGATATTTCGCTGTCAGTCCTTCCATTTGCTAAGCAAGATCGACAAGCCCGGACCGCCTTCCTCCGCAAAAGATAACGCCCGGGTCTCAGCGAGAACCCCGGGCGTTATCAGCTTGATTAAAATTCCTTCTTCTTCGGAGACAACATCAGAACGGCCCCGGCAAGAATCAGCACAAAAGCCATCAGCGGCTGACCCAGCACCATGTGGCTCAGCATAGAACCAATGGAGAATACGGCGAAGAACAGAAGCGAGATCACGGTGAGGATGTTGATCGGAATGAGCAGCCATTTATTACGGCTGCCGAACCAGTAGAGCTCGAACAGACCCACCGCGGGGGCTAGAATGAAGCCCGGCCACATCGTACCCCAGCTGTCGAACAGTGTAGCCAGCTGGCATACCAGTCCCGCCGTGAACAGGATTCCTCCCGGAACGAGCAGGCCTACGCCTCTGCGTTCCGTCATGGAGAAGTACAGCCAGTGCATCAAGAGGCCCAGCGGAATGACGAACAGCGTAGGCCAGAAATATTCAAAAATAGTCCCCGGCCCCATTGAACCCGTCTTATTCAGAAATAAGTACGTTCCCAGCAGAATAAAGACAGGTCCGAAAATCGATTTGGTATTCATGTTATGTAGCACCCCTCTAACCATTATGATCTGTTATCAGGATAACACGAATGGAATTCTGTAACCTCCATCTTGAGGGAAGATTCTTCCTAGACCAAAGTCCAGTTTCTGGGTACTGCAGACACCTGTGTTGACCGCCCAGCGGAATTCCAGATTGGGCATACGCATGGAATCGGTCACGAGAATGGCATGATCCTCACTCAGGTGCGGGGTGGGAGAGTGGTGGTACATCCGCAAAGAATATAAGTATCAAAAAGAGGCTGCCCGGCACGAATGCCATGGCAGCCTCGGATTGGATTACTGTCCGATTGATATGCTGGTGGAAGGCGCCGACAGGGCGTCTACTGTAGCGGTTGTTCCATTAGCCTTGGACAGAACATACACTTTGTAGGTTCCTGCAGGGGCCGCGGCCGCATCCAGTACAGCAGCGGCTTCCTTGCTCACGTTCTGGCTTGCGGCTGACTTTGCCGCTACGTTAGCTGCCGTCACGTTGGTCTCCCCTTCAGGCACCAAAGCCACTGTATACGATGCAATATGGGTGTCGGTCGGCTCTGTGTAGGTGACAGCAATCTGCTTGGGCTTGGATGGATCCAGGCTGGCCGTAACGCCGGTGACGGGCTTAACAGACACCGGCTCCGCGGCAGGAGGCTCCACAGAAGGCGGCTCCCCGACAGTTATTTCGGCCGATGGAGCAGACAGTACATTAGGTACCTCCGGGAGTGAGGACACTGTCAGAACATACACCTTATATTTCCCTGCAGAAATGGGATTGGTGGATGTATCCTTCGATGTGATCGGGATCGTGAGCTGCCCGCTGACGTTCTTCGTAAAGTTCGGGTTGTCATTGGCAGCCGCCAAATCAAACGTTCCCGAACCTGAAGGGACTACAAAAACTCTGTATTCCTTGACATTCGAAGGGGTTGCCGAGAGATTGAAGGTTACCCCAACCCCCGTGGCCTTCCCCGCTCCGTCCTTATACACGGCAGCCGTGACGTTGGCTGCCGGTTCAACCTTGGTGTTAACCGTGAGTGTCACAGGCTGGGAGCTGGCAGAGAGCGCGCTGGTTCCATTGCCAACAGACAGGACGAACACTCTGTAGCTGATGCCGCTGCGAATCGTGTTCCCGTCTGTGTCTTTGGCTCCCGAGGCAAGGCTCTTGGTTATTGCGGCTCCTGTCTTGCCTACAGAGGTGTAATTGGTATTCGAGTTCGCCTCCGTCTTCGTAAAGTTCCCGGCATACTCGCTCTTGACCACAAAGATACGATATTCCGTAAGTGCCGTCTCATCCGGTGCTTTGCTAAAGGTTACCTTTAGATCACGAGCATCCCCGTAATCCTTGGTGTCTACGGCGGTAACGTCCGTCACTGCTCCTACACTGCTCGTGTTGGCCAGCGTAATTACAGGTGAAGCGGAAGACAGCGCGTTACTGCCGGCGTAGTAGCCTCCTCCCACCGAGAGTACAAATACCCGGTAAGCTGTTCCATTTTGAATCAGATTGCCGTTCGTATCCCTGGTTCCGGCAGCCAGAATCTGACTCAGATTGGACCCTGTCTTGTTCACCTGCGTGTAGTAGCTGCTGGTCAGAGCACTAGACAGGTTGAAGCTGCCGGCGGAAGCATTGTTCACGACAAATACACGGTAATGCGAAATCGTAGATTCATCACTGATTCTGTTAAAGTTAATCCTTAAATCGGTGCCGTTATTGTTGTTATTCACATCCGCCGCACTGACACCTGTGACGGGACTGACATTCAGATTGTCATTCAGAATAATGGCGGAAGAATAGCTGGATAAAGCGTTGCTGCCCGCATAACCGCTGGTTCCAACAGAAAGGACAAAGACGCGGTAGCTAATCCCGTTACGAATCGGGTACCCGTCCGTGTCTCTAGCCTCACTAGGCAGTACCTGATTAATATTGAAGCCCGTCTTGCTTACATACGTGTAATAGCTGCTGGACAAGTTATTTGCCGCAGACAGATTAAAGCTCCCTGCAACATTGCTTCTGACGACAAAGATGCGGTAGTGGCTGATATTGGACTCGCTGCCCGCCCGGGCAAAGGACACCCTCAGGTCACGCCCGTCATTGTAATCCGACACATCACTAACACTTAACCCCGTAACGGCGTTCACATTGGTGTTATTCCACAAGGTGAGAGAGGAAGACATCGAGGACAGAGTATCCGTACCCGAGTAGCTTCCTGTGCCTACAGCCATAACGAAGAAACGGTAGGCTACCCCGTTCGTAAGAAGAGAGCCATTCACATCTCTGGAATTGGAATTCAGCTGCTGGCTGATATTGTATCCGCTTTTGTTAATGGTAGTGTAGTAGCTGCTGGATAAAGCCTTGGCAGAGGACAGGGTGAAGCTGGAGGCGTTCTGCTCCCTGACCGCAAATACCCGGTATCCGCTAATACGGGATTCGTCGGAGACCTTGTTGAAGCTGATTCTCACGTCGCGTCCATCGCTGTAGTCACTGATGTCGCTTACAGCCGTAATATACGGAGCCGTAACCGTCCCGCTGTTCAACGTAATCGCCGGCGATCCTGCAGATAACTGATGGGAGGCGGTACTCAGGTTGCTGCTGACCGACATGACATAAAGGGTATAAGAGACTCCGTTCCTGAGATACTCACCCGATGTGTCTCTGGCCGAGGAGCCCAGTACAGCGCTGAGAGTCGAAGCCCCCGTCTTACTCACGGTAGTATAGTTCGATGCTGCCACGCTGCTGGCCGAGGACAGATTGAAGCTGCCCGCGTCCTTGGTCTTCACGGCAAAAATCCGGTAATTCGCAATATTGGATTCACTCTGTGCTTTGGTGAAGCTGACGGACAAGTCTCTTCCATCTCCGTAATCGGCAATGTCCGTACCCTTAACAGACGTTGCGGCGCTGCCCGATCCCAAGGTTACAGCCGAGGATGCTCCGGAGAGAACACTGTGTCCATTGCTGCCGACCGTTAGGACATACACGTTATAGGAAAGACCGGAGCGAAGCAGCTCCCCGTCCGTATCCCGGGCCTGGGAGGATAGATTCACTGAGCGATCTGACCCTTGAAGCCCTACGGCTGTATAGTTCGCTGAGGATACCTGCCTCGCCGCAGTCTCGCCAAACCCGCCTGATTTGCTTGATTTGACTATAAGCACGCGATATTGATTCACCTGGGACTCATTCGCTGATTTGGAGAAGCTGACATTCAGATCCCGGCCATCCCCGTACTGACTTATAATCCTTGGAGTGACATACGCCACTGGACTTAACCCGGACTGTCCCGGATCGGTTGTATGATCCGACTTCACGTACACACTGCGTGCAGATGCTTTCCAATCCACATTGGCTCCCAGCGCCGTGCTTACGAACCTTACCGGTACCAGTGTACGGCCCTTTATCTCCTGGGCAGGCACATCCAAGGTTACCTTCTGATTGTTAATAGTTGCTGATTTCGAGCCCACCTTAAGGGTAACCGTGGTGCCCTCTTTCTTGGCTGTAATCACGCCCGTCTTGGCGTTCCAGACTACAGTGGCATCCAGTGCTTCGAAGATAGCCCGGAGCGGAAGCAGAACGCGCCCCTGCTGCTCAATCGGCGCCTGATCTACGGCTAATTTGATTCCGTTCATATAGATACGGATGGGTGAAGCCCCGCTAGCCTGAGTCTGCCAAGATAATGAAGTAATTAAAGCCATAGTCGTAAGCAGAGAAACGACCCTTTTCATATGTATCCTCCTCTATCAAAGCCTATAGTTGCTTGTTCGCTTATATTGGACGCAGGCCGTTGTTAAAAGTTTCCTCTATAGGGAAATTTATTTGCCACTCTATCAATTATAGAATAATTATGCAGATAACAGTAAATTATTTCCTAGTCAAATTACAAAATTGTAAGGTAGATGAAAGGCAAATCGATAGCTTGGGCCAAACCTGAGGGAATAAGATGGGATCATATCAAAAAGTGATGTCTAAAAAGGAGAATCAGGATGAGGCTGTTTGAACTTCTGCTTATTTTGGCAAACACCGGCTTGTTAGCACTGACCGTCCTATTAAAAAGAGGACAAAGTAGAATTCCGGTATTCATGGCGAGCGGGCTCGCCCTACTGGTACTAGTGATTCACTGGGCGGTGGAAGGGTACCGAATTCAGCTGTTTTTCCCGTATGCCATGACAATCGTTAGTGCAGCCGTTGCAGGTTATAGCTGTATTAGAAGAACTGGACCAGCAAAAGCCCCGCGATTCCTTCTGGGTTCAGCTTATGCTGCTATAGCGGTCATGCTGGTCGTAACGGCGGGTCTCATGTATGCCTTTCCTGTATTCAAATTACCCGAACCGACAGGCAAATTTAAGGTAGGCACGCAGGCTTTCCATTTCGTGGATCCCAATAGGAAAGAGACCTTCGGCGAGTCTAGACAAGGTAAAAGGGAACTGATGGTTCAAGTATGGTATCCAGCTCAAGCTGGCACAGGCAGGCACGCTCCCTTTATACCAGATACCCGCATCTTACGTGATATGGCTTCGGCCTATGGCCTTCCCGGGTTTACTTTCCAGCACCTGAAGTACGTATCCAGTCATGCTTATTCGGAGGCCGCAGTCTCTTCGGCACAGACCTCATACCCGCTAATCCTTGGGAATCCCGGCAATGGTTCCTCCAGGTTCCTCCATACCTCGCAAGCCGAATATCTCGCGAGTCATGGATATATCGTGGCCGTTATCGACCACACCTACAATACATTTGCCACCGAGTTCCCGGACGGTCGGATCACGACCAACACAACTGATGAGCTGTTCTCCCCCGGCGATGATTACCGGACGGGAAGGGATAACCGGGATAAGCTGGGACAAGTCTTGACTGACGATGTGTCATTTGTGCTGGATCAATTCGAGCTCATTCAATCGGGGAATATCCCAAGTCTTCTCCAAGGCAGGATGGATCTCCGTCATATCGGGGTGTTCGGTCATTCCATTGGCGGAGCGGCGGCCTATGACGCTGCTTACGATCCGCGAATCACGGCTGGAATAGACCTTGATGGAGGGCTGTATCGTCTGCGTGACAGAGAGGCTCTGCGAAAGCCGTTTTTGTTCATTACCTCGGACAGCTATTTCGATCGATTAAAAAGGGTGTTGGATAATCGCGACTACACGGATGCGGAGCTTAAGCGTATGGGCTCAACAAGAGAATGGGAGGATCAAGTCACAGAAGATAAAAGGCTGGAGCTGGAACGGATGCGCGGGACAGCTGATGAAGGGGGCCAAGTCCTCTATCTCGATGATACGGAGCATCTTAATTTTACCGATGTACAGTTCGTATCTCCGGTATTCAAATTGCTGGGCATTACAGGGGAAATTGCCCCCGGAAGAGCCAACTCTATTATTCATGCCTATATGCTGGATTTCTTCGATATGTATTTGAAGAACCAAGGGGGAATCCTAATGAAAGGGCCGGATCACCGTTATCCGGAGGTGAAATTCGCAACCCCGCTGCTATAGGCAGCGGAACAGGCTGGCGATTAGGGCAGGCTCCCCTTCAAATAGACAGGTGCCTTTCGTACACCTCTGCTTGAAGATTAGCTTGCCTATGCCTAAAAAGCCACGCCACGCCACCCCGGCCTTACTTGCGCCCGTAATCCGCCTTGATCTCGCCCCACTCCTGAGTCTCCCACTTGAGCAGCTTGTTATCATAGCTGTTCGATCTCAGCCAGGCCACCGCGCGGTCAACCAGATCCCAGACCTCGCGGGTGGACTCATTGCGCGCAAGTGTCGTCGCGACCTGCTTCTCGCGGACCCATTTGAGCGCGGTTCTTGAGTCGCTGTACACTGTCATCTTGCTGCCCTTCTGCTTCAAGTAGGCCAGCGAATGGACAATCGCAAGAAACTCGCCCAGGTTGTTCGTTCCGTTGGGGATTGGCCCCCGCTCAAAGATCACTTCTCCTGTCCGCGTGCTCACTCCCCGGTATTCGATCGGCCCGGGATTGCCCTTTGTGCCCACATCCACGGAGATGCTGTCATAATCAATCTGGTCCTTGGAGGAGGCTCCAGCTGCCGAGCCCTTCCCTTTCGAGGCGCCTGAGCTCGCAGTCTTCTGCCTGCCCCCGCTTGGGCCGCCTCCCGCGGACGAAGCTGACTTGCCCCAGTGCTTCTTCCAGCCTTCCTGGTAAGCCTTCTCGGCCTCGGCCTTGGAAGGATAGGATTTGTACTTGGCATCCTTGTAAGCATCGACCTGAGCTTTACACTCCGCCCACGTTGCGTAGACCCCGGGAGTTGTGCCTTCCCATACCACATAATATTTCTGACTCGCCATAGCTTCTATTCTCTCTCCTTAATTATGCAATCTTCCTGCGGTCCTGTGACCCTTAGGTCCATGCCCAGAAGAACCCGTCCCGATCCCAGGCTACCCGGCCGCCATGCAGCTTGCGGAACGCCTTCTTCACTTCCTTGGACAGCGAGACATTGCGGTTCTCATTTATAAATACATATTGTTCTCCGAAATAACTCCGGATATATTGGGTCGCTTCCTCCTGATGCAGGATGCCCCTGTGTCTGATCTCCTGAACCATCCACTCTGCAACCTGCTGCTCTGAGACTTCCATTCGCTTTCCAGCTCCTTAACTGATCTAGTCCTATACAGCATCGTATCCGATTTAAGGTTATCATTCAATTCCTCAGCGGGTGTCATTCCTGCTCATTTGTGAATAGGCTATATCATCAATATTATTGGAGGGCTTCTGAATGACAAGAGATGTGAGTGCCAACCTGAATACCCAGGTGACGTATCCGCCATGTTCCCCTAATAGATATCCGAATGTCCGTTCCGTCTACCCATCCTCATCCTCATCCCCCTACCCATACTCCTACCCTAATCCTTATCTATATCCTTATCCTTATCCTTATCCTTACTCCTATGCTTATCCGTATCCGTATTCTTATCCTTATCCTTCGTTTCCCCCTTATTTCGGCTATCCGGGTTACTTCCCAGGCGGGGGATTTCCGGGATATCACCAAGGAAGCGGGTTCGGACACCACCAAGGTGGCGGACACCATCAGGGCGGCGGACACCATCAGGGCGGCGGACACCATCAAGGCGGGGGACATCATCAAGGCGGGGGACACCACCAAGGCGGGGGACACCACCAGGGCCGAACTGTAGACCCGGAGAATAACCCCAGAGATATCGAGCTGAACCTGAAGTCCAAAGCCCAGTATGGCGGTAAATACGGGCTGGATGCCCATGCGGATGCCCACGTAGGCGGCGGGCAGGGGCTCGGCTTCGATGCGGCTGGGAGCCTCGGCGGCGAACACGGGGTTGGTCTACAGACCGCCGGTCATCTAGGCGGCGGCAAGGGAGCGGGCCTTAAGGCCAGCGGGCACTTGGGCGGCAGCGGTTACGGCGTAGGCGTCCATGCCGATGCCAGCCTCGGCGGCGCGCAAGGACTTAAGGTAGATACGGGAGCCAACATTGGCGGGAGCCACGGACTCGATCTTCAGGGCGAGGGCCACCTCGGTCTGCAGGGAGTTGGCGCGTCAGCTGCGGGGCATCTGGGCGGAAGCACCTACGGCCTCGGCGCTCATGCCGGTGCAGACTTAAGCCTGAAGCAAGGCCTTGCCTTTGATGCCGGTGCCAATGTGGGCGGCAAGCACGGGATTGGCGCACATGCCGGCGGACACCTTGGCATCGGCAAGGGTGTCGGCTATGACGTGGGCGGCAAGGTAGGCGGCAAGCATGGCGTAGGCTTTCACAGCGACGCTCATCTAGGCGGCGGCAAAGGCGTAGGCTTTGATATTGGGGGGAACCTGGCAGGCCACAGCGGCCATCTGGGCATTCAACTCGGCGGTGACAAGGAGAAGGAGCAGCAGTAAGAAGGCCACTGCCAATTAGTTCAGCCATGCCGCTCCGGTATGCGGTGCAGGGATGCCGATGCGATACAGCAGAGCATTATTAAGATAAGGAACTAATCTAACTTGAAGCGGTGAGCCTCCTCCGGAAGTCCGAAGGGGGCTCGCCGCTTATTTATGATAAAAATGAACACAAGGGACAAGCCTCCTTGTCTACCAACAAATGTAATCGCTTCCCTTGATTCGTCGGCAATTTCCTGTCCCGGCGCCCCGTTTGATAGGGATGAAAAGTTGTTTACAAGAATAAAACAGGGGAGTATCATAAGCATCGGTTTCAAATTCCATACCGCTGAAACTTGTATAAGTACGGGGGAACCGTTCAAGCGGATTGCCGCAGCAATCCAGGGGTGAATCCTAATAAGGTAGGGCTACTCAAGGGCCCGAATCCGACAGCTAACTCCGTAAGCGTTATTTGAGAAGGAAGGTGGAGGCCAGGTAAGTGAAATTTCTCGTGTCCACAGTATTGGAGCTTAAGTCAGTGGGCATTTTATACTTCGTACGCGCAATTGATGGTTGTTGAATTTATTCACTTAAATGGTGGTGAAACGATTGTCCGCTCTCAAAAGATTCCTTATTGGACGTCCACTCAAGTCAAATGAACTGGGTGAACAAAAGCTGAACAAAACCAAGGCCCTGGCTATCCTTTCGTCCGATGCTTTATCATCCGTAGCCTATGGTCCCGAACAAATTCTGATTGTGCTCGTTACCCTGTCCGCGGCGGCCTTCTGGTATTCCATCCCGATTGCGGCGGGTGTGCTGGTATTGCTTGCGGCACTGATTTTATCTTATCGTCAAATTATTTACGCATACCCGCATGGCGGCGGAGCATACGTCGTATCCAAGGAGAATCTGGGTGTGAATTACGGCCTGGTGGCCGGCGGCTCCCTGTTAGTCGATTATATCCTTACGGTTGCGGTGAGCGTATCAGCTGGTACGGATGCCATAACTTCGGCCTTTCCGAGCCTGCATCCTTATACAGTGCCCATTGCAATCGTATTTGTACTGTGCATTACGACTTTGAACTTGAGAGGGGTAACAGAGTCCGCTTCCATCCTTGCCTATCCGGTGTATTTGTTCGTTCTGGCTCTGTTCATTCTTATCGCTGTAGGCATCTACAACACGCTGACAGGGCATGTATCCCCAGAGCTCCATACGCCGGTAGGCACGCCTATAGCGGGGATCAGCCTGTTCCTGCTTCTGAAGGCCTTTGCTTCGGGAAGCTCGGCACTAACGGGTGTGGAAGCTATATCCAATGCAATTCCCAATTTCAAAGACCCGGCCCCTACCAATGCCTCCAAGACATTAATGGCCATGGGGGCACTGCTGGCCATACTGTTCTCCGGCATCGTATTTCTGGCGTATTACTACGGAGTTTCGCCAAGAACAGAGGTCACCGTGGTCTCGCAGATTGCGGAACATACCTTTGGACGGAACTTCATGTATTACTTCATTCAAGGAACGACGGCTCTCATCCTGATTCTTGCCGCCAACACCGGGTATTCCGCGTTCCCGCTGCTCGCTGTCAATCTGGCCAAGGATAAGTTCATTCCAAGAATGTTCACCGTCCGGGGAGACCGGCTGGGATACTCTAACGGGATTATTATTCTCGGGGTCTGCTCGATTCTGTTAATTCTGTTGTTCAAAGGACAGACGGAGCACCTGATTCCGCTGTATGCCGTGGGCGTGTTCATTCCGTTCACCCTGTCCCAGACCGGCATGATCTTCAAGTGGGTCCGGGAGAAGCCAAGCGGTTGGGTAACGAAGCTGATCATTAACAGCGTCGGCGCCTTGATCAGCCTGATTGTTACGATCATGTTCTTCTTAACCAAATTCGCGCAGGTATGGCCTGTATTGATCTTCCTGCCGCTTATTATCTATATTTTCTACCGGATCAGGAAGCATTATGAGGCGGTCGGAGACCAGCTCAGACTTACAACCTGTGAGCCCTCCATGCCGATTGAAGGCAATGTGATCATCGTTCCGGTTGCCGGGATCACTCATGTGGTGGAGAATTCACTCAACTATGCCAAATCGCTTAATCCGCATCAGGTCATTGCCGTATATGTGCCTTTTGAGAAGCAGGCTGAGCATGAGTTCGAAGCCAAATGGATGAAGTGGCAGCCTGATGTCAGACTGGTCACCTTGTACTCACCTTACCGCAGTATTATTCAGCCTCTGCTCAAGTTTGTGGATACCGTGCAGCGCAAGGCAAGCGAGTCGAACTATCAGGTCACCGTGGTGATTCCCCAGTTCATTCCCAAGAAGGGCTGGCACAACATCCTTCATAACCAGTCAGGACTAGTCATTCGTACCAAGCTGCTGTACCGGAGAAAAGTCATTGTTACGACTGTGCCTTACCATCTAACTAAATAAAATAAATCAAAAGGGGAAGTCCCACTAAGCCATGTCGGCTGTGTGAGACTTCCCCTTGTATTTCGGGCTGACGCAATCTAATGCTGTTCTGGTACAGAAAAAAAGACACTCCGCGTGTCTTTCCCCTCTAACTTAACAGATGCCGCCAGCCCCTTCAGGCTCTCCCGCTTGAAGCAGCATCTTTCTGTGGCCCCACTTCTCAACCACATGGGCCGGATATTCATGGATCTCCGGGTTCTGCTCGCATACCCGGATCCAGGCCTGCACACATTCCGCATCGAAATGAGTCCCCTGATCTCCGATAATCAGCTTCATCGCCTCATCGTGGGTCCAAGCCTTCCGGTAGGCCCTGGTCGATGTCAGCGCATCGTAGACATCCGCAATAGCTACGATTCTGGCCAGCAGAGGAATCTGCTCTCCCTTTAACCGGTCTGGATATCCCGTGCCATCCCACTTCTCATGGTGAGACCGGATAATATCCAGCTCATCCTTCATGAATCCAAGTGTCCGGCACATCTCATAGCCCTTGACGGGATGAAGCTCAATAATATCCCTCTCCTCAGGCGTCAGACGCCCCGGCTTGTTCAGAATCTCGATAGGCACATGAATCTTACCCACATCATGGATAATGGTCCCTTGGGAGACCGCCCGGAGCTCCTCGGGGGACAGCTTCATCTCCTCGCCAAGCTTCATCGCATACATTGTAACTCTGAAGTTGTGCCCAGCCGTATACAGGTCCTTCTCCTCGGTAGCCTGAATCAGATTCCTCACACTAGGAGACAAGCAGCTGGTAATCCGCTCCATGGGATCTGTGGAATATAGTCCTCTGAAGGTCATATTCCATGACGGATTGGATGCATACTGCCTGATGAGACCGGTAATCATCACGATCATCGAGGCCAGAAGCAGGAAATGATACATCCACCAGCTGATACGCCATAACTCTCCTGCCGCCATAATGTACTGGGCCACCATCAGCCAACAGCAGCTGTATATGATGGCCTTCTGGAGCGGGAACCGTGAATACCGGTAGGACTGATAATAGCGGTAAATGGTAATCAGGTTCATTCCAGCGACAAGAACGGTCACCAGCCATTGCAAAGGGCTCTGATTCAAAGGGATCAGACTCATCAGATGCGGATTCATAAAGCTTACGATGCTGAGTATAAGAATGAGCACCAGCCAGATCGGAATCAATCTGCCCCGCAGCCCGGACAGCTTCACAATCAGCGCCGAGTCAGATGACATCGAAGACAGCCACAGCCAGAATGTCGCAAGCAGGGTGCTCGCCTGGGCCGCAACGGCCGGCAGGTGTGAAGCGTGGATCATAAGATTGGGCGTGGACAACCCGTGAACCGTGAAAGTCTCACCCAACGAGATGAATGCCAGGGCGAGGAAGCTTACCTTTATATTTCTAACGCGATGTCCCGCGATTCCTACTGCAATGGCTACCATCATGGACAGCATGGCGACCGAGCTGACAACATAGAAATGCCCCTTGAGTGCAACAAGGGAGACATCCCATGAAGGATGTGCCCTAAGGAGCTCAAATAGTATAAACGGCACAGCTACAGCCAGGATCGGACCGACAACATCACGATTTCTCATTCAAAAGTATCCCCTTCAATACTAAAGGTAGGTAATTAGTCTCAAGTCACTTCAGTGTACCATAAAATGCAGCGGTAGAATATTCCTTGTTTGTATAGAAAAAAACAAAACCTGACCTCTCCCTCCACGGGATTAGATCAGGTTCGTCTGTTCATAGACTGTGAGGATGATAACGGATCAAGCATAGTATTCAAACAGCAGTGCGCGAGTCTCTTCAGCGCCATTCTCTTCTTCCAAATCCAGCAGCCCCTTAGCTGCCCAGCATGCCTCACAAGCCTCTTCGGTAGTACACAGGTGCGCATCCTCACAGGTATAGCAGAATTGCAAAAGGTTTCTGGTTACGACTTCTTGGTTGACTGTTCTCATCTTAATCACTCCTTATCTTCTTTACGAGTTAAATATATCACACGCCAAGAAGCTAAATTGTGATTTATTTCACAATATGACGAAAATCACATTTTTCTTACCATTTAATTTTCGAGATCAGGTTAATCAGCCCTTCGCACTGACTCTTCCCTATCGGCCATTCGGCAATCTCCTGCTTAATCTGGGCCATGTTCGCGTACCCCTTCGCCAACCCGTTCAATCGGGCCGCCAGAGTAGAGTTCAGCAGCTCCTCCTGGGAGGGATAGACGAAGCTCAGCTTCTCCACCGCGTCGGGATAGCGGTGAAGATAGTATTTCTGGTGCCGTGTCTCAGCTGGATAGAACTTGACACAGAGTGATACCTCCGTGTCCGGCTTCGCTCTTCCCTCCAGTTCCATCTCCCTGATTACCTGCCCGGCCGCGTTCCTCTGCTGCTCATTGTGATACAGCACCAGAGACTGGTACTGCCGCCCTTTGTAATCGTTGATGTTAACCGGATTATGATGATTCCAAAAGATACGCAAAATATCCTCGTAGCTGACAATCCCCGGGTCGAAGTCCAATTGAACCACCTCGGAATGATCCCCCATCTCCCGGTATGAGGGTTGATCCGTTGTTCCTCCGGCATAACCAACCCTTGTTCGGATTACACCGGGAATTTGACCGAATAATGCCTCAGGACTCCAGAAGCAGCCCATGCCCAAGGTCGCGGTCTGGATAGCTTTAGAAATTTCAGAAGACATGGTACACCTCTCCTTCGATTATAGTAATCACGTGTGGTCTACTCGAGCTAATTCCATCTATGGTCTATGGCCTGATCGTCAGAGGAAGCAGGTGTGGCCATGACGCATCATCCACTTGGCTTAAACTTATCACGGGCGCTACCCCTCCAACGCTCCGCGTTAGCTTCCTCTCTCCTCCATTCGGTATCCGCTCGGGGATACCCCGAATTTCGCGCGGAACACCCGGTGAAAGTATGAGTAGCTGGAGAATCCGCAGGTCTCCGCAATGTGCTCCAGTGTCATCGAGCTGTATCTCATCCGCTCCAGAGCCGCATTAAGTCTGATCTCGGTGGCGTATCCAATCATGGTCATGCCGTAATGCTCCTTGAACAGACGGACAGATCTGGACAGGCTTAGTCCGGCATATGTAGCCGCCTCTTCCAGCTTGAAGGTCACTGTCGCGTGCTCTTCGATGAACCGCTTCAGCCTTAAGGCTGCGAAGACTGTCCGGTTGGACTGCGTATTCTCGGCAATGGCACGGTCAATATACAGACATAATCCTTTTAGCAAATAATCCATAATCTCCGCGTTTTCCTCCATCGGCCCCCGGCGCTTCTCGATCAGAAGATTCTGCCACAGCCGGAGCAGCTTCTCATCAACCCCGATCCGGTTCACCACCGGTCTGTTCGTGCGGCTCCACCATTCATCAATCCATGTCCCCTCGCAAAAAATATAATAGTCCCCACTGGACATACGGCCGCTGTGATCCTGGTCTTTCACCTCCAGAGCATAATCCTCCCCGGGTCTGAGCAGGATCAGATCTCCGGCCTGTACATGGTACTCCCGCCCCCGGAGATATACCTTGCAGGAGCCTTCCGTCTGCAGTCTGAACAGATAGTTGGTTAATCCACTCCGGTAGTTCTGAACGAAGGGCTTGGAATGATAGGAATAGTCACAGATGAGTAGGCTTGTCTCCATATGTTGCCGCCCCCGGTCTCAAAATATAATCAAATAGTTCAGGTTGTGCGTAGATTGTGTATGTTCATTTTAGCCTATATTCATTTATTCTGGAATCAAATAGAGCACTTATTACATCCCTGCAGAATGAGGTGTGTGAAATGAGAAGATTAGGAATTGGCTTGCAGCTGTATACACTGCGTGATGAGACAGCTGAGGATTTCCGCGGAACGCTTCGTAAGGTGGCAGAGCTTGGCTATGAAGGTGTAGAATTCGCGGGTTACGGCGATATTCCTGCCGATGAGATGAAAGCGCTCTTAGACGAGCTTGGACTCAAAGCAATCAGCAGCCATGTTCCGCTTCAAGCGATGCGTACAGACCTTCACAAGGAAATGGACTATCTCAGAACCCTCGGCGCCGAATATATGATCTGCCCTTACCTCGCGCCTGAAGAGCGTCCGCAAGGAGACGGCTGGAGGGAACTGTTCTCCTTCCTTCAGGAGGTAGGAGCCGAGGCCCGCAAGCACGGGCTGATTCTTGGCTACCATAATCATGATTTCGAATTTCAGGATCACGTTGGCGGGCGGACCGCCTTTGATGCGCTGTTCGAGGAGACCTCCCCGGAGTCGGTTCAGACCGAGCTTGATGTATGCTGGGTTCAATATGCCGGACACGATCCCATCGCCTACATTAACAACTACGCGGGCCGTCTGCCGCTGCTGCACCTGAAGGACTTCAACACGGACGAACAGGGCCAATTGATTACCCTTGAGCTTGGCAAGGGCATAGTCGATCTTCCAGCTGTCATTGATACAGCCGCCCATGCCGGAGTGAAGTGGCTGATTGTAGAGCAGGATTCCTGCCAGATTCCACCGCTTCAGAGTGTCCGGAACAGCTTGGACTGGCTGAAGCATAATTATCTTGACCAATTCTAATTCAGGACAAAGGAGACTACCCAATCTATGAGTAAAATCAAAGTAGCAGTTATCGGATGCGGAGCCATCGCCCAGCGTCGCCATATTCCCGAGTATGCAAGCCATGAGCAGGTGGAGCTCGTGGCCTTAGCGGATCCAAACCTTGAGCGGGCCCGGGAAATGGCGGATATGTATGGGGGTACGGCTTATGCAAGCTATGAAGAAGTTCTAGCCAACGAGCAGATCGATGCCGTCAGTATTTGCACACCGAACTATCTTCACGCTCCCATGACAATTGCTTTTGCGGACGCTGGGGTGCATGTACTTGTAGAGAAGCCAATGGCAACCACGGAAGAAGAAGGACAGCAGATGATTGAGGCGGCCCGGAGGAACGGGGTCTACCTGATGGTTGGGCACAACCAGCGCCTGATGCCCCCGCATGTGAAGGCTAAGGAGATTCTGGATTCAGGTAGGCTGGGTAAAGTATTGACTTTCCGTACAGCGTTCGGCCACCCTGGCCCGGATGCATGGAGTGTGGACGGCCGGGAGAGCTGGTTCTTCGAGAAAGAAGAAGCGATTCTTGGTGCGATGGGCGACCTCGGCGTCCACAAATCCGACTTCATCCGCTACCTGCTCGGCGACGAAGTGGCTGAAGTGGCTTCATTCATCAGCACCCTCGATAAGGAAGGCACGGAAGTGGATGACAATGCGGCCTGCCTGCTTCGCATGAAGGGCGGAGCCATCGGTACGCTCGCAGCCAGCTGGACCCAGTATCAGGGCGGAGATAACAGTACCGTGCTATGGTGTCAGAACGGTGTGATGAAGATCGGCACCGTAGACGGGGACGAGGTGATCGTGGAGCTGACCAACGGCACAGTAGAGACCTACAAGGTCGGCGCCATGGCTACCAACGAGAAGCAGGTGCCAAGCGGAATTATTGATGCTTTCGTGGAATCCATTCAAAGTCAGACCCCTCCGGCTATTTCGGGAGAAGAAGGTCTTCGTTCACTCCAGGTGATACTGGCGGCATTCGAGTCCCAGGCCACCGGACGGATTATCAAATTGTAATAAAATAAGCAGGCGATTCCGGGGTTAATCCGGGAATTGCCTGCTTATTGTGCATTCTGGTCTAAAGCTTCGGAGGTTCTATATTCCAGCTTTGGGGATAATCTTGCCCCTGCGAATCATAATGCCTCCGCTCACATCTTTAACTTCTTCGTGTTAATGATGTACATATTCTTGAGCGGCAGGCTTCCATTCGAATATTTGCGCGCGCCTGACTCAAAAAGTGTGTACAGCTGGCTTCCACTCAAGGCAATCCCTTCTGACATCGGAGGCATGGTCAGATAGCTGACCTGCTTGCCCGAGGCACCCCGCGTGTAGACCAGCAGCTTGCTTGAATTGTTGCGTCCGCAGGATTGGCTGTACAGCGCACGGCTCTTCGTGAGCGCCATCCCCTGCACACGGTCAGGCGTAGCCCACGAATAGGCGGCCTTCGGCTTCGAAGGCAGATCGTCCTTGCTGCTCAGCTTGTATCCATAGGCACGGCCTTTCGGGCCGGGATCACACATTTTTTTGCCGATATCCTCGCCGTCCATGTATCCACCAACCCACAAGACACCCTCCGCATAAGTCGCATAGGAAGCTTTGTGGCCCAGGGCGTAACCCTTCATGATCACATTGCTGTAGTCCTTCTTGCTGGACAGAGTGCTGAGTGGAATTTTATATACCGTCTTGCCGGTTGCAATCCAGAGGTGGCTCTTGCTCACTGCAAGTCCGCCTGCATGGCCGGTATGCTTTTTGGTACTGGACTCATAGAGATACAAGGTCTTGAGCCGCTTATTGGTTGTTGTACTGGTAATGGCAATCGCAGAAGCTGTGCTTCCGCCACTACCCCAGTAATGAGACGTAATTACCCAGTTCTTGCTCGGCACCACGGCCAGTCCTTGAGGCACCCATTCCTTATTCCCTGACAAGCCCGGAATTGCCGGACCCTTCACAGACACCTTATCGAAGGAGCTGTATTTACCCGCTGCTTCCGCTTGATGGCTTGGCCAAGTGCTGAGTCCCCCCAAACTTAAGGCGATACACAGCAATCCTGCCAGCTGTAGTCTAATCCACTTCTTAGTTGTCAATATTTCTCTCCCCTTCCCTTACTATATTTAATACGGAAGGGGAGATTCTAAACAGGCCAAAAGGAACTATTGAGAAGAAAGTACTATAATGACAGCGGAATTTCTTTTACCCCTCTTACCACCATTCCCGGTCTCCACTCCAGTTCATCAGGCCGGACATTCAGCTTAATATGGGGATAACGCTGCAATAGACTGCGAATGGCTATCTCACCTTCAAGACGGGCAAGCGGGGCTCCGAGACACAGATGAACGCCCTTGCCAAACGCCAGATGAGCGCTCTTCTCCCTGGTTATATCAAATACGTCAGGGGATTCGAACTGCCTTGGGTCATGATTGGCTGAATTCAGCGCCAGGATAACAAGGTCGCCCTTCTTGAATTCCTTCCCCTTGAAATCAAAGTCCTCCTTTGCCCACCTCGAAGTACTGAATTCAACCGGACCGTTGAATCTGAGCGATTCCTCAATCGCATTATGAATAAGTTCGGGCTCCTGAATCAAGCGCTCAAGCTGATCCGGGTGTTCCAGCAGAGACAGAAGGGTATTGCCGATCAGATTCACCGTCGTCTCATGACCTGCGATGATCAGCAGGGTGACAACGCCGTACAGCTCCTGCTCAGTCAGCTTGTCCCCTTCTTCCTCAGCTGCAATAAGCTGACTGATCAGATCCTGTCCCGGCTCCTGCCTTAGGCGGCCGAACATCTGACCCAAATACTGAATGAATTCCTCCATATGCTGCTTCATCTCACTGGCATATTCTCCATTGGAGCCTTCGATTAAGGTGGTGGACCAGAGGCGGAATTTATCCCGGTCCGCAGCTGGAATCCCCAGCATTTCACAGATCACAATAATCGGAAGCGGGAATGCGAACTCATCAATGAGACGGATCTGGTCTCTGCCGCTAAATCCATTAAGAAGCTCGTCCGCAATCTCCTGAATCCGCCCTCTCATCTCCTCAATCATGCCGGGTGTGAAGGACTTCTGCACAAGTCCACGCAGCCTCTTATGATCTGGTGGATCGGAGAACAGCATGTTCCGGGTAAAGACACTTTGATGTGCCGGATCTCCGCCGAACAGCTTGACTGGATCTTTGCTGAGCCGCGGGTCCTTGAAGGCGTCTACAGCATCCTGATATCTCGTAATCATCCAACCCTGGTTACCGTCTGGCAGCACACATTTGTAGACAGGATCGATATCCCTGAGCCGGGCATAGACCGGATAGGGATTCTTCGTAAATTCTTTCGTAAATAGAGAACTGGATACGGATTCATTGGAATTCAACGTTCATAGCCCCTTCCGAATACGAATGATATACTAAGCCCCAAAGCCTGCTAAGGCTGGGTATAACTAGTATAGTCAGGGTAATCAGGCAAATGCAAAGATACACCAGATCTTCCAGATTCACTTGGATCTACCGGGGATGAAAATTGCTCTGCGTTATGCTACAATACTGAAATTGCAGCAACCATAGGGAGGCTTAACGAATCACCATGCTTATTATCGGTATCGCCGGCGGCACCGGCTCTGGCAAGTCAACCGTTGCCCGCTCTGTCATTCACCGTCTTGGCTCAGGTAAAGTCACGTTCATATCTCAGGATAACTACTATAAGGATCATTCCTATCTCAGCATGAGCGAACGGGAGGCAATCAATTACGATCACCCCTTCGCCTTCGATAATGAGCTGCTTATTCAGCATTTGCTGCTGCTGAAGGAGGGCAAGCCCGCCCAGGCTCCAGTGTACGACTTCACAGTTCATGCCCGTTCCACCGTAGAATCGGTAGAGCTCACGCCGAATAACATCATCATTCTGGAAGGGCTTCATGTTCTGTCCGATGAGAAGCTGCGCGAGCAGCTTGATATTAAAGTATTCGTCGATACCGACCCCGATGTGCGCATCCTGCGCCGGGTCCTCCGGGATATCGAGGAGCGCGGCAGGACGATTCAATCAATTCACCAGCAATATTTGGCTACGGTCAAGCCTATGCATGAGGCTTTTATTGAGCCTTCCAAGAAATATGCCGACCTGATCATTCCCGAGGGCGGGGAGAACGAAGTCGGCATTCAGCTGCTGTCCGTGCTGACTGAGAAGTACCTTACGGGAGACCGTTCCTGGGGCGATGCCTGATGCCTAAGGAGTAATCCGGCAGGAAGATGCCTGAGTGTGCTCCGGCAGACCCCATTCCTGTAGTACTGTTCAGGCATTTCCAGGACATCTCAGGAGGATAGCCTGATACAGAACAAGCCGCAGGGACGTCATGATGACGTCCCTGCGGCTATTATTGTGCCTGGTTGTTCATTGCCAGACTTCCGTAGGACAACAACCAGATTAGCATATCTATATTTTCAACTTCTTCACATTG
Organism: Paenibacillus sp. YPG26; assembly: GCF_023704175.1. NCBI lineage: Bacteria > Bacillati > Bacillota > Bacilli > Caryophanales > Paenibacillaceae > Paenibacillus > Paenibacillus sp. YPG26. The sequence continues at coordinate 336,635 of NZ_CP084530.1, read as the reverse complement.
ATTAAATATATATTCTTAAGAGGGTAATGACTTCCCTTATATTTAGCCGCACCTGATTCAAAGAGAGTATAGAGCTGGCTGCCCGAGAATGCGATGCCTTCGGCCATCGGCGGCAATGTCACCGAGCCAAGCTTCTTGCTTGGCGTCTCTCCCGAATAGAATAGCAGCTTGCTGGATACGTCCCTTCCGCAGGATTGACTATATACGGTGTAGTCCTTTGATATGGCAAGGCCCTGGATCCGGTCGGGGGTGACCCGGGAGTATGCGGCCTTGCGGTCAGCAGGAAGGTCGTCACTCGAGCTCAGCTTATACCCGTACACCCTGCCACTGGGTCCGGCGTCACACGTTGTTTTGCCGCTATCCTTCCCATCGGTATATTCACCTACCCACAATATTCCGTCCGAATAGGCGGCATAAGAAGCTTTATGATGCACTTGATAACCGGTCATCATTACCCTGCTCATGTCGCTCTTCTCCGAAAGTGTACTTAGCGGAATTTTATATACCGTATATCCCGAGGCAATCCACAAGTGGTTCTTGCTTACCGCAAGGCCGCCCACGTTCCCCATATGCGGAATAATGAGGTTGTCATAGAGATACAATGTCTTGATCCGTTTCTGCGTCTTCGTGCTTGTAATCACAAGACCCGAGACCTGCCAGCTGTTCTCCTGGCCCCTGTAATGGGAGGTAATCACCCAATCTTTCGACGGGACTAGAGCAAGGCCCTGGGGCACCCATGCACTTCCATGTTCAAGCCCGGCGATCAGCGGCCCCTTGACGGCTGAATTCCTGAACTGGCTGTACTGGTCGGCGGCCGCGGCCGGCTTCGTACCCATTCCCATAAATGTTCCGCATATTAAAGTCAGACTTAGCAATCCCATTACAGCCTGCCCCATTATTCTCTTGAACTCCAACTCAATCTTTCCCCCCTGTCTGCTTATCCACCCGTTACAAATGTTAACACAGTATTAAAATGAGAATAACCGAAAATATACAGGTTCAATCAGGAAATGTTCGGAAGTCCTGCCGGATATAGCAAAAAGACACCTGAAAAGGTGTCTGATCTCTGCTTGGGCATTCAGGTTCACTTCCATACCCGGTTCAATTTGAACGCTTCCTGTACATACCCCCATACCGATACCGGGCTCATGATAATCTGATACAGGAGCACATAGGCAATAAAGCCAAGAGCATTTTTGCGTATTCTGAGGTTCAGCCTTTTGAATACACCCCGCTGGTATATATAGAGAATGAAATTCACGCAGAAGGTTAGCGGCAGCACGAGCAGCGTCGTAATTCCGACAATCCAGTAGTATCCGAAGAAGGCCAAGATCAGACCCGGCAGCCATACCAGGGTATAGACCACATCCAGGTACGGCATGACCAGATTGCAAAAGGTCAGATACCGGGTATAAGGAGACGGCTGCTGCCAGGGCTTGACCACCTTCAGAGCCTCAATCATCCCACGGGCCCAGCGGCTGCGCTGTCTGAAGAAATGATGCAGGTTCTCCGGCACATCCGTGAAGGCTACGGCCAGAGGCTCAAAGTACACCTTCCAGCCCCTCCCCAGAAAGCGCCAGGTCAGAACAATGTCTTCGCCGATCGCATCCGGCCAGCCTTCCACCTCAATGACGCTGCGGGTTCTATACAGCGAGAAGGCTCCCTGCGCCACAAGGGTTCCTTGGAATAGTCCCTGCAGGCGCTTGATGCTTGCGATTCCGAGGAAATAATCCCACTCCTGGACTTTCGCCAGGAACTTGCCTCTGCTGTTGCGGACAAGCACAGCGCCTGCAACCGCACAGACATCGCTTGGAGAAGAGACATATCTCCCAACCAGATATCTGATGGCTGATTTATGCAGCAAAGTATCCGCATCAAGTGTAATCATCAGTTCAGTATGAACATGCTCTAGTGCGGAATTAAGAGCGTGATTCTTCCCCGGCGTGCTCTCATGGATCACCCTCAGACTAAGCCCAAGGCTTTCGCCCGTCTCCACGGCAACTGCTGCTGTCCGGTCAGCGGAATTGTTATCAATGACGATGACTTGCAGCTCTCCCTGGTAATCCTGGGCTGCAATATAGCGCAGGGTATCTGCGACACCCGCCTCCTCGTTATAACAAGCTACCAGAATCGTGATAGGCTCCGCCGGATTCTGTTCTTTCATTTTTGGCTGTCTGTCAAATAAGAGACTTGAGATCATAAAGGCATTCATATATCCGGGGATATAGGAGATGCCAATGACTATGAATAAGGCAACAGGCAGTGTGAATAACAGGCCCAGGTCCTGCACCCAGGGAATGGAGAGCACAATGGAGGCTGCCATCCAGATCAGGGCGAGAATATGACTGAAATAAAACTTCTTTTGTACGGAAATATACCTTCTTGGACGTCCATGAATCCGTGACTTTCTCTTCACACGCATCTGCCTGCTCTTCCCCGATCTGATTGCTAATTTAATAGAGCTCCTATATACCAATACTTGTTGCTAGAGGAGATTTATAAAAATCATTATATTACAAATTATTCTATCTTTCGACATGTTTCTATACTTTTTTTGGAAAAAAATAAGAATGAGACCCGAGGCGTCCCATTCTTATCTAATTCCCCGTTATTATTGGTTCTTCACAATCTCATCAATTTCACTTTTCAGCAAAAGATATCTATGCACGCTGCGCATAATCGGAACTTTAGTCAGCTTGTTTTTGTCGGCGTATGCCTTCATTTGATCTTTGGAGAGACCTAGCCTGCTTCCTGCTTCGGTCACGGTGAGAACATCTTCCTTGCTTGTCGCCTTAAATGTCTTCTTCACCTTTAGATTGAAATCCTGAAATACCTGCATAGATGATCAACCTTCCTTATCCGGGCCAATACAATTCTTGGCTGAACATCCAGTATATCAGAACAATACGGGATTACCTATGCAGTCCGAGCATACAGACCATACGAGTGAGCGAATGCCGCTAATCCTCCAGAACCGTGCCAAGTCCACGCTCCTCCGCCTGTTCCAGGTAATCCCCCGCGATGCCAAGGTCAAATATCCCAAGCCCCATAGGACTGAATAACACCGGCTCCTCTTCGCTGTGCCCGCCTAAGGCCCCGTGCAGAACCACTTCCGCCAGGCTCACCGTATCCCGCTGCTGCAGCCCGCATTGCAGATGAAGCTGTTCAATATCGGTATTCTCCCGGCATACCTCCTGCCAGTCGTCAACAACCAGGACCTTAAGATGGCGGATACTCTCCGGCAGGTAATCTCTGAGCGATACATGAAGCAGCAGCGAGCCCTCCCTTGGCCGCTCGTCAATATAGCGCCGGTCAGACACCGTACAGGTAATGAACACATCCGACTTCCGGTAGACCTGACGCCAGTCCTGTTCAATAATCACTTTGGAACGAAGGTCCGCGGGTATGGTGTCCAGCTGAACCTGCTCGATGTCATATAAATAGACCTGCTTCAACCGGCTGCCGAGCAGGGCGGCGCTCATCTCCAGATGAAGCCGTCCCACCGGCCCCCATCCCACAATCCCCACGCTGACGCTTGCAGGATCCCGTACCTCCAAATAACTCTGAAGCATAACCCCACTGACGGCAGCGGTACGGATCCCGTTCAGCAGACTGCTTCTGAGGAACCCCCGCGGCTTGCCGGTACGGGTATCATTCAAAATAATTGAATTATGGGCACGGGGCAGACCCGCCTTACGATTATACGGAAAGCTGGCAATCCATTTGATTCCGGCAAGCTGCAGATCGCCTCCCACATAGGCAGGCATGGCGATAATCCGGTTAGCCGGATCCCCGAATCGAAGGTACGGCTTCAAGGGACGCACGGTCTCCCCTGCATCTTGCAGGGTGATCACCTGACGGATAATGTCTGTTAGCCTGATCCAATCCCGTCCAAGCTCCTGGATATGTTCATCGTTTAGATAGCGCATGAGCCGCACGCCTCCTCAGGCCCAGCCGGAGGCATGCCGAGCTCCTTCTGTACCCACTCCTCGTTGAATACCGTGTCCAGATAACGCTCTCCCCGGTCAGGCAGAATACACACGCAGCTGGCTCCGTCAGGAATACCCGCACTCAGCTTACGGACAGCTGAGATTACGCCTCCTGACGAAGCTCCGGCCAAGATGGCCTCCTGGGACACCAGTTCCCGGCAGCCCCGCACACAATCCTGATCCGATACGTACACCACTTCGTCCGCCAGATCACTGCGGTACAGACCCGGTACAATGCCTGATCCGAGGCCCGGGAATTTCCGGGGAGCTTTGTCCCCGCCAAAAATCACGCTGCCCCGCGCATCCACCCCAATGATCCGGGTGGACCATCCCTGTTCGCGGATGTAATCCGCACATCCATGAAGCGTTCCGCAGGAGCTCACACCGCAGAAAAGATAATCGACAGGCCCAATCTGGTCCGCGATCTCCTTCATCGTAGTCTGGAAATGGGCCAGCGCATTATCCGGATTCGCATATTGATTGGTCCAGTATGCATGAGGAATCTGTGCAAGCAGCTCCTGTACCCGATTTAGTCTTGCCGGAAGATACTCCCCTGTGACCGGATCGGGCCGGGTAACCAGATCAATCTCCCCGCCCAGCGCGCGAATAATCTTCTTATGCTGCTCTGTCGTTCTCGGGTCCACCACACAGATGAACCTGATCCCCAGATAACCGCACAGCTGGGCCAGACTGATCGCAAGGTTGCCCGAGCTCGATTCAATAATTACACTTTGTCCGGTGAGATCCCCGCGGAGAATCGCCTCTCTCAGCATAAATAATGCGGGACGGTCCTTGGCGCTTCCGCCCGGATTCATCCACTCCAGCTTGCCATAGACCTTATAAGGCTTAGTATTGAACAGCCTATTCAGATGAATCAGGGGTGTACCGCCAATGATATCGGCAATCCCTCCACTCAGCTTCATGATGCAAAGCCCCCTTTTTTAGCTGTACCAGATTCGTTTGCTTTTCACCGCACTGTGATTGCTTGCACCGCCCGGCCCCTTGCCGTGAAGCACCTCGATTCCGCCTAGAATCCCTGACCTTATCATCTGTCCAAGCTCGGGAATACGGCCTTCAACCTCACGGCGGATTTCCTCCATGAGAGCCGGGCTAAGCTCATCACTATCAATGTGAAGACGGAGAGCATTGCCCGCGACTTCCACGGCAAGCCCCGCCTTACCCGCATATGCGTATACCACATTCTCAATGTCATAGATGCTGATCTTCTCCCCATGCTTCAGGTCGGGGCCGATTCGCCGGACCAGGCTCTTGAAGCTCTGCCTTAGGCGCCCGTCCACCATAATAGGCCTCAGATCGCGGACCACATCGTAGGTTACATACCGCACTGCCGGGAAAGCCTCCCGCACCGAAGATGTCAGAACCAGTACCTGCTCGCCTTCCGGCAGAGGCTCCAGATCCTCACCCAGCTCCTCCGTCCCGACTCCCTCCGCCCATAACCCGTCAGTCACGATGTAACGGCCATAGTCATAGGAGTAATAAGCGATCGTTCCGACTTCAATAGAGCCGTAAGTATCGGTAATGCGGTCTACCGGGATCCGCAGCTGCTGGGCGGTTCTACGAATCCAGCCCGGCGAGGCGATCTCCCCGACCAGGATGACCTGCCGGATTCCGTAGGAACCGGGATCATCGGATGCCCCCAGAATGCGGTCAAGAATGGACGGCATCGTATACAGGACTTCCGGCTTCATCGCCGAGAGCTTCTCCAGATGCCGCTCTACGGGCAGCCGGAAGGAGATGGAGTCGGCCTCCAGTCCAAGTCCCTTGAAGACCGCAAGAGCCGTGGCCTCGGCATGACCTGTCCCCATATCCGACAGGGCGCTTCGCAAGCCCTTACCCTGTAATACAGCCCGAAATACCTCCTCCTTGATGGACAAATAAGCCGCTTCATCGGCATCTGAATAATAAATCCGCTTACGCCGTCCCGAGCTTGTGCCGGACGTCTGGTACAGATGCAGCTGCTTCTGCTCCGGGAATGGGCAGTCTGAGCTGTAGTAGTACAGCTCCAGGTCCTCCGCTGTGATCAACAGCGGCGGATTACACTCACTAAGTGGACTGGATTCCAGTTCAGTCTTCCCCCTGCGCGCCTGAATCCAGGGGAACGCCGCATTCATCCTGTTCCATGTCTCCACCACCCAGGCGGGCATGTTCATATCTGCACACTCCTTACGAGTCACTTTCGTTCACTTTGTAGCGTATGCAGACTTATCCCGCTAGGTTCTGGTCTAACACATACGAGCTGCCGCCTCCATAAGATGAACAATGGTCAGAAATCCAAGCCACATAAGCCAACTTAAGAAGGATCATAATCAAGATTAGAAAAGGGGCTGAAGTTGTTGAGCACAACACGAAGGCGTGTAAGGAGCAAGCTGCTGAAACACCGTATTCTACTCTCCAGCCGCAGGCTTGCCCGTCATCTTCCGGCGATCCGGCCTTATTCACCGAGGGCGCTGCTGCAGATGCTTCACCGCTATGGAATGGTCTATGTGAAGCCGGACAACGGTTCAATGGGCGTGGGGGTTATCCGGGTTGAAGCCCGCAAGGGCTATTACACCTTCCATCAAGGGACCCGGCCTGTGACTTGCCGTTCATTTAGGGAACTCGCTGTGCGTCTGGGGAGAATTATCCGGCGTAAGCGCTATCTGATCCAAAAGGGGATTCATGTGCTTCGGCACAAAGGCAGACCCTATGACTTCCGCGTCATGATTCAACGCAGACCTGACCGGGTCTGGGAGCCTACCGGAATAGCCGGAAGATTAGCGCATCCCCGCCGAGCGGTGACGAACGGCAGTCAGGGAGGCACGATCTACGATCCTATAGATCTGCTGCGCCGCCCGGCGGGCAAGCGCAGAGCAAAGAGACTGCTCCGGCGAATGGATCGTATGGCGCTGCTTACCTCGGCCAAGATGGCCAGGCGCTATCCGTTCATGAACGAGCTGGGGCTGGACATTGCGGTGGACCGCAAGCTGAAGCCGTGGATTCTCGAAGTGAACACCCGGCCGGATCCCTGCCCTTTCACCCTGCTGCCTGACCAGTCCCTGATCAGGCGTATTATCGCCTACGGTAGAGCCTACGGAAGGAGCTACCCGCTTAATTGCGGGAAGGCGCGTTCTGCGAGGTAGACCTTGCCGCCCCCTATGAGAAGGGCAGAACAGCTTGGATATCATAGTTCTATGTCGCACACAAAGGGGCAATCTCGTACGTCATCCTTGAATGACGATGGGATTGCCCCTTTGAAGGACGGCTCCTGGGGAACCATTTAGAATGTGAATGCTTGTTAAGGTTGGAATGTGTCCCTCATAGACTAATTGCCTTCTTCTTTCTAAGCAGCCAAAGAGAGGGAGTTTGGCCAGTTAGCTTATCCCTTTGCCTGCTCGATGGCAGATAGGGCGATTTTGTTCAGCGTTGCATCATCCATAGGCGGATTATGCAGCCCGGCTCTAACATCCCGGTAATAGCGCTGGAGAGGATTATCATTCTGCAGGCTGCGAATGCCAACTACCCGCATCGCCTTGTCCACGATGGTGATCGCCGAATTGGTAACGATGTGCTTGGCGGCGCCAAGCTCCGTACTCAGATAATCCCTGCGGGATTCATCGTCATAAGCTGCGGCTACACTATACAAGAAATGTCTTGCCTTCATTAGCTCGAGATCAATCTCTCCAAGCAGATGCTGCACATTCGGAAGCTGGCTGATCGGACCGCTGATGCTGTTCGGTGTATACTCGTTGGCGAACTTCAGCGCATAGTCCCGGGCAGCCTGGGCAATGCCCAGGTAACACGCTGGAATATGAAGCAGCCAGGCATTCGGCAGCCCTCCCGGACCCGCAGGGACAGCCTTCCTGCCGAGCTCAACAAGCTGATCCGCACCGACTGTGACCTGCTCCAGGACAAGATCATGGCTCCCCGTTCCCCGCAGCGAGATCGTGTCCCAGGTCTCCTCAATTCGGAGCCCCTCCAGATCCTTATGCAGCAGGAACTGCCCAACCGTCTGCTCCTCCTCAATCCAGGCCGATACAATGAAATAAGTCAGCACTGGGGACAAGGTTGTGTAAATTTTGCGCCCTGTGATCACCCAGCTGTCCCCCTGCTTCACCGCGGTTGTCCCAGGGCGTCCGCCTCTTGTCGGGCTGCCGGTCTGCGCCTCGCTGGCTGCCCGGTTGAGCAGGGCCCCCTTCTGAACTTCCTTCGCAATAAACTCCAGCTTGTCCTCCGACCAGAGCCGCTTCTCGAACAGCTCCCCCACACCTGACAGGTGCCAGCCAAGCGATAGTGCGGTGGAAGCATCGAAGCTCGCCAGTGTCTCCTGAAGCAGAATCATATCATATACCCGCAGCCCGTCCCCTCCATAGGAGGCTGGAAGGGTTGACCGTGTATAACCAAGCCCGGTTAATTCCTGAATATTCTCTACAGGGAAAACTCCGAGCTTGTCGATCTGGTCCGCTCTCTCCTTAAATGCGGCTTCCTTCTGCTTCAGCTTCTCCAGCCATTCGCGCTGAGCATCCGTTCTTATGAATAAATTCAACATATGTCCGCCCCCTATGGTCTGTTAGCCGATAAAACCTATAGACTTTTATGAAATAGATGTTATGTTCATCGGAGGACATTGTCAAGGAATTATAGGCCTAAAGAGGAGCGCACCCGTCAGTTCCTGAGGAGAGCTGCACGAGGACTATACCTACCAAATATAGTGCGGATAGACTGGCTAGGCTGCTGCAGGCGGTTATTGTTTATGGAGACAAGAGTCATCCCCATACCATAATTAGCAGAATGGACACCCCTAGGAACAAGCACAGCGGGGAATAGAAACGGCTGTCCAGGCGGGCAAATACCGTACCCTTCTCTTTCTTGAAGAAGCCAACCCAGCGGAAATCTCCAATAGCACGTAGAGTGAATACCGCTCCAAGCAGCCATCCACCGATCCACAGCAAGGCTTCCGGGAACAAGACCGGCTTAATCGCCTCCAGCTCTAACACCAGCCAAGCCGCCAAAGCCAGCAAAATGGCTACCACTCCCGTACTTACTGCGGATGGGCGAAACAGCGGCTCCCCTCCCCTGCTGGGAATCGCACCTGCTGCACCCCATCGGCCTCCACAAATCCAATAGATATGAAGCGCGCTTAATATAAATAGAATCATGCCAATAGCCCAGCTCAGAATCTCCATGACCGTACCCCTTTCATAATTGTAAAAGCTTGCTTTCTCAGGGAAATCGATCGTTGTGCTATGATCACCATCCCATCTCAAATATAAATGGCTGTAACTCAAAATTTGAAGAGCCTCATCTTGATCGGGACTATTGGTCTTCAATAACACATTGAAGTTAAGCGACGAGGAACTCCCGAAGGGGGATACTTCAATATATTGCGCGTCTCTGGTATATAGGATGATCTGATTCTTATTCGCCAGGACAGGATCCAGGTCGATATACAGGTTCTTCATTTTCATATAATTTGTATTTTTTATTGTCAGGGTGAGGGTTACGAAGGTGTATCCTGACGGATCACCCAGCGTCGCAGGGTCCTGAACCACATTAAGCTCCGGGGGCCATCCATCTATAGGTAGTTTCTTCATTGCATTGAAGGTTTGTCTGTCATTTGCGGCGGGCGTGATGATTGTATGGAGCTCCTCCAATTGAGGCTTAAAGAGCCGGAATGAAATGACACCCTTATTGGAATAGCCCAGTATGAGTGCAAGAATAAATACTACAGCCATAAAGACAGTGCGGCGCTTTGCCATATTAGTTCCCCCTGAGGTAGTCTTGTTCCAGGATTTGAAGGTATGTATTTATGATTCTGAGGTATTCGGACTGGTTATGATAGATTGCTTTTACCTTATTCATATACCTATCAAAGGTCTTCTTGATCTCCTGTAATACAACGGTAGATGTTCATCGGTATCGAATCTTCTCTATGTAGTCACTCAACACTCCAGCCTCCCAACATTTTACAAACCAAATATATCACAGTCTAGTGTCCGAGGTGCATCAAAGAGATGAGAATTATTGTAACAATTGAATAATATGACAAGGAGAGAAAAGTAACTAAATTCGAACGAAAAGCAATAACCCGCTGTATGAGCGGGTTCACTTTGAGCTTATTTGATTGGAACACGAGGACTAATCTCTTTGCCATTCTTATCCTCCGCCACAATCCAATAGGTCTCCTTCTTCAGATCCAAGGGGCCATAACGATGATAAGTGCGTTCTCCACTAAATATGGATTCATAATATTGAAGTTCTTTTATCTTTCCGCCTTTGGATACAAGTCTGATCCAGAAGGATCCTAGCTCAGCTTGACTCACATCGTAATAGAGTATTGTCGAGACAGGTGAACTTACGACCTTATTAATTGTAACCGTTCCTCCATGCTTGAGTGGAAGAGGCTTGTTCAGTTCATAGGTGACCGTATCCTTTTGCATCTGCTGGGTGGATACATTGACATCGAACACCCATGGTTTATCTAGAACTACCCTTTTGCTGTCTATTGTATAGGAAATCTTAATCTGAAGTTGATTACCCTTGGGAGTATGAGGCAAGGTATTTAGCGGAACATCCCCGGTTATTGTGTAGGTTCCATTGTTCTCTTCTCCAAATGATTGGCTAGAAAAGGGATGGGGAGCCTCTTCTCCATTAACCAAGATGCTGGGAGACAAGGTTGACACCTCATCCATGTTCACACCTTTAATGGGCTCCAATGTGGCACTGATCAATACACGATCCGTATCGACCAACACTTCGTTCAAGGTCATCCTGCCATAGGAGTTCTCGGCGGTCTCACCAACAGCTGTCTTATAATTGGATAGATCGGGCGGGTTATCAACTTGGATGAAGCTCTCGATTAATCGGTAGATCAATGGCATTTTGGCCAGCGCCGTACCGCTCAGCGGAATTATTAGACTTACTGCCAAGATGAGGGCACCTGCCAGTCCAGCCCACTTGATCATGGAATGAGACTTACGCTTAGGGAGCTTGCGGAGCACGCGCTTTTCCCACCTTTTCTGCTCCATCTCGGTCAGTATCTCTTCCTCATACACCGATACATCGATCCGTACATTATTTAACTCATCATATAAGGACATCTACTACACCTCTTTATTTGAAATGAACAGCTGTCTCAGTTTTTTGCGTCCGCGCGAAAGCTTGTTATGGATCCAGGATTCTTGTACCTTCATCTCGGTGGCCATTTCGCGGGAAGGTACGCCCTCCAAGTAATATTTCACGAAAATATCCCTTTCTAGCTGGGACAAGTGGCGCAGCACCTCTTCAACATCCCGTTGCGGCGGAACCGGCTCTACTCTGAGTAAATCATCCGTTATTTCAATGTGACTAATTTGGCTCTGGTTCCTCAATATTTTACGCTGATAATCTATAGCACGGTACTTGGCAATTGCCGCAATCCACTGCTTGAACGAGTTCTTCTCGGGGTCAAATGAGCCGATATTGTGCCAGGCCGCCAGCAGCACATCGTCCAGACACTCCTCATACTCCTGCTGATTGTAATGGACATAACGCCTGATAATGGCCGATAGCAGCCCTCCATAGGCTTGAATAATAGAAGCAATCGCTCTCTCATCGCGGTTCTTGATTTTCTCTACAAGGACGTCCTCAGATATTGTATTCAAGACAAGCTGCCCTCCCTTCCTTTGTACCCGGTACCTATTATGTAATACGAGTGAGAAGGTATAAACCTATCACAACCCTTATATATCTTTCTAAAGTTGCCTCCTTCCGGACAACAAAGAGACTGTCTCCAAGAGACAGCCCCGTCCATCACACTGTATGAATAAAGCCTACTTCAGAATCTTGTTCAATTCCTCAGCGGTCTTTTTACTTTCCATTTTGGCGTAGAAATAAAATGCAATGGTATGCAGCACTACTGACAATACCACCATTCCCGGAACCCAAGGCAGGATAATCTCGAACATTTCTTTGGAGAACAACCATACAGCAGCAAGTCCACCCAGTGTATTAAGAACAGATGAGATAAGAATGTTCCACACCGGCTTCAGAGAGAAATAGTTCCACAGCGCGTTGTACATGACTCCGAATAATCCCGCCGAGATGACCGCAATTCCTGCAATATTCCACAAATACAGCATGCTGATCGTCTGATCCTTAAGAAAGAGCGTCGCGAGAAAGGTTAACCATAGTGATGTAATCGTGAATACCTGGAAAAAGTTTTGTTTCAATTGATTGATCATTTGAATTTCCCCCTGAATTGTTTGATGTAATGGCGACTCACAAAATAACTGGAATTGTTAGTCAGTACTACTTTTATCCTAGCATGCTCTGTTGAGAAGAATTCCTTGATGAACTTCGTATTGATGATGGTCTGGTTGTTGATCCTCATGAAGTCGGATTCATCGAGTTCTTCTTCCACAAGCTTGAGCCGTCTGCTCAGCAAATACATCTCCCCGTTAAGAACATGTACACAGCACATCCGATCCTCGGATTGAATGGCTGCAATGGAATTTAACGGAATTTGAACATTTCGGTCATTTTTGGCGTTAATGACTACGATTTGTCTGTCACACTCACGGAGAGCTTCCTCAATACTTCTCCAGGATCCCTTTTCTTCGGGGTGGGTAGTGACTTTGGTAGTGTTGCGATTGATTGTTGAGTCCGCTTCAAAAATAACCTTCAAGCGTTGCTCCCTCCTCTCAAGGTCCATACTATAGGCAAAATAACGCCTATGCCACTCCTATTCGGTTTCTTGCATTTTTCTGCAGGTTTGTTGCAAAAAGCGTATGTATCTTACAGATTCCGTACAGCATATCGCTCTCCGATCGACTCGAAAGTTGACAGTATTATGTTACCAGCATGTACAATAGGCTTGTTGTAATTAATTGGTATGAATATAAAGAGCCACATGGATTACTGATTCTTATTACGGCCCATCCCAAGAAGCTTTTTTAAGATTAAATCTATATTTCGGAGGCACACCTATGGACCAGACACTACTCAATCAATTAACCCACTGGCACGAGGCAAATGAACATCAGCGGATCGTCGATGCACTGCTGGTCATTCCCGATGAAGAACGGGATTATGATGCGATCGGCCGGCTGGCAAGGGCTTATAACAACCTGGAGCGCTATGAAGAAGCTCTTGAACAATTTGCATTCATAGCTGAAGCCGGGCAGCAGGACCCGCTGTGGCATTACCGGGTCGGCTACGCCCTGTACTATCTGGGCAGGTATGAAGAAGCGGCGAAGGCCTTTGTCACAGCGGACAAGCTTGAGCCCGGCGATTCGGATACCTTATGGCTGCTGAAGTCCAGCCTGCGGAGAGCGGAGAAGCAGCGGAAGCATGAGCAGCGGATAGCTGCCAAGCGGGCAGCCGCAGCGCTAGAGCCTACGGGTCCGAGTGGGGATGCGGCTCCTTTTACGGACAAGTTCCTTAGCGAATTCTGGGAAGACAGCGACTATGCCAGGAAGTCCTATGTCAGCGAACCGCCAACGGATGAGATGATCGCCTCGGTCGAGGAAGAGCTGGGATACAAGCTTCCCGCTTCCTATATCGCCTTGATGAAGCAGCAGAACGGCGGGATTCCGAAGAATACCTGCTTTCCGACCGAGGAGGCGACCTCGTGGGCTGAGGATCATATCGCCATTACAAGCATCATGGGCATCGGCCGGGAGAAAAGCTACTCTCTCTGCGGCGACACCGGAAGCCAGTTCATGATCGAAGATTGGGGCTATCCCGATATTGGGGTCGTCATCTGCGACTGCCCTTCGGCTGGCCATGACGTGGTCATGCTGGACTACCGGGCCTGCGGACCAGACGGGGAACCCGAAGTGGTCCACGTGGACCAGGAGAGCGACTATGAGATTACCTTCCTTGCCGATAACTTCGAGGCATTTATCAGAGGTCTGGTCAGCGAGGAAGAGTTCGACACCTTCGAAGAAGACCAAGAAACGGATCTTCACCGGGTAGCCCATGGTCAATTCTCTCCCTTACTGGAGGAACTGTGTGCCCAGGTCACGGAGGTGGATCAGCTCGAGCAGAAGATCCGCCGGATCTGTACCCGGATCGTCGAAGAGAAAGGCCACTTTTCATTCCATGCCGATCCGCTGTCCTATCTGATGTATGATGTGCAGTTCTGGCTCTACACGAAGTCCTATCCGGATACCGGACGCGAGCATTATTTGGAAGTGTATAAGGACATGATTGCCTTTGGCGGTGAATTCGGCCAAGGCGGCTATGCGCCTGGATGGATAACCGACTGGCTCGACCAGCGCATAAGCGATGGACGCATCCTGCAGGAGCAGGGACGGCTACGCCTCACGGATGAGGCGGCAGCCGAACTGATCCGGCAGCTGGAGATGGCCTGACTTCATGCTAAGGAAGGAGGAATGATGATGAGGATTATACATCTAGTGTTCCAGATCATTTGTTCACCAGAGCTAAACTCAGAACAATGGGCCTCAGGCCAACTGCGAAACATATAGCTTTTCTAACTCATCCACCTAGTAGAAGAAAATATAAGTTATATTCTCTTGCAGATGTCACTCCCATTGATTCCACGGCAGGCTTTTCTTTGATTCATATAGAGGAGTCTAGTAACGCCAGGGAAAAATTCGAAGAAATCCGAAAAAGATTCGATCGGGAATCTCTCTAATAACCAATAAAGAATTTATAATCCTGCTTCGCGTTAGATTATCTCCACAGCAGTAGCAGCTGCTCCAGTCCCTCCCTGAGCGGCGGCTGGGCCTGCTTGGCCGCTGTGGAGAGCTTCTTCGCATTCCCGAAGATCCGGCTGAGCACCAGCTCCACTTGATGATCCTCCTTGCCTTGCAGCGCCTGAACTAGCGCCTCAGCAAGCTCGGGACGGTCGATCGTGATGTTCTTGACCCTTGTTCCTTCCTCATTCCCGCCCAGAAGAATTGATACGATCACCGGCATATGCTCTGCCTGTACCCCATGGGCATCGGCAAATGCCTCCGCATACCCATCCTGCACCATCTGATGCTCCGTATCCACCAGCTCCATATAACGGCAGACCAAGGGAAAGTAGGCTTCGCTGCAGAGGCCAAGGCCCATCACGGCGTAAGTCCCCGGCATGACTGACTTCTCACCCGGCTCCACATCCCCGTACCAGGCGAACTCCTCCATTGCGTTGTCCGCATATTCGGCAAGCTTAGGGTATAACCCCGGGTAGCTGAGCGCATTGGCAAAAAACTGATGCAGCTTGGACTTCGCCAGCTTCTTAACGGGCAGGAGATGCTTCTGGCTGCTCTTCAGCTTCAGCTGATAACCCTTGGGGAATCCCTGCCGCAGCAGGCCGGTGATATAGTCAAGCGCCTCCCCGTAAGCCGCCTCCTCCTCGGCGAGGATACGGATCTCAATCGTCTGCGTCACATCGTTATTCTTGCCTTCCATCCGCTCTCCCCGGTAAGTGCTGTCGAACTTCCCACTGCCCGTCTGCAGATAATCCTGAGCCCGCTTAGAGCCCAGAAGAACCGCGAGCCCCAGATATTTCTGCCGGGTGTCCGGATCGGAGAAGCCGATCTGAAGTGCCGCATACAGGAAGAAATCGAGTTCACTTGAGTCTACAGCGGAGAGATCCGTTCCTTCCTTCATCATCCACTCCAGTCCATAATCACCGAGAGGATCAAAATACCGAGGTAGAAATTGCTCCTGTGCCCAGTGCTTAAATGCCGAGGTATAGTGCCGGATCCACTCATCTCTACGTTTGGGGAATTGGCGCAGCTTGTCCGACAGCTGGCGGATTAACGGGTCGACTTCCTTCTCCTCCTGCTTCATCAGATCAGGATTGACCAGATGCTGGGCGAAGAAGACCAGGTCGTGCTCGCCCGGCAGCACCGGCAGCCCGGACATGATTTTGGTCTGTATGAACTGCCCCAGCATCTTCTTGAGTTCAACCAGCTTAGGCTCGTTCACCAGCCTGCGCTGAAACGTAATAACTGAATGTTCCCGTTCGAATTCGAACACGACGTTGAACTGGTAATCGAAGAAGTGAGCACCGAACTCCTCCGAGCGTATAAGCTCATCCACACGCCCGCACAATGCCGGGAAAAACTCCTCCCTGAGCTGCTCGTCAGTCAATTCCGTGATATAATCACCCGCTTCGATCTGATAGGCATGATCGCTCCAAGAGAACGGTTCGTACACATCAATGTGAATACGGCCCTGCTCCCAGTTGAACTTGCCCCGCCTCCAGGCCACCCGCAGGTAATCCTTCATTCCGGCCTGCAGTCTGCTCCGATTCTTGCTCTTGCCCATACTGCGACTCTCTCTGGCATATATCGCCATAACCTCGTTCCATATCTCATCTAGAAAAAGCTCCACGGCTTGGATCAACGGCAACGCCTCCCGATAGTTACAGATAGTTATAGATCGCTATGAATCTATCTCTCCATGATAGATAGACTAAGCTCTCTGGTGGATGATTCTTCTTATCTCTAAGCATAAAGTATGCTATAAATACTCCCCGAAATAGAACTGCACTTTCTCATCGGAAAAGCTATCCTCACCTCTCCAGTCTGCCACTGACACGAGGTCGGTTCCCCGCCCGCGCTGCGGGCGATTCTCATCCTTGGGCTGCAGCAATCCGGCGAACCCCCAAATCTCCATTATGGCATCCCGTTCATATTGATTGGATGGCAGAACATCCTTCCACCGCTTCTCCAGCTGCCGGGCAGCCTCCTGATCGCCGCAGGCCTGAACAGCCTCCAGCATCCGCCGCAGAATGACGATGTCCTCTTGGCCAACCTCGAAATCTTCCTCCCTGCTGAGGAATTCCAGGTCCATCAAGCAGTAGGTCAAGTAGTTGAGGCGGACACCTCCCCACTTCACCCGCTCGAAACTCATCACGTTCCAATCTTCGTCGGTGTATTGTTCATCTGCCATTAATCTATGATCATTGCACACCCCGCAGGCGGAGTAAGACGGCCCTTCGGGCTGCCGCTGCGCATAGGTATGTATAGTTAAGTCATGCGTAAGCGCATAGCTGGACAAGGAGCTCCGCCAATGAACTTGGCGTGTAGATAGACTATGGAGGAAGGCGCGGGCCACCTTTTCTCTCGTAATGCTCTGCTCGTGTAGCTCCCTCAATCTCCGAACGCATTCATCATGGGATATCGTCACCGGGTCGAACATGAGACCCTTGCTCCTCGCATATTGGAAGTCCTCGTCTGAACATGAGAACTTCTCTCTCCAGCCGGAACTCCAGTGGGTGTGTAGTAATATTTTCTTGGCCTTCGGATCCAACATAATCTGCCTCCTGCTCATGGGATGAGTTCGATTCATCTCTCGCATCTTCATCATACAATGGACGAGCCCGGAAGCAAAAGGAAGAAGATATGCATAATTCACAGAGTTGCTTAAGACCCTCAGATTGCTGCTGGCACTTGCGGGGCCAGCCATTTCTGCACTCTATACTGCTGCCTTCACCAAAGTACACTGGACGGTGATCATAGCGCACTCCCTCTTCAGACGGACCGCCCCTGCGACCTGGGTCCAGTCGTAAAAGCAGTCGCAAGGCTGATTTCCCAATTATGGAAAACCATACAATAAGAGCAAGGAGTTAAGAAGGAGCCTAACGGATATCAAAAAACAAACGTCACGAGGAGATGTAAGAAATGACAACGTTAATCGAATTCAGGAAAGTAACGAAGGAATACACAATAGGGGAAGTACCGATTAGAGCCCTTGATGGTGTTGATTTCTCCATTGCGGAGGGGGAGTTCGTCGTTATTCTCGGGGCAAGCGGTGCCGGTAAAAGCACGATTCTGAATATTCTTGGCGGGATGGATACAGCCACCTCAGGTCAAGTATTTGTGGGGAATCAGGAAATCACAGGTCTCAGCGACAAAAAGCTAACCCAATACCGCGCTGAGAAGGTCGGCTTTGTGTTTCAATTCTATAACCTGATTCCGAATTTGAACGCGCTGGAGAATGTTGAATTTGCCACTGAAGTCTGTACTAACCACCTGGATGCAAAGGAAATTCTACATAAAGTTGGCTTGGATCACCGGGTCAAGAACTTCCCCTCCCAGCTCTCTGGAGGAGAGCAGCAGAGAGTAGCGATAGCAAGGGCTGTTGCCAAGAACCCTCTACTATTATTGTGTGATGAACCCACCGGAGCTCTGGATTATGTAACAGGAAAGTCCGTATTAAAGCTTCTGCAAGACCTGAACAACGAGACGAACAAATGCGTTGTGCTAGTCACACACAACTCGGCCATTGCTCCTATGGCTGACAAAATTATAAGAGTGAAAAGCGGAAGAATTGAGAGCGTTACGATCAATAAAGCAGCTCAAAGCGTTGAAGGGATTGAGTGGTAATCATGAAATTATTTCTCAAATTATTAAGGGATACCCGGCAGTCGATAGGCCAATTTATAGCCCTGGTTATGGTGATCGCTGTGGGTGCCTTTTTCTATGCGGGGCTGGTCACTTATAGCGACAGGCTTAGCGCCTATAGCGAAGTCTATTTCAGAGAACATAATCTAAGCGACTTGAATATATCTTACACCCAGATCTCCAGGGAAGATACAGCGGGTCTAAGCACGATCAAGGGGATTCACAAGATAGAGGGACGGTATACTTTTGATGCCACGCAAGTCTCCGAGGATGCCAAAGCCTCCTTAACCATTCACTCCATCCCTGCAAATAACACGATCAACACGCCTGCCTTGATCCAGGGCCGTATCCCCTTGCACAAGAACGAGATCTTGCTGGATTCCCATTATGCCCAGGCACACGACTACCAAGTTGAGGATACAATCAGCGTAACTACAGATGGGAAAAGCCTCAAATTCACCATTAGCGGCCTGGGTGAGAATGTGGAGCATGCCAAGAAGAACGAGACACAAGATCATCACGCCTACGGAGTGGCCTATATCGCTGAAGAGGCCTTACCCGAGATCCTGGGCAGCCTCCAGTATAATGAAGTCATGATTGATGCCGATGAAGGCTATAATATTGACAATTTAGCTCAATCTATTGAAGCGAGATCCGATCCGCTTACCTATTTGACCCAAGTTAGCAAAGAACGGTCCTTCAGCTATTCCAAAATACAAGAGACGATATTTAACAACGGACTCATGAGCAAGGTGATCCCCTTCGTTCTCTTTGTCATTTCAGCAATCATCCTGTTCCTGACGATGTCGAGAATTATAGATTCCCAGAGGAACCAGATCGGGATTATGAAAGCCTTGGGGGTGAAGAACAGAACCATTATGCTGCATTACATGGGATTTCCTGTGATGGCCTCAGTTATCGGTTCAATCATTGGCTGTGCTGTCGCCGCCAGTGTGTTCATTCCATTGGTCACTGCGTCGAGCGCCAGAGCCTACTCTCTCCCTGGTCTTGAGTTCTCACTCTCCGCCTTCTCGCTCTTCCCTCCCCTCATTTTCTCTAGCGCCTGTGGACTCCTGTCCTGTTACTTAAGCGGCCGGGTCATATTCAAGGAACGTGCAGCCGACGCTATGCGTCCCCGTCCTCTAAGGCAGATGAGACAGCTCTATATAGAAAGAATTCCGGGGATTTGGAACCGTATCTCCTATAGTTACAAGCTCATTTTGCGAAATATATTTCTAAATAAACACAAGACTGTAGCGAGCTCAATTGGTGTTATGATCAGTACCGTGTTATTAATCACGGCTTTTGGCACCCAGACGGCCTTGATGCAGGTAGCCAACCAAATCGAGAAGGTCCATACCTACGATTTGAGGGTAGATTACACGGCAGGAACTTTTCCAGACAGCGCAGCACTTCCCTCCGGCATCAGGTTCAGTTATGACTCATCCACCCTGCCCGTTGAATTCATTCAACAGGACGAGCAAGAAAGTGCCACGCTGGTGGTTACCCCATCAGAGAACAAGCTCATTCATTTCTTTGACGACAATAACAATAGGATTCAGCTGGAAAACAACGGCGTGCTGGTACCGAAGTCTTACGCTGATCAATACCGTATTGCTGAAGGAGATACAATCCGTCTGAGGTTCACCTCCCCCCCGCTCCGGAACAAAACAGTAGACATGCCGGTGCTGGGCATATCTACACAGTATTCCAATCCGGTGTTCTACTGCACCCCGGCTTATCTTGAGGCTATGGGGATCCTCTACAATCCAACCTCACTTGTAGTTGAAGCAGCTAGTCCCGAAGAGCTGAGCAGCCTTCGCAGCTTCTTCGAACAGGATCCTCGTGTAGATGCTCTGGCGGATAAGGATGACTTGAAGAAGTCAGCCCGGTATATCGTGCAGCAGAACAGCTTTGTGTTCATCCTGTTCATCATTTGTGCCGTCATATTGTCCTTTGGCGCCATATTCACGATATCCTCCATTAACATCTATGAACGGAATCGCGAGCTTGCAACACTCAAGGTACTGGGCTATCCGCGGAATAAGATACACCGGCTTATATTTCTTGAGAACATCATCTTAACCACGTTGGCGGTAATTATAGCGATACCGGCAAGTGGTTATGTATATAGTCTTGTTGTGAAGGCGCTATCCAGTACCCATCAACAAATTCCCGGTACATTAGGTATTTCCAGCTTGGTGCTCTCTGTCATCCTTGCGTACTTGCTAACCATTCTGGCTAACTTATTGCTGAGGAGAAAAGTAACGCGAATTAATATGACCGAGTCACTCAAGAGCGTAGAGTAACCAGAATCAGCCTTAAGCTCTTGGGAGCTTAAGGCTGGTTTGCGGATGACACGGTCACCAAGCTTCCTCACTTGTCCCGGTGAACGATATAATTGAGCAGATGCTTTAGGAAGGTCATGCTGCGCGGTATTCCTTTTACCGCATCCAGAGCGAGACAATAGTGATCCCACATCGCTTTGGCCGCGCCCTCCTGACCGAGGATGGATACGAAGGTGGAGCTGTTATTCTCGGCATCCTTGCCTACAGGCTTCCCGATAAGGAGCGCATCTCCCTCCAAATCAAGCAGATCATCCTTAATCTGAAAGGCAATCCCCGCATGATAAGCGAATTTCTTAAGGCCTGCAATCTCCGCCTCTGCAGCCTCAGCGAGAATAGCGGGCATAACCAATGAAGCCTCAAATGCAACTCCCGTCTTATAGAAGCTGATTGTATTCAATTGCTCCAGTGTCAAAGCCTGTCCTCTGGCCTGTAGATCCATCAACTGGCCCATACATAGATCTTCCGCCTTCTCAGCTGAATACCGGATCAGGGCAAGCACAGTCTCGGCGCGGAATTGATGGAGCGATGCCTGCTCCTGAACTCCCTTCTGAATCAGATAGAGACCGGTCAGCTCTGCCGTGGCCGTATCTCTCATCTGATGCAGCGTGAGGCGTCCTCTACGGGTTGAAGCGTTATCCTGGGACGGCAGGTCATCAAATATCAGGGATGCCGTATGCATATATTCAAGTGATCTCATAAGCGGCAGGATGGCCGAGCTATCCAGTCCATATTCGTTAACCCCCATAGCCCACACCAATATGGGCCTCAGGCGCTTGCCATCCCCCTCAAGGCTGTAATTGGCCGCTTCAATAATCGGCTCTTTCACCGCCTGAACCCCGTCCTGCTTGGGTATTGGCAGGGTGCTGTTGATCTCCCGCCGGACCGTCTCGATTGTCTCCGTGAATCGCTCCTGCTCCTCCCGGTCGTTCCTCAGAATCGTCACAACCTGATCACGAAGCAGCTTATCGAAGAAATCCACATCATCCGTCTTCCGAACGATTTGCTTGATGAGACGGGCAAACTCCGCATTTCCGGAAGCAAATATGCCCATGATCTCTTGATATTTATCCGTTCCGACACGTTCCCTGTAACGCTTGAGGCCATTAATGGCCCGGCCCAGTATAACCTCGCGGGTCTTGGCATCCGAATGGTACACATTGTGGATAAGGTGAGAGATTACCGTCCAGTATAATTCAAAAGGATTAACCAGATCTGAACGCTGCTTGTGGTACTTCAAATAGTAGGTGTACGGGGTGACTGCCCCGTCGCGCATATCATCCAGCATATCTGCGAAATCATCTGCCAGCTGATTGTAGATGCCATAGTAGAAGGTCCGGTCATCGAAGCCCTCATCTACAGGAGCGCTGATCACCGACCGGGCTATCAGCCGGGATGAGGAGGATTTCAGAATAATGGGGATATACAGCTCTTCATTCGTGTAAGCTGCATCCGAAATATCCTTTTGACGGTCCAGCTCCTGAGACTGAAAGAATACATAAGCCTGTTCAAAAAACGTGTGGTGTGTCTCCGCCCGCTGATGGCTTTTGATATACTCGAAGGCTTCTCTAAGCTCCGTATGTACATACCTGAGCAAATCCATGTTACGCCCAGACCACTCGCCCATTTCGGGCACCGAGCCGGTAAGAAGCGTCGTGCGGATCATGAGGGAGTACTGCTCCTTCTCCTGAGCGGTCAGGACCTTCGAGTCCAGCAGATCATCAATGAAAGGGTAGGTAAGTCCATAGGAATAACCAAGCCGGATGGCTTCATCCAGTCTTCGCGTCCGTTCCTCAGGCGGGGTCTGGTCGTTCATATCTTCATTGACATGCAGTATAACTCCCAGAATAATCTTCATCAGCTTGCGCTGGGCTTGTTCGGCATTCAGTTCTTCCGGAAGGTGGGAAGCTACGCTCTTGAGCTTGTTAATCAGCCAGATTAC
Source organism: Paenibacillus sp. YPG26 (assembly GCF_023704175.1). NCBI lineage: Bacteria > Bacillati > Bacillota > Bacilli > Caryophanales > Paenibacillaceae > Paenibacillus > Paenibacillus sp. YPG26. The sequence goes on along the minus strand of NZ_CP084530.1, from coordinate 314,014 downwards.
GGTAGTCTCTATGCCTTCCCTCTGTGCCCAGCGGTATGCCCCCGCCAGACTCATGAATTCCGGCTGTTCGCCTTTCTTGGATGAGATGAAATGGGTCAGGTTGCCTTTAATGAAGCCGGCTATATGTCTGATCCGTGCCTGTGTGTCAGGCGAATCCAGGACCTGTCCCAGATCCCGCATATAAATGTAGGACACGCTTCGGTCCAGATAAGCATCCAAATTACCTGTATACTCCAGCCACCCAATGTATCTATGGTAATCCCGGGAATCCGGTTTTCTCTTTTTTGGCGTTATAAAAGGCAGCCATGAACGACGGGAAGCGCGGCCTCGTCTCCACAACCGGATATCTTCGGTCAGCGTGGACACATACCTCCTGTCCATAACCTGCGCATAGAGTGAAGCAAAATACCTTGCTGCCTTCTCCTCAGCCAGCCGGTAACCTGTATCTGCATGATGGATAAATTCGTCATTCATAGGGTGTGCTACCTCAATTTCTATTTCTATTATTGTCATACTTATATGCAATAGGGGGAGAAAGGTTGCTTTGTTATGTTATACATGTTAGTACGTGAAAAAACCTTTTTAGTTACTTTCTATAGTAATAAGGTTTGCATAGGATTCGATTAGTTACAAGGGGAAATGGATGATAAGTCGGTACCCGTTGCCGAGTCAACAGCTTTAACCAGGGGAATGGCTAGTCCGCTCTAGCTAGTCTATTGTATAAGAAGCGAGATATGTACCCAGAACATACACAAGGAGGCTGTACCCTTGCTCCAATCCGATATTAAGCGTGTCTCTCTTGCGCTCCCCAGCTTATCCCTGGTCCCTGAACAGGATTGGGCCGAAGCCGAGATCAGGACGGTTACCCCTGATACTCCGCATTTCATACGGGAGGGTCATATCCTTCAGCATGCCATGTTCATTCTGCAAGGAGCTGTGCGTATCTATAAAGTTACCCCGCAGGGAAAAGAAATCACCCTGTACCGTGTGCGGAACGGAGAAAGCTGCGTTCTCATGTTGGCCAGCATTTTGGGAGAGACCCCGTATGAGGCCTCAGTCTCTATTGAAGCTGACACCGAGGTTCTCTTAATTCCAATCCACTTGTTCAGGACATGGATGGACTTGTATCTGCCGCTCAAGCAGTATGTCTTCAAGCAAATGATCCAGAGAATCACATCCGTTACCCAGCTCGTGGAGAATATTGCTTTCCAATCGATCCCTTATCGCATCGCGGAATTTTTACTGAAGCAGATAGATACCAACAACAATCAAATTGTGCATATAACCCATGAACAGCTAGCCACCGAGCTCGGTACAGCCAGAGAGGTGATCAGCCGTTCCCTGAAGGAGCTTGTCCGTAAGAAGATCATTGCAGCCCGCAGAGGCTGTATACAAGTTCTCGACCGCGATCAATTGCTGGGGGTCATCCATAATGAACGGTCAATGTGACTTTGTCACGGATGAGGTGCCCGGAGACTGTTAAGCTTGATACAAATTCAATGTTGAGGTGAACTTGTATGAAGAACTCCGGTGACCGTAGCAGAAGTTATTATGACAGCTCCAATCTCAAGAAGCTGCCTGAACTCATTCAGCTTGCTCCGCAGGCCGCAGAGTCTTTCCTAACATTCGAAAAGGAAGTATATCATGGGCTGCACGCCATTCCTTTAAAGACCAAGGAACTCATTGCCCTCGCCGTTGCTCATGTGACGGGCTGTCCCTACTGCATCGATGTCCACACCCGAAGATTCAAATCGCTCGGCGGGACCCGTGAAGAAATCTTTGAAGCCGTCTTGGTAGCGACCTCCACCCGGGCCGGGGCGGTACTCAGCCACGCCACCCAATCGCTGCTTGCCTATGAAGATGACAGCTTCCAAGATCAGGTGCCGGCCGAGGGGCCTCCCTCTCCCGGCAGTTCTGGCGGAACTGGCGGTTCTGGCGGTTCTGGCAGCCCCGGCTGTTTCTGTTAGGCCTTTAGCGGAGCTTCGCCAACATCATCAAGCAGGCTTAGGGCCCGCGCAAGTCTAAGAAGCCCGGCCTTACCCGGCGGGGGTTCTTAGGTTCGAGGCAATCGCCCTGTAGTTATTGTAAAGTCTGAGGGCAGGCACCTGGCGGCTAATGTTTTGTTCGAGGCAGTGCTCAAGTAACTACTGTTAATTTCGAGGTTGTGCTCAAGCAGTTGCTGTTATGTTCGAGGCAGTGCCCAAGCAGCTAAGTTGAGTTCGAAGGCAGTGCCCAAGCAATTGCTACAGTGCGCGGTGCTGGACAGCCTTGCCGATATCATAATCGGTCAGGTCAATATCCGGCTGTATGCCAAGTGCTAACTTGGCCATTTGGCTTCCGATGAAGGGACCCATCGTTAGTCCTGAGGCGCCGAGACCATTTACCGCGAATAGTCCTTCCCAGCCGGGTACTGCTCCAACTACCGGAAGGAAGTCGGCTGTGAACGGGCGGAAGCCCACCCTTACCTCTTCAAATGTGCTGTCCGCGAGTCCAGGCGCCCAGGTCAGGCATTTGCTGATGATTTCGTGCATGCCGCCTGGTGTAATCCTCGTATCGTAGCCTTCAATATCATTCTCATGCGTGGCCCCCACAACAATCTTCTGCTGTCCAAAGGCAAGCAGGTACTGATCCGAAGGCGGCATCACAACCGGCCATTCGCCCGTATTGAGTGCGGGGTCTGGAAGCTGCAGATGCATGATCTGCGCTTTCTGATACCTCACCTCAAAATTAACACCCAAAGGTTCCAACAGCTGCCCAGCCCATGCTCCCGCGCACACAATAACCGCGTCAGCCAAGTAGCGGGTGGCCCCGCAAGTCACGCCCGTTACACGGTTCGGTTGAAATTCCAGCTGAGCATCCCCATGGATGAGTTCAGCCCCATTCCTTACGGCAGCCCGAAGCAGTGCATCCCGCAGCGCACGGCCATCAACCCGGGCGGCACCACCAATGTGAACAGAGGAGCACCCTTCCACAAGCAGGGGGAATCGCTCCCGGGTTGTGTGCTCATCCATCCGGGTAATCGCGCCAATCTCCGGTGCGTCTTCGAGACGCTGGTATGCACGTTCTTCTATTTTGCCGATTTTCTCGGGGTCCGTATGTATATTGAGAGCGCCGACCCTGGCATAACCAGTCTCGCTCTCCCCTTCCCGTTCAAGCTCCTCAACCAGAGCAGGGTAATATCGCGCACCGGCCTTGGCAAGCTGATACCAGGCTTTATTCCGTCTCTGCGACAGCCAGGGACAGATAATTCCTGCTGCCGCATCCGTAGCCTGCCCTTGATCCTGCCGGTCGATAATGAGCACGTCCGCTCCCAGCTTCGCCAGGTGATATGCCGTAGATGCGCCGGCGATTCCCGCGCCAATAACGATAATTTTCATGATGATTCATTCCTTCCTGCGGATCGCACTTCTCAGTCTTATCATTATAACTAGATCTTCATAAAAAGTGTCTACACCCTCTTGGTGTCGAGAAAATTGTCAAACAAATTGAAACTTTTACCATATGCCGAAGTCTATATAGATACTACTACTTAGAGGAGGTTCAATTTTGTGAGGAAATTTCTAACTTATCTGACACTAAGCCTCATGTTACTAGCTTCATCGGCATCCGACGCTTATGCCGCCAGTCCCGCACCCGGTGAAGGAAGGGCACTCAGCGGAATTGTAGACATTGACTTTACGGCTGAGGGAGATGGAACCGGGCTTGCGCTGGACAAGAATGGAACAGTCTGGTATTGGCACGGCAACGAGCCAGCCAAACGCGGACCAAGCGTCCCAGGTGCTGTGAAGATAACCCCCAAGCTGCTGCTTAAGCGGGACGGAACTGTATGGGAATGGAAACCAGGTTCCTCTACCAGCTACCAGGTGCAGGGCTTGTCAAGTATTCGCAAGATTTCGAGCAGCAATGCCGGCAGCCTTGCACTGGATAACACCGGCAATCTGTGGGCTTGGGGACAGAGCTGCCAGGTGGCCATCGCGGCGAACTCAAAGCTTGTCCAAGATATGTGCTCTGATTACCGGGCTCGGGATCCGCTGCTGGATCAGCCTATCCTGATTGCCCATGACATCATTGATGCTGATATCAATACAGATCTTGCCTTCGCCCGCAAGAACGGTCTTATTGAGCAGTTTTATTACGGGGATAATGTACATTCTGGGGCGAATAGCTACCGACTTCCAGGTAACCGCAAAGTGGTATCTATATCCGAGAACGCGATGTCTGCAAATCGCGGTGCCGTGTTCGTACTCGCGGGTGATGGAAGTCTTTGGTATGGTTTTAATGGCGGCAATCTGCAGAAGATCGCACACAACTCTGCCTTCCGTTCCATTGATGCAGGGTACGAGGCGCAATTGGACAGTCTCGTGACCGATTCAAAGGGGCAGGTGTGGGCAACGACTTCCTGGAACCCCGACAATACCAGCTCTTCCATTAAGCTAAAGGGACTGAGCCATATCGTGAAAGCTGTGGCCCGGTCGATCAACAGCGGCTTGGCCATGGATAAAAGCGGCAAGGTATGGCAATGGGGCAAAACGAAATTGACTATGAACTTTAGTCCCCTTAACGGATCCCCCAAGGTGCTGCCTGTGCAGCATGAGCTGACTGTCAGCTGGAACGGTACCAACCTACCGCTCACCTCCGCACCGGTACTGCGTGACGGATCGCTGCTTGTACCGATGAGGGAGCTGTTCGAGGCTTTCGGGGCCAAAGTGGACTACAACAATGGCCGAATCAGCGCAACGCGAGAAGCGCGAACCATTCAGCTGACCGTGTACAGCAAGGCAGCAATCGTAAATGGAAAGCAGACGTTGATGAGCACAGCACCAACCTATGTGGATGGCAAGACCTACGTACCGCTGAGGTTTTTGTCTCAGGCTCTTGGAGCCTCTGTGGAGTGGAAGGCCGCACAGGGTGATGTGTCGATCGTACTGAATAAGTAATAAGGAGGGTGATTGTTGATCATGGGAGTTGAAGATTACGACTCCACTGAGGCACAAATTCTTAAGCACGGAGGCAAGCTTGCACTGCCAAAGTACGCTCTGCCCGGTATGGCGTGGCAGGGGTATTATGTAGATCCCGAAGGGAATACCTTCGGGATTCATCAGCCGGATAAGAATGCGAAATAGCTGAACTACTGCAAATAAACAGGCACTTCCCTTGAATAGGAGAAGTGCCTGATTCTAAATTCAGATAATAACTCTAACTCATCAAGCCTATCCAGTCTGATTTGACCAACAAAGATTTGTTCCTCAATGGGTATCGGCAGATGCCTCCCCTCCCAAAATTGTAAAGATTGCCTATTTTTTTGAAATGGGATACTATGAAAAAAATCCATTCAACTTCCCCATTCGATTCTTTTGATAGCTGGGCGCAATCGTTTGCACCAACTTGCAACTTTGTTACTTCACTTTCAATAGAAACTCTTTAATCTAGAGTTCGCCCTAATCTATCTTATGTCGATTTGCATTTACAGTTGTGCCGCCGGCGTACGACGCTGCGCGCCATTTCATTTTCATTGAGCTTGCCCGAGCAGCCGACGGCGCTGATCGTGACCGTTGATATGGTAGCGCTCTCTATGTCATGAGTCAAATGCCCAAGCTCGGCTGCCTTATTCCACAAGATCTTGCCGTAATCAGATTTAATAACATCGTCCTTCGAAACTTACGTCTCCTCTCTGTTCAGTTGATCTCGGCTTATATTCAGATGGGCTGCAGCGCATTGTGATCCCACATCGGTTATAGCCTCAGGAGAATCGACGATTACCGCTTTCGAAGTGACGATGAGCCTCAAAGATGAAGCTTAAGTGAGGGGGGTCACGTACGTCATGTCCGCAGACCAAAAGATACATAGGGAAGTCTTATTCGCCCATTGGTTCCAACATGCCGGGGCCGGTTTGGCGGTCGTTACCAACGAGGGCGCTTTTCTAATGGTTAACGAATCTTTTTGCCGGATGCTCGGTTATGCGGAGAATGAACTGCAGCGACTGTCTTTTCATAAGATTATGCGATTCGGTGAAGCGGCCGCAGCAAGCGAGCTGCTTGCCCAAATCAAACAAGATGGACAGCAGCCGCAACGCCTGGAGCACCCGTTCGTCCGCAAAGACGGCCGAATGGTATGGATGCAGCTGCATATCACTATCGCAGATAGCGTTACGCAGCATTTTCTCGTTGAGATGCACGAAATTTCGGAACAGAGACGGCTGGAACAGCAGTTGCGCGAATATGAAGAACGATTCCATTCGATCCTTGAGAATCATCCCGAACTCGTCCTCTTATATTCTGAATCGGACGGGCTCGTGTATATCAGTCCGGCATGCGAGAAATTAACCGGATATACGGCGGACGAGCTGCTCTCGAATCCTTACGCGATCCAGGTGCACAACTTACCTTCTATTGAACAGCAGTTTGAATGGGCATTACGAGGAGAGCCGCTCAGCTTCGAAATGTCTTATTTTCACAGAGACGAGCGTACGTTGTACGTTAATGTTACATCTGTTCCGATTATGTGTGGCGGCAAGATTGAATCATTGTTCTGTATCGTGAAAGACATTACGAACGAGAAGTTGAAGAGCGAACAGCTGGAAAGGGCAGAAAATTTGTATCACCTGATTTCGGAGAACTCGCAAGATATTATTACAATTACCGACAAGTCCGGAATCGTCCAGTACACTTCGCCCGCGATTACGAGAGTGCTTGGCTATAAGCCGGAAGAAGTGATCGGTCTTTACGGCGGAAATCAATGGGAGCAAAACGAAGTACGGGAATTTGAAAATTCGTCACCTTTCCAAGACTCGCTTGAGGTACTCGTAACCGCCCCGAACTTGCATAAAGACGGTCATATCGTATATATGGAGAACAAAATACGAGCGATCTGCAATGAGCAGGGGGAGATCGTTCAATTTCTTGCGATCGCCCGCGATATTACAGAACGGCTGGCAGCAGAAGAAGGATACCGGCGAATTGTCGAAGACTCCCCGGATATGGTCATCATAACCCGCGGGCAGCAATGGCTGTTTATTAATGAAGCCGGCACAGCACTGATTGGCTGCAACGATAAGTCCGAGGTCATGCAAAAACCGTTCATCCAATACATAGCCCCGAAGTATCGGGATTTGATCGAAGCGAGACTGCTTGAGGTGGCCGGCGGCCAAACCGTCGAGTTGATTGAACATAATCTAATTCGTGCGGACGGGAAAGTTATCCATGTAGAATCGAAATCAATGCCGACTGTCTTTAAAGGAGAAGCTGCCATTTACACGGTCATACGTGATATCACAGAGCGTAAAAAGACACAGGATCTGCTGATCAACTCGGAGAAGTTGTCCGTTTCGGGCCAGCTTGCTGCCGGGATCGCACATGAAATCCGCAATCCGCTCGCCGCGATCAAAGGATTTTTGCAGCTCATGAAGTCCGGGCAGCCAGCCAAGCAGGAGTATCTCCAGATTATTTCGGAAGAAATGAGCCGGATCGAAGGGATTTTATCCGAGCTGCTTGTGCTCGCTAAACCGCAGATTTCAAAGCGTACGCCCAAGGATATCGGGCAATTAATCCAGCAAACCGTCACTCTACTCAGTACGCAGGCGATTTTGAACAGCATCGAGGTCAAGGTTTTGACTGACAACGAACTGCCGCTGCTCTTGTGTGACGAGAATCAAATCAAGCAAGTGATGATCAATTTTATTAAAAATGCGCTCGAAGCGACCACAAGCGGAGGCGTCATTGAAGTCAGCGTCCGCAGATTAGACCCTGCGGCAGTCGAGATCGTGATTCGCGATACGGGGTGCGGGATCTCAAAGGACCGGCTGGCAAGGCTCGGCGAGCCGTTTTATACCACCAAAGAAAAAGGCACCGGACTCGGGCTTATGGTCAGCCGCCGCATTATCCAAAGCCACGGCGGCACCTTCTCGGTCACCAGCACAGTCAACGTTGGCACATCGGTCACAATCACCTTCCCCATCGAGCGAGCAGATGAACAGTTTGGCATAAACGTTCATTAGCCGCGGACTGCGACTCGTACCGCTGAATATGAGCACCTCATATGCCCAAAAAGTGAAGGCCTTGGATTAAAGGCATATGATTTTGCGGTTTCGAAGGAAGAGCTGTTCATTCAAGCGGACAAATTGCTGTACGAGGCAAAGAGAAGCGGCAAAAATCGAACGATAGCGGCTTAACGTTTGACTTATATTCAGCCGGATAAAAATGCGAAATAGCGAGCGCTCCAAGCATGGGAAATTTTATAGCCATAGCATCAAGAACCGCTCTTCCCGTAGGGAAAGAGCGGTTCAATTTTACATATAACTGGAATTCACAAATGGCCAGGCCGGCTCTATACAGGTATCTAACCGATCTTCGGCGTGCTTAGAGCTTTAAGACAACTTATCCCTCAACTCTACTTACCCTCGCTAATCAATCTTAGTTTGTCGACCACAGCTTGATCCGGTCCTGAATATGCTTGGTATAGGCTTCTTCCATCTCTTTAACTCCAGCCTTCTCGAGGTCAGCCATATATGCGTCCCAAATCTTGTCGAAGTTCTCCGGCTTGGCCATAACCGCCTCAGGAATGCGCTTCCATGTAATGTCCTTCATCTTGGCGCCCAGAATAACAGCAGGATCGTCGTTAGGCAGAGACATGGTGTAAGCAGCTCCATAAGCTCTTGGTGTGAATTCTTCTTCTTTAGGGAACAGGTCCTTCCAATGCTCAGCCTTATAGGCCTTCAAAGTCTCCTTCTCTGCCTTGTTGTAAGTTGTAGCCAGCAGTTCCGGATAGTTGCGGGTGAAGTAATTGCCAGTTGAGTCCTTGATACCATCGCCGTAGTGGACCATCATGTTCCAGTACAGACCCATACCAGACTCTTTGGTGAACGCTGCATTGTCGTTGTCCATCCGTTCCTGTACAGCAGGAATGATCTTGCGCTTGCCATTCTCCACCGTGTAGTGCTTGCCTTCAATTCCCCAGTTGTTCAGGATCTGTCCTTCTTCTGATGCCAGAAAATCAAGGAACTTGATCGCGCGTACCGGATCCTTACACTTGCTGGAGATCGATATACCATACCCGCCATCAAAGCCGGCTGGCCAGAAGCTGGTGTCCTTATACTCCTTGCTCATAGTAACCGGATAATGACCATAAGTCTGATCGAATTTGCCAGCTGCCTTCAGTGCATTCTGCCCGTCGCCATAGTCCCATTCAGGGTCTGCCAGACCGAGCACTCTGCCTGAAGCGATCTTGGCCTTGAACTGATCCGTCTTCTGCACGAAGCTCTCAGGATCGAGCAGTCCTTCCGCGTTCATGTGGTTCAGCCAGCGGAAGTATTCTCTCTCTTCGGGACGACGGAAATGATAGGTAGCCTGGTGTGTGTTCTGATCAATGAAGTATTCCCCGTCGTTGGGTCCTCCGGTTGTCAGAAATGCCGAGTTCGTTACCTGATACATATGCCAATCGTCGGCGTTCAGGGACATGCCGATATTTTTGTTCCCGTTCTCATCGGTCGGGTGCTTCGTGATATAATCCTTAATCACTTTCTCATAATCCTGTACCGTACGGATCTCCGGGTATCCCGCTTCCTTCACAACACGGTGCTGAAGCTCGAAGCCCTCATCCGCTTTGATCTTCTTCTCATCGACAGCGGACCAGGTCGGAATCGCATAGATGGACGGATCGTCCAGGCTGTATTTGGTTCTTACAATCTTGTCCCCCAGCATCTTCTTGATGTTTGGCGCATGCTTGTCGATGAGCTCCGTAAGGTCGATGACCGCCCCGGCGTCCACCAGCTTGCCGACATCCGCCTTCGCGGCGATCAAATCCGGATAGTTCCCTGTTGCGGCAATAAGGGAGATTTTCTGAACCGGGTCCCCAACCGCGAATTCGGCATCCAGTGTCACGCCGGTCTTTTGAGTAATAAGCTTACCGACCTCGTCCTTCATGTTATTCCAGTTGGTGCTGGGATCTTCAGAGAAATAAGTCAGTGTAATCGGCTCCAGACTGTCCCCGCTTGTAGTAGTCCCCCCAGCCGCAGGCGAACTCTCATTTCCACTACATCCAGCAAGAGCACCCACCAAAGTCAGCGACACCAGTAGAGACGTAAACATTCTTTTTTTACGAGACTTCATGAAGAAAACCTCCCATAATAGCTGATTTTGTATAATACAGGCCGGTACATATGAATACCAGCCCTGCATTCGTTTAACTCTTGACTGCGCCTAGCGTCATACCTTTAACGAAATATTTCTGCAAGAACGGATACACGATAAGGATCGGCACCGTTACGATGATCGTGATGGCCATTTTGACCGATTCCGGCGAGACCTGTGCCATCCGCTCTGCCATATTGGCCGCATCCTGGGCGTTGGTCGCGCTCGTGGTTGTACTTTGCAGAATCTTCATCAGCTCATATTGCAGAGTCGTCAGCGCTTCATTAGACCCGTTGAACAGATAGGTGTCGAACCAGGAGTTCCATTGTCCTACCGCCAGAAATAGCGCCACGGTGGCAAGCGCCGGCTTGCACAGAGGCAGGATGACTCGCCAATAGATGGTAAAGTCGTTAGCCCCGTCAAGCTTGGCTGATTCCTGCAGAGCATAGGGAAGACCGTCGATGAAGGATCGAATCACGAAGACGTTGAACGCGCTTACGAGTCCAGGCAGAACATACACGGCAAATGTGTTAATCAAATGAAGATCCTTCATCAGGATGAATCCCGGAATAAGGCCCCCGGACACATACATGGTGATGGCCAGGAAGACAGAGATGAATCTTCTTCCTTGAAAGTCGGCTCGCGCAAGCACATAAGCCAGCATCGAACCGCTGATCAAGCCTAGCACCGTACCAATGAGGGTCCGCAGGACAGATATTTTGAATCCGGTGATGAGTCCTCCGTAGTTGAAGATCAATTCGTAATTCTTGAGCGTGAATTCCCTTGGCCAGATGGTGATTCCACCTCGAACGGTATCCACCGAATCGTTAAAGGAAATGGCCAGCACGTTCAAGAACGGATAGATGGTTAGAACAGTGACGACCGTCATGGAGAAATACACGAATACTTCCAGGATGCGGTCTTGCGGTGATTTGGACTGAAGCTTGGCCTTCAATCCGCCGACAGGCTTGGTGCTTTTGACAGCCTCCATATCATCCTTCCTCCTTACATAATGCTTTCTTTGGTGAAGCGCTTAAAGATACCGTTAGCCGCGAACAACAGGATCAGGCTGATCACCGAATTGAAGATATTGATCGCCGTCCCGAAGGAGTAGCGTGCCATCCCCAGACCATAGTTAAGCGCATACAAATCAAGCACTTCGGAGTAATCGATGACCATATGATTGCCCAGCAGGAACTGCTTCTCGAAGCCCGTTCCAAGCAGATGGCCGATGGACATAATTAACAGAACGATGATGGTTGGACGAATCCCCGGCAGGGTGATATGCCACATTTGTCTAAGCCGGCTTGCCCCGTCTACCCGGGCGGCTTCGTACAGCTCAGGACCAATTCCGGAGATCGCAGCCAGATAGATTATCGCGTTCCAGCCTGTCTCCTTCCAGATGTCAGCGCCGGTTACTATGCCCCAGAACCAATGTCCCTGTGCCATGAACTGGATAGGCTGATCAATAAGGTGCAGGCCCATGAGGATATCATTCACAACCCCGCCGTCGGTCGAGAGCATCTTGGTGACAATCCCTGCCGCAACCACCCAGGATACGAAGTGGGGCAAATAAGAAATGGTCTGTACGAACCGCTTCATCACCTGAATCCGAACCTCATTGAGCAGGAGCGCGAAGACAACAGGGACTATGAAGCCGGCGATCAGGCCCATGAAGCTCATGGCAAGCGTATTTCTTAACACCTGGTAGAAATGCTCATCCTGGAACAAGGCGCGAAAGTGCTCGAATCCTACCCACTTCTGATCGAAAAAGCCTACGCCAGGCTTATACTTCTGGAAGGCCATGGTCCAGCCCCACAAGGGCAGGTACTGGAAGACGAAGACCCAGAGAACGAACGGAACGGACATGAAGTACAGGTACTTCTGATTTTTAAATACCTTCCAGGCCTTCTTCTTTCTCTCTCTGTAAGCGCCTTCCTTTCTAACTGATATCGCTTTCATAATTTCTCCCCTCCCTTGGTTTCCATCATAGATCAGGGAGCACACGCAGCCCATACAACAGATTTCGGAGAAAATCATCTACAAATTACGGATTCTTATAATCAGACGGGGAACGGCCCTCATACTTCTTGAACTTGCTGTGAAAATAATTGACGTTCGCGTAGCCGACACGTTCAGCTACCTCATATACCTTCATTCCCTGTCCCAGCAGCTCCTTGGCTTTCTCGATCCGGACCTTGTCCAGATACGTGTTAAAGTACTCCCCTGTCTTATTCTTGAACAGCTGTCCCAGATACGCCGTGCTGTAATTAAGCAGTCCAGCCAGCGTATCAAGTCGCAGATTCTCGGCATAATGCCTGTGGATGAAGCTGATCATCTTCTTCAGTTCCTGCTCCTTCCCTCCGGGTTCGCCGTCTTCTGCCAAGGCGAGCAGGAACTGGTGGGTCTCCTCCAGCAGATCGACCAAATATTCGTATTGATAGATTCCATTCAAGAAGCGCGATACCGCCTCTGTCCCTATCCCTTTTCTGGAGGAGTTCCCGATCTGTTTGTGAATAACGGCATTCGAGAGAAAGAAGAAGGACTCCTTCACCCCCCTCTCATCCTGTCCCTGGAGCAAAAAGGTTGCTGCCGCCTCGCCTATCAAGGGGCGCACCCCCGCATGATTGCCGGCATCCAGGCTGTAATACAGGCGGAAGATAAGCTGCTCCATTCTCTCTCCGGCACTGCTGCCGCCAGACAGCCATTCCGGATCCGGCACCGGATACACCGGAGGGTTCGGCCCCAGCAGCCGGCCCTTCTCGCCGAAGAAGGCTTGTTCTATGGACTCCCGGGCTTTCAGATAACAAGGACTAAGCTTGTCAGGCGCAGCCGCGGTCCCTCCTCCGGTTGCTGCTGTGAACCTGAGCCCGTTCGCGGCGCTCTTCAGCTCCAGATACAGCTTCTCCCGGCGCTGCCTTCCTCGCAGCGGCTCCTGTAGAAGCAGGACCACATACGGGGGATGTAGGGTGATAACTCCTCTGTACTCTCCCTCAATAATGGGCCTCCATGCATCTGCAAGCTGGCGCAGCACATCAGAATGGCCCGGTCCCGCTGCCTGCGGGAGAGCGGCAATGACCTCATAGCTGCTCCAGAGCAGACCTGCTTCTGCCGCCATGCTCCTGAGCCTTGCCGGGTCGCCGGCTCTATCCTGAGGAACGAGCAGACGGTGTAGAAGCCAGTCCCGGTCCCTGATCTCTGCCTGATGCCGCTCCCGCTGAAGCTGCTCCGCTTCAATGCGTTCGCGCACTCCTTTTACCCTTGCCACCATCTCTTTGGTGTCCACCGGCTTAAGCAGGTAACCGGCAACCCCGTAGTTGATGGCCTGCTTGGCGTACTCGAAGTCGGCATAACCGCTGAGTATGATGAACTGGGTCCGGTGCCGGGCGGCTGTCAGGTGCTGAATCAACTGCAGCCCATCCATGACCGGCATACGGATATCGGCAATAACAAGATCGGGATCCTCTTCCTCAATCACCGTAAGCGCTTCTTGTCCATTGGCTGCCGCAGCTGCAACGGCGAAGCCAAGCTGTCCCCACGGAATCAGCGTCTGAAGACCTTGACGGAGCTTAGGCTCGTCGTCGACAATGACTACTTTGAGCAATGGAGCTCACCTCCTGGAATAACAAACGTAATACAAGCTCCGGAACCGAACTCGCTTGTGATAACCAAGGCGCTCGGTTCCCCGTAGAGCAGAACAAGCCGATCATTCACGTTCCGCAGTCCGATACTTCTGTCTTCATGCTGTCTAACGGGTGAGACAAGTTCCTTCCGCACCTGGGCAAGGCGTTCAGACGGGAAGCCGGCACCGTTGTCACATACCTTGATCCGGACTCCTTCCTGCACTTCCTTCACCTCCACGATAATCAGGCCTCCTTCCGCGCGGTGATCCAGACCGTGAATGATGGCATTCTCCACCAAAGGCTGAATGATCATGGAGGGAACAAGCATCTCCGCAAGCTTCGGATCGACCTCCAAATGGTACCTTAGGCGCTCTTCATACCGGAACTTCTGAATGTCGAGATAACAGCGCACGAGCTCAAGCTCTTCGCGTAAGGGAATCTTGCTGTTGCCCGCCTCCAGACTGCTGCGCAGCAGCTTGCTGAGCAGCCATACCGCTTCCGCAATATCATCCTGTCTGCGGATATGAGCCTCCATCCGGATCGATTCCAGCGAGTTGAAGAGGAAATGGGGATTAATCTGGCTGACCAGCATTTTGAACTTCATCTCATTCTGTCTTTGCTGGGCCAGGCTCTTCTGACGATTGGTCTCCTGAACTTCCTCCACCAGCTGGGTCACGTTCCTGACCAGCGCATTGAACTGCCTGGACAGCACGCCGATCTCATCCTTGGCATCAATATGAAGGAAAGTATCCCATGAGCCCGCCCCTACTTTGGACATATGCCGGCTTAGACGAAGAAGCCTTCTGGATAACAGCGAAGCAGATGCATAGATCAGTACGATGGCAAAGATCAAGCTGCCCGTAATGACGACAACGCCAAGCCGGATCACCTGGTTGGCATCGCGGGTAATGTCAGACACAGAGAAGATCGAGATGATGCGAAGCCCATTCCAGCTGTTCTGTGGATTCAGATCCGCGATCACCACCTTGGACGCTCGGCCATCCAGCAGCGTGTCGTAACTTCCCTCCTTCCGGAAAAGTATATTTTCGTCAGCATGGATCTCAGACAGATCCTTCCCGTACAAGCCGGGCTCATTAGCCGCGACGATCCGGTTCCGGGTGTCCACAAGCAAGGTGGGAAATGACTCCTGATCCAGAATTGAACTCAGCTGCTGCCTGGCTACATTAATAACGAGAACTCCCTCCCGTCCTAAGGAATCCACTGAAAAAGAACGAATCAGACTTAGGTGATCGGCGCCGCTGCGCTCGTCCTCGATAAGGTTCCAGCCTGCAAGACCCTTCTGCTGGATGGCTTCCTTGTACCATTTGGCGGTTGTGATATTGGGGCCAGGCTGAATGAACTCCCAGTTGTTAAGAGCACCCGGATTATCCACGTAGACACGGATGCCCGAGATCTCTTTGTATAACTGCAGATAGTCGCGGATATCCGTATACTCCCGGTAGGTCTTTATCACCTCCGTATAATCGCTGTAATGCTGGCTGGCGACCCGCTTCATCCGGTTGTCATTCGTCAGCCGGTAGGAAATATCAAGCGGTACATTAATCAGCTCCTCCGTACGCTTCTGAACTCGTTCCACATTGGCCGAGACCTGCTTGAATGCATCGTTAATGACGATCCCGCGAAGCTTCCCCATTAGGAACAGACCGCTCAGTAGCAGGGGTAGAACGGCGACTGTAATGAATGTGAACGCAAGCTTCTTCTTCATTTTCATGTCATTCATCATTCGGACAAAAAACATGGTGGACCCTCCCCTTCCGTCAGCGGCTACGCGCAAAAGCCCCTTTGAATGCAAAGGGGCCGTGTATAGCTCAATCAATTGAATGTTCAGGAACTGCCTGTTCCTGGACCTCGGCTCGGGTACCTTAATGCGTTACAGCCCGAAGTCTGAACCATCCGCTCTCATAGTCTTTCTGCTCATAGGCAAGGGGCAGACCCAGCTGCATGAGTCTGTCTCCTCCATGAATTGAGGTCTCGCCACTATGACCCGACTGAACCTCGTATTCAAGCTCCGGATTCAGTCCCGCAAGGCGCAGGCTGCGCTTAGGCGCGTTCGGCACGGCCATCACTTGGAAATAGTAGGCGATCGCCTCCTCTTGATTCTCCGACACAATCATCCAGGCCGACTCATTCCCCTCGAACGGACTCTTAAGCCGGTACAAGTCCCCCTTCTGAACCAAACCGCGAATCTCCTTGTAGGCAGAGACCTGGCGCTTGACCGTTTCTTTCTCCTCCTCGGTGAATTTCGTCAGATCCAGCTCATAGCCAAAGTTCCCGGACATGGCGACATCTCCCCGGAATTCCAGAGGGGTTATCCGACCAACCTGGTGGTTCGGCACAGCCGACACGTGCGCCCCAATGGCGCTAACCGGATACACCAGGCTGGTGCCGTATTGAATCTTGAGACGCTCCACCGCGTCGGTATTATCGCTCGTCCAGGTCTGCGGCATATAATGCAGCATGCCGGGATCGAAGCGTCCGCCGCCGCTTGAGCAGCTCTCGAACAGAATATCCGGGAATGCGGTAGTGATGCGGTCCAGCAGTTCATACAAGCCAAGCACATAACGATGGGCCGTCTCGGCTTGGCGCTCCGGCGGCAGAGCCACGGAACCAATCTCCGTCAGAGCGCGGTTCATATCCCACTTCACGTAAGCGACCGGCACACTTGTGAAAATAGCGGACAGCGAGTCATAGATGTAATCGCGCACTTCCTGACGGGTATAGTCAAGCACCAGCTGCCATCTGGCTTCACTGCGTCTTCTCCCCGGAACATGCAGACACCAGTCCGGATGCCTCCGGTACAGCTCGCTGTCCGGCGAGATCATCTCGGGCTCGAACCAGAGGCCGAACTTCAGACCCTGTTCGTTCACGCGCCGCGCGACATCCGCAAGCCCGTCCGGCAGCTTCCGACGATCCTCGTACCAATCTCCAAGGGAGGAATTGTCGGAGTCTCTTTTGCCGAACCAACCGTCATCCAGCACGAACAGCTCAATCCCCAGCTTCACGCCCTCTTCCGCGATGGATACCAGCTTGTCCGCATTGAAGTCAAAATAAGTGGCTTCCCAGTTATTGACCAGAATTGGACGCTCTTCATCCCGGTATTTCCCCCGGCACAGCCGGGTCCGGTACAATCGATGATAGGTCCGCGACATATCTCCAAGTCCCTGTCCGGAGTAGACCATAACGGCCTCCGGCGTCTGGAAGCTCTCTCCCGGACTGAGCTGCCAGGCGAAATCGAAGGAGTTCAGTCCGATGCTTACCCGTGTGGAACCGAAGGAATCCACCTCCGCCCCCGCTTCAAAGCTGCCGCTGTACACGAGGCTGAAGCCGTACGCATCGCCATGGTCCTCTGTTGTCTCCGGGGTGACCAAGGCGGTGAACGGGTTGAACTGGTGGCTGCTCATGCCTCTTTTGCTATCGATCCGGGTCTCACCCTGATGAATCGGCTTACGGATAATGTTCGCTTCCCGTGCCCATGCTCCCGACAGGTACATGATCTCCAGATCATCCTTGCCGAGGAAATCGACACTGGCGCTTAGCGCGCGGCGAAGCCGAAGATTGTGCTCTCCCGCATTATTCAGCCTGGCTGAGCGGGCGATGACATTCCGATCCGCATAGATCGTATAGCTAAGAACAACCTGGAGGCCTGAATAGGCATCCTTCAGTTCCAGCTCCAGCGTCTCCGCTTCGGCGTCATCCTCTGTATATACGGAAGGAAGCCCGGACAAGGCTGGCTTGCCCTTGATAATCCGGTATCCCTCATATTTCAGCTCCGTCACACGGGTTCCATCCTCAAGCTCTGATTGGTATGCCGGATTGCGGAAGTCCCCGCTTCCATACTGCGGATATTCCTGAGGTAACCGGTCAAGGCCGGCATTCGCCGGGGTATGAATCAGCAGATCAGCTAAGGATTCCCGGTGCTTCAGCCTGCCTCCCCAGTATACGTGCAGGGGGTACCCGTCCACGATCTGAATCATATAACTCATGCCGGAAGACTGTAGGTGAAACAGCCCGGTGTGTTCTTGTACAATTACGCCCACTATTAACATCCTCTCTCTAGAAGTGATATCCGAGGCGGATATCCTTCCCTAAAAATTAACTATTTGCTAATCCAAATATGTCTTAAAGCTTGTTTTGTATGTCACTGTATAATGGTAATGTATTCGATTACAATATATATTATTTTGGATACTCAGTACATGGCATGATGCTTAATTAACATGGTATAATGCTAGATACTTAACGAGAGGGAGATATGTCATGATTGAGTATTTACCGCGCAGCAAGCACCGCTCAGAGCTCTATCTGACTCAATTTGGCGTGGAGGACTGCATACCTGGACATTATTATGGGCCGGCTGTAAGGGAGCATTATTTGCTGCATTATATTTTGGATGGGGAAGGAATCTTCGAGGTGGGCGGCAGCAGATATCATCTGCGGAGGGGTCAAGGTTTCCTGATCTGCCCTAATGTAGTTACGTATTATGAGGCCGACGCCGCGGCCCCCTGGTCTTATTGCTGGGTTGGTTTTAGCGGAACGCAGGCTGAACTGCTCCTTAAGCAGGCGGGGTTAACGATGGGATCGCCGATCCTTCAGTATGATAGAGACGACATGATCTACCAATATGTACGTTGGATGGCTGAGTCGAAAGATTACCTCAAAGCCCGGGAAGCCAGACTGACCGGACTTTTGTACTCGATGCTGTCGCTTATCGTGGAGTTCGGTCCCGTGGTCTCCCCCAGCGAGGGGGACAGCCTAACGGAGATGTACGTGGAGAAAGTGACGGATTTCATCGAAATGAACTACGCCCAGAAAATTACGATCGAGGATATCGCGCACTTTATTGGATTGAACCGAAGCTACTTGGGCTCCTTATTCAAACAACGAATGAACACCAGCATTCAGGAATACCTGGTGCGCTACAGGATCAATAAAGCATGTGAAATGATGGACAACGCCGAGCTCTCGATCGGCGACATCTCCCGCTCCGTCGGCTACAGCGACCCGCTGCTCTTCTCCAAGGTGTTCAAGAAGCTGAAGGGACTGTCTCCTAAGCATTACCGGGGGGGAGGTGGGTTCTGAGGCGGGGGCTTCTCAGCCACATGAACAGATTGAGGATTGAAGTAAACCAACTGTTGCTGCAATTATGTAGTGACACTATTTAATCCGATAATAACCTCTGCAAAATTCAGATTGAGCTGGCTTGAGAAGAATTAAGAACGAATTCACGATATCGGAGGAAGAGAAAATTAAATTCACCCAACTAATGAATAGGAGAAGGGCTTGGATATTCCCTGCTACAAATAACGAAGCTATAGCTGGGACAACGGTACATCCGATAAACGGCAAACTCATAAACACCCAGAACCGTCTTTTGGATAGAACTGCATCCGTATTAAGTCAGAAGAATATTCCTCTCAACGTTAGGCTAATATCGCCTTTATTGTAGATTACGAGAATATGTAGGGCTTCATGTGTGATAAAGACAAGTGCGCCGACTAGCAGTAGGGGAACATGTACAGGAAATAAAGACCGTCCTCCAAGCCAGATTGGTATGGCGATAAATATAAGCATCAAGAGGTAGACAAACTTCATATAGTGATCTCGAAACCAGGTACTTTGAATAAAAGGCTTCCATTCTGACATATTTAACTCTGCCTGCGGCAGATGCCGGAACCATAAAATCATTAAATCTCCACCTTCCTGGTAACCCCGGCTTGCCGGTGGCCAATTATAAATTAACGAAGACCCAAAAAAACCACATACAAGGCAGTAACACAAGCAAACATGCACACAATAATATAAGCACACCTTTTTTCCCGCTCATAAAAGCACCTCCAGATCAAATACCTCTCAATTATCTAATCACGCAACAGTGGTCATTAATTTACTACACCAGTGAAAAGTTTCTTCCTTTACCCTCGACTTCATCCTTGTAGCCGAGTAACATACGTGCCAGCGTATTAGGATATTCCATTAGCTTGCGATATTTTTTTGCGAGTAAACCTGGATTTTTCAACATGATGGCCTGAAGCTTGGTTATTTCTGAAACATCGTAACGAGCCTTATATATGCGCACCATAATAAGAATTCGATTTTCCCGGCTGGTCAATTTTATTCGCTTCATCGAAATAGATATTATAAATCATTGCATACATCCCAATAGCCAAATTGATATCGACTTTACTTTCACCCACATACATAATATCATGATGATGAATAAATAATACGGATGAGTACAGTCTTCTCCGCTTTGTTAGCTAGAGCTGACTATACTCAATAAAGACCCTTCTCCGCTTCGTTAGCAGAGTTGGGTTTTTTTCTGCATTCATTCTCTATGATGCGAGATTAAGTACTCCACTGTAAAATTCATCATGTCCCCGTATATGATGAATTTTAGGGCAATTAGGGAGAGTAGCGATATGAGAAAGATGACACTTAAAAATATTCAGTTCATAGTATCAGCGAACGGAGCATTCATCCCTCTTGCAGTCGCCAAGTTCCACGAATATTGGAGAGAAACCGGATGGTCGATGTCCCGCACTCAAAACAGATCAGCCGCCGAACAAAAAGCGCATAACTATATCGCCCGCATAACATGCGCAATGCTATGAAGTCAGGTCTCATTCGGCACAACAAAGAAAAACAGGGTGCTGCTTTTGAACAATATTTACATGGACAAGCAAGCACTTGAGCAGATGATTGATAGAAATATAAATAACAAAACCCAAGAAGTCCCTTGCCTTCCTTGGGTTTTCGCTTACCGTTCGAGCACTATGCGTCCTGCCCTTGTTAAACTATTGAATACTAGAATACAAACCCTCCCGCCCCAATTTTGCCCGTTAGCATTCCCCCGCATCAGTCCTCCGACCGATCCTAAATCCATCTGCAGCCCAACGGACTAATTACCGGACTAATGTAAAATAACAGAGTAGCTAATCTGTCATGTTCAGGAGGGATTTCATGTTCCAGCAGCGTACGAAACGGATATGGGGCGCAGTGATCGCCATTCTTGCTTTAGGAGTCAGCATATATTTAGGGGTGCAATATTTTGGCTTCGGGGCAGCCTCATCAGGTTTGATTCAAGATAAGGTCAACAACCAGCACCTGACATTATCCGATCTCTATTTCTTAGTTCTCTACATTCATATAGCAGCAGGAATCATCGCCATTTCCATCGGCTGGATTCAATTTATCGACTCCATCAGGGAGAAATACCGCGGCCTGCACCGGACCCTCGGCATTATTTATAGCGGCTGTGTTATTTTCTCAGGGGCATCTGGAATATTTATTGCGTTCAAAGCTACTGGCGGATGGGTGTCTACGGCCGCGTTTCTGCTTCTCTCTCTGTCCTGGCTCTTCACGCTGACTAAAGGCCTTCGCGCGATCATAGTTGAACAAGATCCGCGTAAGCATAAAAACTGGATGCTCCGCAACTATGCTCTGACCCTTGCGGCGGTTACCCTTCGCATATACCTGCCCATAAGCATGCTCCTATTTGGATTGGAACACTTTAACGTATATTACCGCGTTATTGCCTGGATTTGCTGGATTCCCAATCTGATCTTCGCCGAATGGATTATTGGGCGCATTCCATCAAGGTGGTCCCGCTCTTATAGCACAGTCCACAAGTGAACTGTCATATTCCCATTTCCCGCATCTTGGCCGTTATCTTTCGGGTCCTGTCATCCAGATTCACTCCGCTGTACTTCGGCAGTGTCAACTCGCTTACAATGCTGCCGTCACACATGAACATGACGCGCTCTGTCCGCGACGCCACCCTGGCGTCGTGGGTTACAAGCATAACCGCAGTACCTTCCGCGTTGATCTCGGAGAATAAGTCCAGAATCTCCTGCGAGGTCTGGGAGTTCAGTGCTCCTGTAGGCTCGTCGCCAAAAATAATTCTGGGGCCATTCATAAGAGCACGGCATATTCCCGCACGCTGAAGCTGTCCTCCCGAGACTTCGGTGATATCCCGCTTCTCCAACCCGGAAATGCCGAGCCTCCTCATGAGCCTTCTTGCTTTCTCCGTAACTGCCGCAATATTTCTTCGGTTATCCCGCATGGATGGAAGAATGATGTTATCGAGGATATTCAGATTCCTTAGCATCGTTGGCTGCTGGAACACGAATCCCATTCCGGTTCTGCGCAGATCCGATAACTCATTCTCCCCCATTCCCGCTAAATCCTTGCCGTCAACCACGATTGTCCCGCTATTCACGCTATCCATCCCGCTCAGCGCATACATCAGTGTGGATTTCCCCGAACCCGATGGCCCCATGACAGCAACGAACTCGCCCTCATGAACACAGGCAGACACACTGCTAAGAACATCGCGCTTCTCATCACCCTCACCATAGGATTTCACGATTTGATCAGCAATAATGATCTTCTTCATAGGGCCTACTCCTTTATATTTCCGGAAATTCGGATATGTCTGGCACCCGAAGTGCCGAGTATAGTAGCGATTAGCACTGAACCTGTCATCATCAATGGGCTAAGCAGATACACGGTCAGTGGATTGATCGTAAAATGGAACGCTGACGCTCCAAAGGAAGAGATCACCGCGCCGGCAAGCTTCTCCCCAACCGTGTTGGCCAGAAGCGTGCCGAGCACGATCCCGGCCATTAGAACGAACACGGAACGCGCTGCATACTGCGTCCTGATATCTGAGCTGGTGAAGCCGAACGCTTTCATAACCGCGATAGAATATCTGTCCTTGGCGACAAGCATCTTCATGAATAGGAGTGTGACAAGTGCCGTAATCAGCAGCGCGGCGATCAGCGCGGACTTCGCGGCTTTTCCGACCGAGCTAATAGCTGACCCAAAGGTCTGGGCGATATATTCATCAAGATCCGAGACCTTTGCCGCCTCGAACCTGTCCGCATACTCCGCAACCTTGCTGCCGATCAGAGAAGGCTCTGCAAGCTTGGCATAGATCACGTAGCCCATGACGTCTGCCGATGTATCCGTGAATACAGCCTTTGCGGTTCGGCCGCCGTTGGTAATGTCGGGGTAAACTCCGCTTACCTTAAGATTGTGGCTGCCCCCTCGGATGACTAGGGTAATGACATCGCCCACCTTCTTACCCAGCTCCTTGGCATTCATGGCTGACAGCGCAATTTCATTCACCGCGGCGGGCGCTCGCCCCTCGGAGTATCTCACGGGGAAGAGCGAGTGATCGCCGAGCTCAATGCTCAACCTTTCTCCCCTTCCGCTCTCCAACTTCGCTTGAAATTTCCTGTTCGTAAGGACAGCAGACCTTGAGATAGCAGGGTCACTGTTCATCACTTGTGTAATTTCAGCTGCCTTCGTGGAGATGCCGTCTGTCTGCTGAAGATCTATGCGCATGTCGGCGTTAGCCACACCCATGTATTCGATGAAATCTCTTGAAGAAATTGTGTGGTACAAATTCTGCGGTACCAGCAGGATAAATGAAGAGATGATCAACACGGACAGCATGGTAAGATACAGCTTCCTCCTGGCAAGAACATCTCTTACACCGAGAAAAATATTCGTGTTAAGCAGCCTGCTGCCGCTCAGATTCATACGCTTTGTGCCCAAAGCCTGTTCCTGTGAAATGCCAAAGCGGATCGCTTCCGCTGGTGATATTCCCCGTAATCGTCTAAGCACTCTGCTGACAAAGACCATGATGGCAAGGAAGACAAGCAAGGCGCCGATAATTCCCAAGGCTGTCGCCACAGAAGAATGCTCACTTTCACCCATGTACAGCCGTATATTCTCCAGAAGCGTTCCCTTAAGCAGGATTGAGAGCGCAAAGCCAAGCAGGCTGCCTCCCGCCGCAATGGCCGCATATTTGGCAAGGTAAATCCTCCTAATATCAGATCCACGCAGCCCTATAGCCTTCATCACTCCGAGTTCACGGTAATCCTCTTCGATTCTTGCCAAGAGCGTGAAGCGGATGCACAGCAGGGCGATGAGAACGACAAGCGCACCAATCAGCAGGATTACTCCAATCATGATTCCGTCGGAGATGGCATTGATCATTTTGAAGAGCGGATAGGTCATTGTTGGTCCGTTCGCTTCAAGCCCCGCGGAGGCATAAGCGGCTTCGAAGGCGCCGAGCGCCGATAGATCCTTGAGTCTGAACTCGATCAGATACTCGGTATGGCCGAGTTCTGTGATGTCCGCGAAATCCTGTCTGCTGACAAGGAACCTCTTGGAAGAGGAGAGCGAGGAATTCATCTGGGAATCCCGGAGAAATCCCGCAACAGTGAATGCCTTCCCGCCTATAAGGGCCCTGTCGCCAACCTTCGTGGTACCGTCCTTCATATAACTTAGCGGGACATACAGCTCTCCATCGGATGCATGAATGACTTTTCCGTCCAGATCGAGAAGATAGTCAAATTGTCCGCTCTGAGTGCTGAGTCCATGATCCTGGACACTGTTCACAAGCGTACGGTCGCCTAATCTGATCTGAGCACCGTCCATATTGAGGAATTCGAGGACCTGGAACTGATCAACATGACTGCTCCGCTTCGCGAATTCAGCAAGCCGGGCTGTATTTAGGTCTCCTGTATGCATCTGCATGAAATGCGGTGTTCTCGCTTTTGTCATAAGCGTATCTATTGCGCCGGCAAGATTTACAGTGAGAATCACGGCCAGAGCAACCAGCATAGCCGCGGCAGCCACAAAGGTTATGGTTATCCCTGTGATCAGCTTGCTCTTGACTATATCGTTGCGGATGATTCTGAGGTACATAACATAAGTCGCCTCCTTATTCGAGCTTCGCGACCGATTTCAATCGGCGCAGAAGGACCGAGGTTACGCACAGCAGCAGTCCGGCGATGATAATGAGAAATCCGGTTCCCCTGCCGCCGCCTGTGCCGATAATCCTGCCCACACTGTCTGCAAGCGCTCCGCCTTCAACTAATAATGGAGTGAACACATAGTCGGCCAACACTCCGGAAAGTGCGTAAGCCGCGACGAATCCAAGCTGTGATAGAACTCCGACCAATGCCCACGCCCGGCCCTGAACAGCCTGATCAAGGTTGGTGCGTACCAAGTAATCCAGACTCATATTGGCGAATGGCAGCATGGCAAAAAAGAAGAATCCAGAAATACCGACCATAATCAGGTTCTCACGCAGTCCGAATCCCGCCATACCTATACCGATACCGAACAGCGAAATAGAGAGAATTCTCACAAAGTTCCTCTTGATGGGAATGAACCCTATTACCGCGCTGGACACAAGCATTCCTGAAGCGATGACGGTAACAATCGTACCTGCCAAAGAGCTGGTCGTGAAGCTAAGCAGCATGGGTATCGAGAGCGTCTCAATAAATCCGAGGAAAAAAGTCAGCACCGAGGTGATGAGCACCAGTACAAGCACACCCCGATTTCCCGAGACTGCGTTCCAGCCCTCCCTGAATTCACGGATGAACGATGAGGTCTGCTCGCGGGTCTTGGAAGCCAGACCGCTGCGTACGGCAAGAGTCGTCAATACGGTGATAATAACTGTAGCAATGTCTATAACAAGCAGCAGCTTGATATCCGCCCAAGTGAGCAGTAAGCCCGCAATGACGGGAGATATCAGGAACTTGGCCGAGCCTGCTACTTGTACAAGGCCGCTTGCCTTCGTGTACTCCTCTTCCGTAAGCAAATCCGTCACCGTAGCTTTGTATGCGGGCTCAAGCAGTGACGAGAACACCGAGCTAATGGTGACCCCCACACAGATCTGCCATAACATAGCTTCTCCGCTCAGCATGCATACGAGGATGAATACGAGTCCGAGTGCCGAAAGACTATCGCCCAGAACCATGAGAAGCCTGCGGTCATAACGGTCTGCCAGCACACCTGCAAATGCGCTCAAGAGAAGCGATGGGCTAAATGCAAGCAAAGTCACAAGCGCCATAGCCGAGGCCATGCCCGTCTGCTGGAATACATAAACCCCAAGTCCGAATGAAGTAAGCCCGCTTCCTATCGCCGACACCAATTGTCCCGACCACAACAGAAGAAACCTCCTGAAGGATTTATCCGGCTTACTCATGGCCCTCTTCATCACCTCCGCCAAACATCCGCACAACCTCCATAAGACTTCCCCTCTGGGCACCGAGCAACCTTTCAACATTGCATATAAAAGCCCCTATTCGCGAAGTGCGCTCCTCGCCTGTCATCGGCACCATATCTCCATCAAAAATAGTATTCGCATAGATCACGATCATCTCCATGGATTCATACGGATACGGGGTGCTGAATAGTCCCTGCCCGGTACCTTCGCGGATAATTCCTGCCAGGATCGGCGTAACGCCATTAATGATGCTCTTCTGGATCTTCTGGTGCATAAGCGCGTTCTGTGGCTTATGAATGTGCTCCATAATTTCCTTACTGCTGCTCCCGCCGCCAAGATTCAGTGCCATCACAGCGCGAATCAGACGCTCGATGACAGGGATGCTTGTATCCAGAGCAATTTCCCGGGCCGCTGTAAGAATGCGGATATTATACCGCTCAATCAGCGCATCCATAATATCCTCCTTCGATTTGAAGTGGTGATACAACGTCCCCCGGGCAATACCGACCTTTTCAAGAAGGTCATTGGTACTCGTGCTGTCAAAGCCCTTCTTACCAAACAGCTCATCCGCCGCATCCAGAATTTCATTCCTGCGCTCTTCCGCTTCTTTTTTAACTCTCATAATGTATCAACTCCTTTCTATACCGACCGACTGCCTGTCGGTTATATGGTAACATGGAAATATTGGAAGTCAAGAGGGGTGGATTTTCATTTTTTTCGAATAGTTGGCTAGTCCGTATACCCCTACTGTTGGAACTGTTGTTGTCATATCTAATGAACAGAAAATTATTGGGACAGTATGGGTTGTGGATTATATCAAAAAAGGCTGCCTAAACAGCACTTGTCTGTCCAAGCAGCATATGATTTGTTGGCGATAATTCACTCTTATCCCTGGAGGTTTATCTACCTTCCACCAGGAACTTCTCCACCCGGCCCTTAATTTCATCGCGAACCTTCCGGAACTGTGCCATGATCTCTTCTTCGGTCCCTGTAGCTTTGGCCGGGTCGTCGAATCCCCAGTGCCACTTCGTTACACTCGGATTAGCGATAACAGGACAATGCTCATCGGCATGGCCGCACAGCGTAATTACATAGTCGGCACGATTTAGAAGCTCAGGATCAATTACGTTAGACGTATTGCTGCTGATATCTACGCCTGCTTCCTTCATAACCTGTACAGCCCGCGGGTTCAATCCATGAGCTTCAAGTCCCGCGCTATGAACTTCATAACGTTCGCTGCCAAGCCTGCTCAAGAAGCCGTCAGCAATCTGACTCCGACAGGAGTTCCCTGTGCACAGAAAATATACTAGTTTTTTATCCATGATCATCATACCCTCTCTTCATCTTAGTTATCTATGAAATTAACCGCAGCCATACATACAGCCCGGTTAATGCAACGAATAAGGTTGGCACGGTCAGAATAAGTCCGACTTTGAGGTAATAACCCCACGTGATTTTCACGCCCTTGCCGGACAACACGTGAAGCCATAACAAGGTCGCCAAGGACCCGATCGGCGTGATTTTGGGCCCAAGATCTGAACCGATCACATTCGCATAAATAAGAGCTTCCCGAATCGCACCTTCTGTGTGCGTTCCCTTGATTGCGAGAGCATCGATCATCACCGTAGGCATATTGTTCATGATAGATGACAGCACTGCTGCCAGGAAGCCCATCCCGATCGTTGACGCATACAGCCCCTGCTCAGCAATCCACTCAATCAAGTTCCCCAGTTGATCCGTTAACCCCACATTGCGCAATCCGTATACTACGACATACATGCCAATCGAAAAGACCACCACATTCCAAGGCGCGCCCTGGATCACGGTCTTTAAATTCACTGCCTTACTTGAACCAGCCGCTGATATAAAGGCTATCGCAGCAATTCCGGCGAAGAGCGAAACGGGCAGCGCTACGAATTCACTTAGAAAGTAAGCAGCTAAGAGCACCCCTAGAATGACCCAGGCGAATCGAAACATACGCAAGTCTTTAATCGCTTCCCGGGGCTTTTTCAGCTGTTCAACCTGGTAATGTCTTGGAATACTCTTACGGAATAATAGATAGAGTACCAGAATACTAGCAGCTAACGAGAATAGATTGGGAACGAACATATGGACCGTATACTCCATAAATCCAATGTCAAAATAGTCTGCCGACACGATATTGACCAGATTGCTAATCACGAAAGGCAGCGAGGTTGTATCCGCGATAAATCCGCATGCCATAATGAAAGGCAGGACCATCCGGGTATCAAATTTAAGCGCCCGAACCATGGCCAGCACAATCGGTGTCAGAATCAAGGCCGCCCCATCATTGGCAAATAAGGCAGACACCACCGCGCCTAAAAGGATGACGTAGATGAACATGCTAATCCCATTTCCCTTAGCCGCCCGCGCCATGTGCAGTGCCGCCCACTCAAAGAACCCGATCTCCTCCAGAATAAGTGAGATCAGGATAATGGCAACGAAGGTCAAGGTGGCATTCCAGACGATCATCG
Organism: Paenibacillus sp. YPG26; assembly: GCF_023704175.1. Lineage (NCBI taxonomy): Bacteria > Bacillati > Bacillota > Bacilli > Caryophanales > Paenibacillaceae > Paenibacillus > Paenibacillus sp. YPG26. Next base: position 285,723 of record NZ_CP084530.1, on the reverse strand, counting down.
TGACATCCGCCACATCCCCGAGTGTAACTACCCCGCATATCAAGGCCACCACGGCCCCGCCAAGCGCCGACCATCCAATGTTCAGCCCTCTGGGCTGCCAAATAACAAACACAAGGGTAATCAGAAATATTAGAACTGCAGCATAAACCATATGAACCTCCTGTTGTTATCATCAGATACAGCAGTCATTGTCTTCACAATTTGCCTGCTGAATCATCCCCTTCTGGGAAGGGACATGCCTTAGAATTTCACGGATAAAAGGCTTATCTTCGATATCCAGTGAATAGTATACCCACTGGCCTCTCTTCGCCTCTTTGACCAACCCGCCGTTCTTCAATTTCCGCATATGCTGGCTGATGTTGGGCTGGCTTGTCTTAAGGAAATCAACGATCTCACATACGCAAAGCTCTTTTTCATAAAGTAAAGCCATAATCGTCAGTCTGGTCTTATCTCCAAGCAGCTTCAGGATGTCGGCCATCCTTTCAATCTCCATGGTCATTGCTATTTCTCCTCTCTTAAGCAGGCAGGAGTCTGTTGTTCCTTGATAAATATATAATGATCCACTTATATAATCAATCGATTATTTAATGCCCATTCCTTTATTTTGATCGCGGCAAAAGAAAAAGGATAGAAGGATCAGAATATCTGATCTTATCTATCCTTATTACCATTTAATCTAGAGGACGCTTAAGGCGTCTTCAGCTTCTGTCCCTTCGAGGAGATCACCAGCATCCCGATGCTAATCACAAATAGAATGATGGCTATAAATTGAGACGTGGACAGCGCGCCCACATTGCCGCGAATGAGATCCCCCCTATAAAACTCGAGAACGAATCTCCCAGCGCTATATAACAACAGGTACAATGCGGCGACTTGTCCATGAACTTTCTTCTTTCTAGCAAAGAGCACTAATACGAAGAAGAGAAGAAAATCAAGGCCGCTTGCAATCAATTGGGTAGGAATCAATGCGACGCCGCCCGGGGCAAAAGAGTCCTCTGGAAAAACAACCCCATACCAGCTCGATGTCTCCAGACCATAACAGCAGCCCGCGAGAAAGCATCCGATTCGTCCAAATCCTTGCGCGAGCGCAACCGATGGAATGATCAGATCGAAATACTGCATGAAAGGAAGCTTAGTCCTGCGGCAGTATAAATATCCTGCCAGGATTCCCCCGATAATACCTCCATATACGACAAAACCATCTGCGAAGTTTAGCAATAACGATGGATCTTGAATGATGCTGTTAATTTGAGTCAACCAGTACAACAGCTTGGCACCAAATATTCCACCCATCAGGCACCAGATAGTCAGCGATGATATATGATCGCCCTCGAGCTGATGACGCTTGGCCCGGTATACAGCGACGGAATAAGCTGCAAGGATACCCAGCGCAATCATCAATCCATAACCGTGAATCGTGAGCGGACCAATGGTTAACAAGTCATTATGCACACGTTCTACCCCTTCCTATATCCTCATTGTGTAAAAGCGAAAGTGTCCTCATTGGCGCCAAGCAGCAGAGAGACGAGCCTTGATGCCTGAGCGAAAATGTGAGAGGCATTGGCACTGCATGCCAGGCGGTTCCGTTCCTCCTGGGTCAACCCGAACAGGCCATAGACCAATACAATGGCAGACTGACGGCTGTTATCGGTGCTCATCAATCCCCTCTCTACACCTTCATCTATATAAAGTGTAACTGGGTGGATGGCTCCACTTAACATTTTCCCCGACAAGGCTCGAAAGACGTCCACATCATGCTGCGTACCGCGCACTTGATCACGCCCGCGAATTAACCCCAGCCAATGCGAAAAAACAAGCTGATACCGCTGCTCAAAGGGAATTTCTGCGTTTTGCAAAATATCCGATATTCCCTTAACGAACTGGTCTGTGTACCTATTCATCGCTGCCTCAAAGATCTCCTCCTTCGACTTGAAATGGTGATAAAACATCCCGAAAGAGCCACCTACCGCGGTGTAAATGTCCTTGACCGACGTATGGACATAGCCCTTCTCCAGGAATAGCTTGATCGCAACGCCCAGTAATTCCTCTTTTCTTTCCTCGGGTTGTTTAACGACTCTTGTCACCGGGAACCCCCCTTAACAGAGCAACGCTCTGTCCATATTCTGCGGGATTAATATATTGCCTGTCAATCAATATTTTCCAAATCAACCAATCGATGTAGAAAGTATAGGGCCTTCACCTGAAGCTTGATCGTTCTGTTCAGATAAGCATGGATATTGTCCGCGAGCTGTATTGTACGCTGGGTGTCCTCTAAGTCCAGGCTTGCAATGGACTGCTTCAAGCTTATAGTGTCATTGGAATAGAGAGCGCTTTGCAGCGTCTGGATCAGTCCAATTTTAAAAAGATGGGCTTCACCATAAAGTCGGTATCTGTTCTCAGGGTTCCGATCTGTTGTGAGCAGACCACATTCCTCCCAGTACCGGATTGCCGATTTGGGAGCCCCTGTCCGTCTGGAAGCCTCATGAATGCTGAATTGCTGGTTCAAGTCGTAAGCTTGGCCCCCTTCAGAATACAATCTCAACTCCCCTATCAGCTGGTCCAGCTTCTCTTTCTCCTGGTGAAACTTAACCTCCCTGTCCCTAACGATCCACAGTGCTTCACCCAGCTCATTTCGCCTGAGGCAGTGCATCACCCCGCCCGTTATTTCGATACCGAACGCAGCCGCCATGGCATGAATACATGCCAGGTAAGCCTCGTGCCGCTCTGTGTAGATCCGGTATCCACCTGCCGACCGTTCCGCGGGGGGAAGCAGCCCCTTTGCTTCGTAGTTACGCAAGGTGCTGGCGCTTAACCCGTATTTCTCTGCTAATTCTTTTGACCGGAAGCTCATGTGATCCCACCCTTAGAAGAAGTACGTGAACATTCAATCCAATGCCAAAAACATTCAACTCGATGTAATGTTATCCGCTATCTTCCCTTGATACACCTCAATAATATTCGATTAACCCTTCCATTTGCCTCCATGTTATATGATGGAGACAGTCCAATTCAAGGAGGAATATATATGACACAGAAACCCCTATTTCATCAAGGCATGACCATCCAGGAAATCGGCGAAGCAGGTAACGCGTATATCCAATCAGTATGGAAGACTTTATATGATTCGATGCTTGATGAGCTGACGGCAGCTTTTCGTGAAATCGAGGATGCCGCCTATGGGCACTATCTGGATCAGCTTATGCCCCCGCTATTCGATGCCCTTGATGATGCCGGATTCGAAGCGGCAGAGCCGCCTCAGGAGCAAGACTTCATAATCGGGAAAAATCTACTCTTCCGCAACTCACTTGAAAAATGGGGTGCTGAGGATAATAGATCGAGAATATTCTGGAATGTAATCCGCATCAAAAGTACTCAGCAGCCCATTGGAACTTTAATAACGGAGCTGCCTCATTCCCATCTGAAGTTTGATATTCCGTCGGCACCTGTGCTTTATTCGCTGAATGAGTGTGAGAAGGTACATCTCGTGCAAGGGATTCAGCGGATCAAGGGTTCATCCTGAATTCAGCTCTGATCAGTTATGCGGAATGCCGCAGACAAACTCTCCCGGAGGCTGTCCGTACCCCAGCCTTTATCCTAACCCGGCTGCAGTTGCAGGCAGTTCTACTTTTCTATCCTGAAGCAGCATGCTTAAGTTCCATTATCTTAAGCTGCTGCTTCGATTTCATAGTGGGCAAGCGCTTCTTCTCTTCGGGGACAAATTATTGCCTCGGATGGGCATAATAGATTCATTGACTGTGAAAGGGAAGGAGCTGCAAGAACAAGACGATGGAGCATTCCTATGTAATTTTGCCTGAGGAGCCAGCGCCCCAGGGTATAGAGCATTGTGAAAGCTGTGAATTATCCAAGCAGCGGAGCCGTGTCATTTGGGGTGAAGGGAATCCGGCTGCCCCGTTGATGTTGATTCTGGACAATCCCGGAGCCCGGGAGGACCGGGAAGGGAACTCTTTTTTATGCGGGACCCGGGAGACCCTCCAACTCGGCTTGCGGGAAGCCGGAATTGAAGTACATGATGTGTATGTCACCTATTTGCTGAAATGCAGGCCTCTCCGTGCTTACCATAAACCCGAGGCTAGAGCGGCGTGTCTCCCGCATTTAAATTCTCAGATTTCTCAGAAGGAGCCACTGGTATTGTTCGGATTTGGCAATGTTGTAGCGGAAGCACTGCTCCCAGGCCGGGAAGGTGTCAGTGTCAAGGAATTACGGGGCAGCTGGCAGGAGTTCCAGGCTACACCCATTGGCTTCACCTATCATCCGCTTGCAGTAAGGAGACGACCTAATCTACTTCGGTTCTTTGTGGAAGACTTGATAAGTCTGAAGAAGAAATGGGAGAAACTTGAAGAAAAAAGCAGATTAAGCTGATCATTTTGCAGAGAGGTAATGAATCATTTAAAATGATTTTATACCACAATTTACCAACCCCTAGCAGGAGGTTCTAATGCGGATAAATGAGCTTGATATGCTTTTTAAGAAGTCCACACTGCCGTTCAGGTATTCAGTCGAAGAGGCGGATAGAAGACTTAGAGATAAATACAATGTTATCGAGATTGATAAGGAAGTCGTAGCCGATTTGATGAAAGACCCCCTTGTTAACTATGACCACATTACTAAATGCTATAGGGTAAATGATAGTAATGTGCTGTCCACTCTCTTTAATGATAGCGACCGGAGTATGCATGCCGAGCTTCGACAGTTGAATGCTGATAAGTCCATTTCTAAATCCGGAATTACGGAATCGGAGTTGTTCTGGAGAGATATTCAAGAGGGAAGGCTCCTTCAACTAGTACTCGAAAGTGCGGATGGAGAGCATGTTTCTTCATTTACTTTACAAGGCATAAGCGAAAAGCTATTACACGAGTTAATCATACTTAAGGGTATTCCGCCAGAGAAAGGTTACATAGGGAACAAGTCATATGAAGCTTATTTAGGCGTTCTGCACAAGAACGGTTTGATCTGAATCGGCACTGAATGTTAGCCCGCCTGCATAATGAGAAAGGGAGGGGATGAGCGGCTGCCGCTCATCCTCTCCCGATATAATAGCTTGTTAGAACGAAAAATCCTCCGCAAATAAATCCAGCTCTTCTTGCCCTCCATCATGTACAGCCGCTGACGAATCCGTAGGCTTCGTACCTTCTGGAAGAACGCTCGGAAGCATCCCCGCCAGTGATTCTAGCGTCATCTGAGGTTCTGATGCTGCATGCTCCAGAAGCTGCAGGAAGTTCTCGGCCATACGGATGATCGTCTCCTCCGGGAACAATCGGCTGCGATATTCGAAGACAAGCTCAAGCCGCCCGCCGCGTTCCACGGCTTCCAGCACAAGATCCAGCTTCGCCCCGGTGAAGCGATAATCCAGCGTCTCCCATAACATATCGCCGCTCTGTGCCGGCGGAGTGTCCATATTCTGCATCACGAACATTGTATCGAACAGCGGATGACGGGTCGGGTCCCAAGTAATCTGTCCCCGTTCATCCAGCAGCCCGATCAGTTCTTCCGTCGTCAGCCCCGCATGATCGAATGCCTGAAGCATGCTTTCCTTCACTTCCTTCAACCAATCGGCAAAAGCAAGCGCTACTTGCGGCCGGTTCCGAACAGCGAACGTCTGAAGCAGCAGACCGGATGTTCTTGCCAAATCCGGGTGCGAACGCCCTGCCGTTGGCACGCCAGTAACGACATCTGCTGTTCCATTCCAATGTCCAAGCAGTGCTTGGTAAGCGGCGAACAACACCATGGATAGGGTCGCACCAGAGTCTTGCGCCAAGCGTTCCACCGCACCCAGACGCTCTCCGGTTATGCTGAAGCGATACCGCCCGGCTTCCGTTCTCGCAGACGGATCAGCCAGCTCTTCGCGTCCTCTCCTTGTCGGCCAAGCAAGTACCGGAACGGCTTCTTCGAACTGCTGCAGCCAATAAGCACGCTGGCGCTCCCGTTCCTGAGCCGTCAGTGAATGAGCAAGCCACTCACTGTAATCAGTAATCTGAGCCTGCACAGGCGGCAGCGTGCGGTCTTCATAGAGATCGATCAGCTCCGACATCAGCAGTGCAACCGATGTTCCGTCAGAGACAGCATGGTGAATATCGAACAGGAGCAGATAACGCTCCTCCCCCCGAGGAACAAGGCATGCCCGGAACAGCGGGCCTTCTGCCGTATTGAACGGCTTCAGCCAACGCAGCACAGCATCCACCTCGTTCCCGGTCGTATCGCTACCGAAGAAGTCCGAAGGCGCAATGACTTCAAAAGGTGCTTCAATGCGGTCACGGACAACCTGCGCGATTGTTCCCTCCACCTGTACGAATGTGAGGCGAAGCGCCTCATGGCGTTCGATCAGCTTATCAAGCGAAGCTCTCAGCTTGTCCGCATCCAGTCTGCCCGTAAGTGCAAGTACTGTCGGGATATGGTAGACCAGTGAGCCAGGCGTACGGGCCTCATCCATCAGCATTTGGATCTGTGCCGGCATTGCCGGATAATATGGCTTCGATCCAGCTCGCGGAATTGGCGCGGTGGCAGCCTCCAGACTACCTGACTGAATATGGGCAGCCAGCTCGCGGATGGTCGGGTACACGAACATATCCTTCAGCGGCAGACGAACAGCGAAGTGCTGCTGGATCGCCGCGGTTAGCGCAGCCGCCTTCAAAGAATGACCGCCGAGCTCGAAGAAGTTGTCATTGGTGCCTACCTTGTCACAGCCGAGCAGCTCGGCCCACAGATCAGCCAGCTTCACTTCCGTCTCCGTTGTCGGCGCGGCATATGCCGTTCCGGTTGACAGCTCGCTCTCCGGCTCTGGGAGCGACTTGCGGTCCGCTTTGCCACTGGCTGTCAGCGGCATGGCTTCAAGCTGCACGAATGCCTCCGGGATCATATACGTTGGCAGCCTGTCTCCACAGTGCTTCCGCAGTTCAACCGCCGGACAATCCCGGTCCGCTACGATGTAGCCGATCAGGCGCTGCCCGCCTCGGCCATCCTCCCGCACCGCTGCGACCGCTTCGGATACCGCATCGTGCAGCAGCAGTGTTCGTTCGATCTCTCCAAGCTCAATCCGGTAACCCCGAATTTTCACCTGATCATCGATCCGGCCCAGGTATTGAAGCTGGCCGTCCGCCATCCATCTTGCCAAGTCACCCGTCCGGTACATCACTTCACCCGGCTTATAAGGGTGCGGCACGAATTTCTCCGCCGTCAGATCCGGACAGTTCACATATCCCGCCGCCAACTGCACACCCGCGATGCAGAGCTCGCCCGGCACGCCAATCGGCAACGGTTGTCCGCCATCACTGATGACATACAGCGATGTGTTGTCAATCGGGCGGCCAATCGGGACAAAGTCCAGCTCGCTCTCCGCTTCGCATTCGTGGACGGTGACGTCTACCGTTGCCTCAGTCGGGCCATACAGGTTGATAAGCTTCACATCAGTAAGACCCAACGGACGAAGCAGCGCGTAGAAGCGGTCAACATGCGACCGGTGCAGTGCCTCCCCGCTCGCGAACACGTGCTTCAGTGTTCCGAGACGCTCCCGAAGCAGCTCCTGCGGCTCCTGCTGCGCGGCTTCCAGGAACGCTGCCAGCATCGACGGCACAAAGTGCATCGTCGTTACCTTATGCTTCGCGATCGCTTCGGCTATCGCTCCCGGATCCTTCTCCGCATCCGGCTCCAGGAACGCCGCGCTGGCTCCTGCCAGCGCCCACCAGAACAGCTCCCATACGGATACGTCGAAGCTGTATGGGGTCTTTTGCAGGATGACGTCCTCCTTCCCGAGCGGATACGCCTTCTGCATCCAGTTCAGCCGGTTGATCACCGACCGATGGCGGATCATAACGCCCTTTGGACGTCCTGTTGAACCGGACGTGTACAGGATATAGGCTAGTCCCTCCGGCTTCGCCAAGCCTGCGGGAATATCGGCAGCTGCGCCGATATTCTTGGCGGACGAACCCGCATCGTCCAGATCCAGCAACCGTGCCTCCGGTGCCGCTTGCTCCGCCGCGGACAGCCACTGCCGCTGCGTGCAGACGATGCGAAGGCCGCAGTCGTCCGCCATGTAGCGCAGCCGCTCCGCCGGGAACGCTGGTGGCAGCGGCACATACGCGCCGCCTGCCTTCAGAATGCCGAGCATCCCGGCGAGCATGGCCGATGAACGCTCGGCCATCAGGCCCACGGGCTCCTCCGGCGCGAGTCCGCTGTCCAGCAGCGTCCGCGCAATCCGGCTCGCCCGAGCGTCCAGCTCGCGGTAGGTCAGCGACTCGCCGTCCCCGAACACCGCCGCGATCCTCTCCGGCGTTCGCTCCGCCTGCTGGCGGAACATGTCCGGCAGCGTCAGCTCAGCCGGGAACGCCGCCTCCGTCGCGTTGAACTGCTCCGTCACGACCTGGCGCTCCGCCTCGGACATCAGGTCGATGTCCGCCAGCTTCACACCCGAATCGCGAAGGATGCTGTCCACAATCGCAAGGAACGCATCTATCCAGCGCTCCATCGTATCCGGCCGATAGATGGCCGCTGCATACTGCACCGTCAATGTCAGCCCATCCGCTTCCTCCAGTGCCGACAAGCCGATGTCAAATTGGGTCACGCCAAAATCGAAGGAAACAGGAGTGGCGCTTAGATTAGCCGACGACAATCCTCCGTGAGCCATGTTCAGCATCGAGAACATCGCGTCAAATAGCGGGCTGCGGCTCGTATCCCGGGCTAGTCCCAGTCGATCCACAAGCTCCTCGAACGGTGCATCCTGCCGATCAAGCGCCTGCAGCACCTCTTCCTTCACAGATGCGAGCAGCTGTACGAACGTATGCTCAGGCTCTGCCGATAACCGCATCGGCAGTGGATTGACGAACACACCCACCATCCGCTCCGTCTCGGGAAGCATGCGGCCTGCAACCGGCGTCCCGATCACGACATCGGTCTGCCGGGACAGCCTCATCAGCCAGGCCGCATATGCCGCAAGCAGCACCATGAACGGTGTTGCCCCAGCCTGCTGGGCAAGCCTTGTGATCCCGTCGGCTTGTTCCCTGCCCAGCTTGATGACAAGCTGGGCTCCTTCCTGGCTTTTGACAGCGGGTCTTGTACGATCGACCGGCAGTTCCAGCTTCGGAACCGCGCCTTCGAACCGCCGCAGCCAGCCGCGGAGCGGCTCCTCATAACGGCCGGACGCCTGCTCAGCCCGCTGCCATACCGCATAATCCTTATATTGCAGTTTCAGCGGAGGCAGCTTCACTCCCTCATACAGTGCCAGGAAGTCATCCAGCAGCACATTCACAGACACGCCATCCGCAACAATGTGATGAATGTCGAACACAAGTGTCTGCTCACCGTCCGGCGTTATGATCAGCCCTGCGCGGAACAACGGCCCACGTTCAAGATCAAAGGGCCGAACGAAGCCGCGAATCGCTCTCTGCAGCTGCTCATCACCAGAGGCCGCTTGTTCCTCAAGATGAACAACCGCCTCCATGTTAATCCGTTGGCACGGCTCGCCGTCCTGCAGCACAAAGCAGGTCCGCAGCGCTTCGTGCCGCTCCGCAAGCTGCCGGAACGCCAGGCGCAGCCGGTTCCGGTCAAGGGCTCCATGAAGCCGCAGCACCGCCGGGATGTTATACGCCGTGCTTGCCGGATCAAATTGCTGCAAGAAATACATACGCCGCTGGGCCGAGGATACCCCGTACAACTCGGCTTGAGGTGCCGCCTTAATCATAGCGGCCTCTTCAGGACTAGCCTGCGTACGCGGTCCAGCCACCAGCTTCGCCATCTGCTTCAACTGCGCATGCTCGAACAGGTCGACCAAGGAGACCCGAATACCGAATGTCCGCACAAAATGCGATACGAGCGATGCAGCCTGCAGCGAGTTGCCTCCGCAATCGAAGAAATGGTCGCTGCGGCCGTACGGCCCTCCGCTGAGCAGCAGTTCCCACAGCTCGGCAACCGCGGCTTCCGTCTCGTTGGCCGGAGGCTCGTATGGAAGCTTCGTGACGCCACCCGCATCTGAGCCTTCCCTATCTCCGCTCGGCATCGACACTATAGCCGAAGCATCGGCGTAGCGCAGCGGCAGCACGTACGACTGATGCAGAAGCAGCGCCTCATTCTCATACGGCACTACCCAATCGTATGGCTGTTCGCTGAACGGGCTGTCGCTATCCGCAGTGTTACTTGGGAGACTAACAGCGGTACCTGCGACGGTGGACATTGCAGCTTCCGTAGCCGTAACGGCAGCCGCAGCCGAGTGCTCCAGCGTGGCCACCGCCGCTCCCGGCGCAGGTCCTCCGTTCGCAGCCGCCGTTTCACTATAAGCCTCATCTGAGCCAAGCCGTACACCTTCAAGGAAGTCAATATGCGCCGGGACATCAGGCACACTGGACAGTACGATATGGCAAGAAGCCGCAATTCCGTCTCCTGAAGCCGCAGCTTCAATCCCTTCTCCGCCAGTTGCCCGGATTCCGATCGGATTCCAGCCTGCTTCTGTTAAGAAGCGTTCGAACGGCTTGTTCTTGGCGGTTCGCCGGAAGGCAGCGCGAAGCTCGGTGCAGCCGTTCTCCAGTGCGATCCGCTTCAGTCCTGCCGATACCGCCTGCTCAACCCCCCGGCCCAGCACGCGGCAGCTTAGCAGGAACTGACTGAGCACAAGCGCTTCCCCCTGCACCTCCGCAGCCACGAGGCCGATCCGGCCGTACTCGCCATAACGGTCAGCCGCCTCAACAATCCATACATGCGAGCCTTCCGCTTGCAGGAAGCCACGAATATCCGCTTCCGTCCGCCGGATGCCGTTCAGGTTGAACTGGTTCGTCCGCACCGTCAGCTGCGCCGCCCGCTCCGTCTCTTCCAGCGCAAGTGGACGCATGCCGACTTTCAGCTCCAGACTCTGCAGGTAGTTCTCCAGCGTCTCGCCTGCGTTAGCCGCCGATTGCCGCTTACGCTCCGCATCGTAGCCAGTTGCACGCATCCGGTCTTCCTCGGTTACGCGCAGCCGGTCCCAAGCCCACACATGCTCCAGGAACGCCGGGATCTCGTGTTCTTGTGGAAGCTTAAGCGTCAGCACCTCCGGGCATACGGACATCGTTGCCAAGCACTCGGCCGCATTGTCATCGATGAACATGAAGCTGTCTAGTCCCAGGTTCAGCTCCTCCGCCAGCTCGCGGATGTTCACGGGTTTAGACTGCCAGTTGACCCGCCATGCAGAGAAATGCTCCTTGCGAAGCACCATATCCGGATGCTGCTCGAACACCTCCCACAGATCAGCCTCATTGTTCTTGCTGCACAGCGCCAGCAAATGCCCTTCGCTTCGCTTCCGCAGCAGCAGCTGCTGGAATGCGGCGAATGGCGGGGATACCACAAGCCCCGCTACGCCGTCTTCCCCGACTACCCCGCGCCACAGCGTGTGGTCGGCATCAACGACAATAACCTTGAATGGATGGCCTTGCCACCCGATCAATGCCCGGGCAATCTCCGTTCCCACGGCCGCAAAATACGGCTCCGTATACGGAATCCTCCCCACTTCGAACGCCACCGGATCTTCAATCTCCCGCACCCGGTAGCGTACAGCTGTATCTTCTACATCCAGCAGGTGCACGGTCGGCGCCGCCGCGGCAAGCGTGCGCAGCCGGCTGTGCCAGGCCTCGGCTGCCTCCGGTGAGATACCGCGAAGCGGGCCGTTCCGGTCAAAAGGCATGACCGCTACGAGCTGCGGCCCTTGACCGGACCGGCTGCCAAGCAGGGTGAACAGCCGCTCGAAGTCATCCTCCAGGCGTACCAGCCCAGCCTCCGCCTCTATACCTGCCGCAAGCCAGTCTTCTGGACGGACAAGCACAACGCTCGCGCCGCCGGCTGGCCACTGCTCCGGATCGGCATCGGTCATCAACTGCTGGAAGACCTGATTATACGGCGCAAAACTCACATCTGGCGCAAAGCCAAACGAGGCGAGCCAATCCCGCAGCGGCTTGGCAACCGGTTCTGCCGTGAACGTTGACGCGACGCGAACTGCCAGATGACGCTTTGGAGCGGAAGCTGCCCCGTCGTTCAATCGGCGTCTGCGTTCCAGCTCATCCGCCTCCTCGGGCTCGAACAGCTCGAAGTGGTCAACCGCCGTACCAGTACCTGAATCCGCAAGCGCCGCAAGGCGGCAATAATGCTCCGCCATCCGGGCAATGGTCGCCTCCTGGAACAGCGCCGAGTCGTACTCAATCACGCCGCGCAGGGTACCATCGGCTCCGGGGAACAGATCCATTTTGACATCCAGTGCGGAGGAGTCCCGCTCAAGCGGATATTCGGCAAATGTCAGGCCGCCCGCTTCGAAACGCTCACTGCCCGCAGCGTGATTGTGATACACGAGCATCGTGTCGTACAGCGGGTTGCGCGACCGGTTCGCGACCGCGTTCAGAGCCGCTGCCATCTCATCGTACGGGAATCCGCCATGGGTATAGGCTTCGGTCGTCCTCCGGCCGACTTCTTCCAATAGTTCGGCAAATGTCATCCCGGCCCGCGCGCGGATGCGCACCGGCAGGAAATTGATGAACAATCCAATCGTACGCCGGAATTCCGCCTGCTCCCTTCCGTTCACAAGCGAGCCGACGATCAGGTCATCCTGACCGGTATACCGGCTCAGCAGCAGGGTATAGAGTGAGAACAGCACGGTGTGCAGCGATTGATGCTGTCTTTTGGCCAAATCCCGAAGCGACTCCACCGTCTCCGCCCCCACTGTGAAACGATACATCCTTCCCTGCATGGTTCTCGTCTTCGGACGGGAATAGTCGAGCGGCAGGCGAAGCTGTGGAAGCGTACCTGTCAGCACTTCCCCCAGCCAGTAGTCCCGCTGCTTCAGCAGCGCGGGAGATTCTGCTTGTTCCCGCTGCCAGCTTACATACTCGCGGTAATCCGCCGTGCTCGAAGGAAGGGCAAGACCGCCATACAAAGCAGTCAGCTCCTGAAGCAGCAGAGCGAGAGAAGCTCCGTCCGCAATAAGATGATGCGTATCCAGCAGCAGCAGATGCCGATCCCCGGACGCCGAGACGACTCCAACCCGGAATAACGGAAGCTGCGACACGTCGAACGGCCGGACAAAGGCCGCTGCACTGCCGGCCCAATCGGATTCGGATACCGCCTGTTGCTGCTCCACCTCCGCAACCGCCAGCGGATGTATCAGCTGCACCGGTTCACCGGCGTCCGACCATCCGAATGTGGTACGCAGGCTCTCATGCCTCTCGGATAGCCGGACAAAAGCAGCCCGAAGCCGCTCCACGTCCAGCGGACCGTCTATGGCATAAGCCATTGGCATATTGAAATGAAGATCGGCTTCCGCTTGCTGGCTCGCCAGATAGATACGGAGCTGGGACCGCGATAATGGGTGCTCAATCCAATCAGCCTGGTCCGCTCCCGCCTGTCCGCTCCCCTCGTGGGATGCGGCCACCGCACTATTAGCATCAGTGCCGACTGAAGCCGTATCCAGCACGGCCTCAGCCGCCAGAAGGCTCTCATCCAGATGAGCGGACAGCGTCTCGATTGTCGGATATGCAAGCAGCCCGGCAACATTGACTTCCCTGCTTAGCCGCCGGGAGAGCTGCTCGGCAATCTGCAGCGCCAGAATCGAGTCGCCGCCCAGCTCGTAGTAATGCTCTTGTACGCCGATCTCCGCGAAGCCCAGCACGCGTCCCCAGACTTCAGCGACTATGCGCTCGGTATCCGAGTAACCGCCGTCGCTCGAGGAACGGCCGGTCAGGCGTATGAAGTCCTGCTCCGGCTGCTCCGCTGCGGTTTGGGCAGAATAGGCGGATACAGAGGCGTCCGCCCATCCGTCCGGCAAGCGGTAGTCCTCATCCCCTGCCGGCTCTGCCACCCAGCAGCGGGTCCGCTCGAACGGATACGTGGGAAGATGGACTTTTCGGCAGTCTGATTCCTGATACAGCGGCGTCCAATCCCAGCTTCCGCCAGACACGTAAGCCCGGCACAGATCCCCGGGTGACAGCCCCTTAAGCTCATCTTCCGTATATCCCGCCGCTCCCGGCTCGTCAGCCCGCCCGGTCCAAACGTCAGAAGAGACGCTTCGGCAAGCGTACCCGCTTTCGCCAGATGCTTGTGCTGCGGCTAGAACCTCAGCGAGCGAGCGGAGCTTGCCTGCCAGTTCGCCTACGGAATCCGCCGTGAGCGCGGCGCGATAGTCGTAATGTCCTCTGCCCGTATTCGCCGTATAGCAAATATCGCGCAGCCGAATACGACCGGGTCCCTCCTCCTCCAGGAACAGAGCATACCGCTCTACCAGACGCTGCAGAGCCGCCCCGCTCTTCGCGGACAGCGCCAGCACCCGCAGCGCGTCTCTGTCCGTACCTTCGGGCTCCGCTTCATACAGAGCTTCAGCTCCCGGTGCCTCCTCCAGCACCGCGTGCACATTTGTCCCGCTCATACCGAACGAGCTGATCCCCGCCCGGCGCGGATTGCCGTTCTCCTGGTGCCATTCCCGCGGCAGGTCGTTGACGTACACCGGAGAGTCAACGAACGGAATCGCCTGATTCGGCTCGCGGAAATGCAGCATCGGAGGAATTGTGCCGTGATGAAGTGTCAACGCTGTCTTGATCAGACCCACAATACCCGCCGCTGTATCCAGGTGGCCAAAGTTCGTCTTGATGGAGCCAACCGCGCAGAACTGTCTCCGATCCGTGTAATGGCGGAAAGCCTGCGTTATGCCGGCAATCTCAATCGGGTCGCCCAGGCGGGTCCCGGTGCCGTGAGCTTCGATATAACCGATCGTCCCCGGCTCAACTGCGGCATCCCGCCAAGCCTGCATAATGACTTCTTCCTGCGCCAGCACGTTCGGCGCCGTAATGCCGACAGATGCACCGTCCTGGTTCACCGCGCTGCCTTTGATCACCGCATAGATCGCATCCCGGTCGCGCAGCGCCCGGCCGAGCGGCTTGAGCAGCACCGCTCCCGCACCTTCCCCGCCGCCAGTGCCGTCCGATGAGTTATCGAATGTCCGTGCGCGGGAGTCCGAGGATTCAATGCCGATCCGAATGCCCATATCGACGGGAAGCAGGTACGTTTTGACGCCGCCGACCAGCGCCATCTCGCACTCGCCGCTGCGCAGCGCCTGCACTGCAAGGTGAAGCGCAAGCAGTGAAGACGAGCATGCGGTATCTACCGTCATAGCCGGCCCTTTGAGGTCGAGCAGATAGGACAGTCTACCCGCAACGATTGACGACAGGTTGCCCGGAATAGCCGTTGACAGCGCAGCCGGGTCCCTCTCCGCGATCAACCGCTTGTAATCGTGGAACGCATCTCCGTTATAGCCGACATACACGCCGGTTCGGCTGCCGGAGAGCTTGCGCCCGCCGTAACCCGCATCCTCGATGGCGCTCCATGCCGTCTCCAGCCACAGACGCTGATTCGGGCTCATCAGAGCCGCCTCTTTGGGCGAGAGTCGGAAAAAGCGGTGATCGAACCGGTCAATCCCCTCCAAATAAGCGCCATCGTAGTACGAAACCTTGCCCTTAGGCAGCTTCGTGCCGGCGAGCATCGACTCCACATCGCCACGACGCGATTCGGGGAACGGGCCGACCGCGTCGCAGGACGACATCAGCTGCTCCCAAAATTGCCTTACATCCTCCGCATTCGGCAGATGGGCCGCCATACCGATAATGGCGATATCCCGGCCGGAGGTCTCCTCCATGACGCCTGAAGGCTCCGCAGTCCCAGCTGACTCCACAGCCGCATCCTCAAGCTCGAACGGCATTTCATCCTCTTCCCACCAAGCTTTTTGTTGCAATCGGAACCCTCCTCGTTCTAGCTATATTCTACTCTCTTCAGTGCCTCCAGTTAGGCGCCGATACCCATCTTCGGCTGCTCTTGCTTTTGCTGGCTGGCAGGAGCGGGACGGCTAATTCTCCACAGCGTATACATCAGCGCAATAATGCCCACCGAGCTTGCCGCCATAATGACATACCGGAGACTTCCATCCGGCAGACCGCCGCTGTTCCAAATGATGTAGTAAGACGCGAACAACACATACTCGTTCACAATCGTCAGCCAAATCGAACGGTGCCAGACATAGAGCAGACCGAAAATGACCGCGCCCGCCGTTCCGTACAGCATAAGGGGTAAATCTCCCGAGAAGAAGAGAATGCCATACAGAATACCGGTCACAAGCATCGCTACAGGCAGCGGCACCGCCCGGCGCAGTTCGTTAAAGATCAATGCGCGGAAGAGCACTTCCTTATACAGCGAGTTGATTACAAAAAAGCTGAAAAATACCCAGGGTTCCAACCTAAGGAAGAAGCCTACAATCCCATCAAATCCAGGCGCGGCCTTCGCGACCTGGGGAATGGTGAACACGCTCATAATCCACAGTCCCATGCATACCGCGAGCAGAATGCTGAGCACCTGAGCGGAGACGGTCGTCTTTTTGAACTGGGCGATCGCGATCAGGTCTTTTTTATAAAACAGCTTCAGTACCAGATAGTAAATCGGCATGGCTAGCAATGCGTTCGCATACAAGCCGATAATGCCGTGATTGCTGAGCTCGGGATATTTCGGCAGCACCGCCCGCTCCCAGATTTCGACAAGCACCTGCAGCAAACCATAGTAAATCACCACATATACCGCGAGATTCCCAACCATGATTGCGTACGGCTTGACGTAGGCGCCTCCTTTGTACATGTACAGAAGCGTCCCTACAATGAGCAGCAAGCTGGCCACGAGCACAACTTCAAGCACAAATGTCGGCAGCTTGGCCATCGCATCCACCATACCGGCCCGATCCGCGATCATAATAAGGCAGTTGACGATAGCGCCGATCGCGATCGTAGACCAGAGCGACTGCATCCGGTGATACACAAGGCAGTAGAGAATGCTGAGGAAGAAGGCCGTTACCGACACCCAGAAATTTGGCTGAAAATAACCATAGATGGCTGAGCTCAGCAGCACGGATACCCATACCGGCATCTTGGATTTCAAGGCATTGAACACAATGCCCCGGAACAGCAGCTCCTCGAAGAAGACGGCTAGAAAGCCCACACCCGCCAGGACATACAGGAAATTGTCGGCTGTGCCGAACAAGTTGACATAATTCTCGAAATCTTGAGTGTTGCTGCGGACGAAGTCCAGATTCATCAAGGACAGGTACAGGAACGTACCTCCGAGCCCCATGATTGCGACTTGCAGCCACTGACTCTTGTTCAAGGCGGTAAATCTCGCTGTGCGGATAATGCCCGGCTGCCTTCCGCCGGTAATTGCCGTATGCACGCGGGAGATAATCAGGAACACAACGAACACGATACCCATGACGAAGCTTAAAAAGACCGGAATATTACGCTGCATATACTCCCGATAAGGGGCGAACGATTGGATGACCAGCTTTTCGTGCAAAGTATAGATTGCGAAAAAAGTAACCAGATACACCGCCGCATATAGCAGCGACCGGCCAATTGAGAACACTTTGGTTGTCATTGTGCAACGCCTCCTTCAACTAGTAGTTGAGGCACCTCGAACAGGTGCGATGTTCCCGTCTCCTCCAGCAGACGGGACAGCCGCAATCTGCGCTCCTCGAAATTCGTTCCTTTTGTATCAAACTGGCTGAGCAGCATCTCCCAGCCTAGGTGAAGCTGCTCCTCGGTCGGCTTAAGACCCGTTCGCCGCAGCTCTTGCACAAGCGCCTCCACCTTACGGTAAGGCTCCAGCACGCCGAGGCGGTAAGCTTCAAGCTCCGCGCAGCCATTTGGCGTAGCGACAGCGATGCCTAGGCAGCGCGGCAGGAAGAGCGCCGGGCCTGACGCCGGGCTGCCTTCCCGGCGCTGGGCGGAGATCGCCGGGCCAGTGGCACGGCCGTCTTCCCGGCGCTGGCCGGAGAGCGCCGGGCCAGTGGCACCGCTGTCTTCCCGGCGCTGGCCGGAGAGCGCCGGGCCAGTGGCACCGCTGTCTTCCCGGCGCTGGGCGGAGAGCACCGGTTCGGTGCCCTCCGCTTCCGGCCGAGTGACTGCGTGGTCTTGAACACCGGACCCGCTCTTGGAAGCTGCCGCGCCGGTGTTCCCCTGCGGCTTCGCGCCGGGGAGATGCTCTTGGCTCGGCAAGGCAGACGCCAAAGGCAGCCGGCCCGGCTCGTCATCACTGGACCACACGGTAAGGTCCGGCGCATAAGACCGCAGCAAGCCGGTCAGAACGCGGCCGGGACCCAGCTCGGCCGCTTGCCTAACGCCGAATGAGCGAATCGCGTCCATACATGCGGCCCAGCGAACCGGCTCCGTCAATTGCGAAGCCAGCAGCCGGATATAGCTTTCATGCACGCTCTCATGAGGCTGTCCGGTTACGTTGGAGAGCACTGGCCATTTTGGCGTGTGAAACCTGCAGCTCTCCAAGCGCTCCCGAAATCGCTCCGCCGCTTCCCCCATCAAAGGGCTGTGGAAAGCCGCGCTAACCTGCAGCGGAATAAAGCGGGCCGAAGGATCCAGCTTCGCCAAGATCTGCTTCAGGCGAAGCAGCGCGTCCGGATGCCCTGATACGACTCGTTGTTCCTGTGAGTTGATCCCGGCAATGACAACGATCGACTGCGGCTCACTTGCCCTTGCCAGCGCTTCTTCCAGCTGCTCATCGGAGATGCCGATGCCGCCGATGGCAGCCATGCCTCCCGGACTTGTCCGGGACGCTTCCTGCATCAGCCCGCCGCGTTCGCGGACGAGCTTGACCGCATCCGCGAAGCCAAGGGCGCCGCTGCAGGCGAGCGCCGAGAATTCGCCGAGGCTGTGGCCCGCCCCCACCAGCGGCTCAGGCCCCCCTAGCTCGATCCAGGCCCGGTATGCGGCGACACTGCAAGTCAGAATAGCCGGCTGGGCGTTATCGGTCTGTGTAAGCCGGGTCAAATCGCCTTCATTACACAGATGCTGCACATCCCATCCAAGCGCGTCACCCGCCTCCTCGAATGTCAGCCTCGCGGCTCGTGAACGGGCGGACACACCTTTGGCCATGCCTACGTACTGCGAGCCCTGGCCGGGAAACATCATCGCGAATCCGTTCATTTCAGTCCCTCCCTTGGCTCAGCGGTGTCCGTCTGAGCAGCTGCCGATACTCTGCCGGCCTGCGATTCCTGTGCCATACGGCGGCACCATACCGGAAATGACTGCAGCAGCTCCTTCAGCTTCTCACTGCGGATTTTACCGGCGTTATACTCAAGTTCTATGGCCCATGCTCTGCCGCCCGTCTCAGCAGCGATTATGAGATCTGACCTTTCCGTCCATTCCCGCGGCAGCTCCCCGAACAATCCATTTCGGTATAAAAGAAGCAGCGTGGCAGCTTCATTGCCTGGCGGAATCATAATTGACCCTTCCGGGTGGGCTGTTGGCAGTGTTCGAATGTAATCGATCAGCCCCGAGAACCCGTCCATTGTACTCAGATCAATTTCGGCTAGGCGAATGCCCTGGCCGAAACCGGCGACCGGCAGATCGAAGCGCGGCTGGCGGAACATTCGGGCAACCAGTATGACCCAGATGCCGAGCACCGCCGAAGCCGGCTGGATGCGCTCGCCTTCGGCAATTTCGCGCAGTTCCCGCACCGTAGCTTCATCAAGCGTGAGACGCAGGTACGCCCGCGATTGCGGCTGCTGCCCAGCGCCGGGCCGCAGTACATCCGGTATTTGGAGCGGAACCAGCGTTTTGGACGAAGCTGTGTGAGCTTGATCTCCAATTGTCCGGTCGATATGGGCAGCCAGCTTGGCCACGGTTGGATAAGCGAACAGATCCGTTACGCTGACCACTCCGCGTACGTCTTCTTCCAGCCGTTGGTGCAGCTGCACCAACAGAAAGGAATGGCCGCCGAGCTCGAAGAAATTGTCCTGGGTGCCGACCTTGTCCCGGCCGAGCAGCTCGGCCCATAGATCAGCCAGCTTCACTTCCGTCTCCGTTGTCGGCGCGGCATATGCCGTTCCGGTTGACAGCTCGCGCTCTGGTTCCGGCAGCGACTTACGGTCCGCTTTGCCGCTTGCTGTCAGCGGCATGGCTTCAAGCTGCACGAACACTTCCGGGATCATATACGTTGGCAGCCTGTCTCCACAGTGCTTCCGCAGTTCACTAGCCGGGCATGACCGGTCCGCTACGATGTAGCCGACCAGGCGCTGCCCGCCTCGTCCATCCTCCCGCACCGCTGCGACCGCTTCGGATACCGCATCGTGCAGCAGCAGTGTGCGTTCGATCTCTCCAAGCTCAATCCGGTAACCCCGGATTTTCACCTGATCATCGATCCGGCCCAGGTATTGAAGCTGGCCGTCCGCCATCCATCTTGCCAAGTCACCCGTCCGGTACATCACTTCACCCGGCTTATAGGGATGCGGTACGAATCTCTCCGCCGTCAGATCCGGGCGGTTCACATATCCCGCCGCCAACTGCACACCCGCGATGCAGAGCTCGCCTGGTACACCGACCGGCAGCGGTTGTCCGCCATCACTGATGACATACAGCGATGTGTTGTCAATCGGGCGGCCAATCGGGACAAAGTCCAGCTCGCTCTCCGCTTCGCATTCGTGGACGGTAACGTCTACCGTTGCCTCAGTCGGGCCATACAGGTTGATAAGCTTCACTTCCGCAAGGCCAAGCGGACGAAGCAGCGCATAGAAGCGGTCGACATGCGACCGGTGCAGTGCCTCCCCGCTCGCGAACACGTGCTTCAGTGTTCCGAGACGTTCCCGCAGCTGCTCCTGCGGCTCCTGCTGCGCGGCTTCCAGGAATGCTGCGAGCATCGACGGCACAAAGTGCATCGTCGTTATCTTATGCTTCGCGATCGCTTCGGCTATCGCTCCCGGATCTTTCTCCGCATCCGGCTCGAGGAACGCCGCACTGGCTCCTGCCAGCATCCACCAGAACAGCTCCCAGACGGATACGTCGAAGCTGTATGGGGTCTTTTGCAGAACGACATCCTCCTTCCCGAGCGGATACGCCTTCTGCATCCAGTTCAGCCGGTTGATAACCGACCGGTGGCGGATCATGACGCCTTTTGGACGTCCTGTTGAGCCGGATGTGTACAGGATGTAGGCCAGTCCCTCCGGCTTCGCCAAGCCTGCGGGAAGATCAGCAGCTGCGCCGATGTCCTCCGCGGACGATCCCGCATCATCCAGATCCAGCAACCGCGCCTCCGGTGCCGCTTGCTCCGCCACGGACAGCCACTGCCGCTGTGTGCAGACGATGCGAAGGCCGCAGTCGTCCGCCATGTAGCGCAGCCGCTCCGCCGGGAACGCTGGTGGCAGCGGCACATACGCCCCGCCTGCCTTCAGGATGCCGAGCATCCCGGCGAGCATGGCCGATGAACGCTCGGCCATCAGGCCTACGGCCTCCTCCGGCGCGAGTCCGCTGTCCAGCAGCATCCGCGCAATCCGGCTCGCGCGCGCATCCAGCTCGCGGTACGTCAGCGACTCGCCGTCCCCGAACACCGCCGCGATCCGCTCCGGCGTTCGTTCCGCCTGCTGGCGGAACATGTCCGGCAGCGTCAGCTTGTCCGGGAACGCCGCCTCCGTCGCGTTGAACTGCTCCGTCACGACCTGCCGCTCCGCTGCGGACATCAGGTCGATGTCGGCTAATCTAGCTTCCGGCTTCTGCAGCACCGCTGCTGCCAGCCGGATGAAGTGACCCGCAAGCCGCTCGATCGTCTCCCGGCGGAATAATGATGTACGGTATTCAAAACGGCAGATCAACTCGCCTTTTTGCTCCGTTACTTCCAGCAGCAGATCGAATTTGGAAGTGTTGCTGCGGATCGTGCAGGGCTCGAATATCGTATCGCCGCTTGCAACCTCTGGAATACCGGTATTTTGCAGAACGAACATAACGTCAAATAACGGGTTACGGCCGACATCCCGGCTCGCTCCAAGCTTGTCCACCAACAGCTCGAACGGATAGCGGTCATGCTCCAATGCGCCGAGCACACGATCTTTCATATGGTCTACCAGGTCGCTAAATGTTAAATCCCCCGCAAGCTCACTGCGGATGACGACGGTATTGACGAACATACCGATTAATTCCGCCAGATCAGGATGCGGCCTGCCCGCAACCGGACTGCCAATCCAGATGTCCGTCTGTCTCGTGTACCGATGGAGCAATGCCGAGAACATGGCTAACAGGGTCATGTACGGTGTCGCGCCTGAACGGGTGCCGAAATCAGTCAACGCACGGGTCATGGAGGCATCCAGAGCCACCGTCACTTCATCGCCCGCGTAATCCATCCGCTGCGGCCTTGGGAAATCGCTCGGCCACTCAAGTAGAGGGATATCCCCGGACAACGTATCCAGCCAGTAGCGCTCTTGTGCCTGGCAGGCATCAGACTGAAGCCATTTTGCTTGCCAATCCACGTAATCTGGATATTGAACCGGAAGTGATAGAGCAGGCGCTCCCTCATAGTGGGCGATGAACTGACGTGCCAGTACAGCCATGGAGACACCATCTGTTACGAGATGGTGCGCATCCAGCAACAGCAAATGTTCGTTAGCAGCATGTGTCACAGCCGATGCGGCAATCTCACCCGAGAGCCGTACAAGCTTCACGCGTAATAATGGCGGCTCCTGCAGCCGGAATGGCCGAATAAATGCTTGCATGCAGGCTTCCGGGTCCAAAGCCGCTACATCCTCGTGTTCAATCTCAATGACTGACTCCGGCGCAATGCGCTGTATCGGCTGTCCATCTTCCCATTGGAACGATGTCCGCAGCGCATCATGCTGCTGCAAGATTGTCTTCATTGCAGCCAGCAGCCGCTCCTGATCTAGCGGACCACGGATCCTCAGTGCAAAGGACAGATGATACACGGTAGCGTTCTCGTCCATCGATTGCAAAATGAACAAGCGGTTCTGCGCGGATGCCAGCGGATAGCTCATCTTCGCCTGTGCCTTAGGAATTGGCATGTAACCGCTGACCAGACCTGCCGCACGCCGCGCTTCAAGCTGCTGTGCCAATTCGCGCACCGTAGGATGCGCGAACAGCTCACGCAGCGCGAACAAGTAACCGAACTCACGATGAATAACGGCAATCAGCGATGCCGCCGTCAACGAGTGACCGCCCAGCTCGAAGAAATTGTCCTGGGTGCCGACCTTGTCACGGCCGAGCAGCTCGGCCCACAGATCAGCCAGCTTCGCCTCCGTATCCGTTGTCGGAGCGGCATATGCCGTTCCGGCTGACAGCTCGCGCTCCGGCTCTGGGAGCGACTTGCGGTCCGCTTTGCCGCTTGCTGTCAGCGGCATGGCTTCTAGCTGCACGAACGCCTCCGGGATCATGTAGGACGGCAGCCTGTCTCCACAGTGCTTCCGCAGTTCACTAACCGGGCATGACCGGTCCGCTACGATGTAGCCGACCAGGCGCTGCCCGCCTCGGCCATCCTCCCGCACCGCTGCGACCGCTTCGGATACCGCATCATGCAGCAGCAGTGTCCGTTCGATCTCTCCAAGTTCAATCCGGTAACCCCGGATTTTCACCTGATCATCGATCCGGCCCAGATATTGAAGTTGGCCGTCCGCCATCCATCTTGCCAAGTCACCCGTCCGGTACATCACTTCACCCGGCTTATAGGGATGCGGTACGAATCTCTCCTCCGTCAGATCCGGGCGGTTCACATATCCCGCCGCCAGCTGCACACCCGCAATGCAGAGCTCACCTGGCACGCCGACCGGCAGCGGTTGTCCGCCATCACTGATGACATACAGTGACGTGTTGTCGATCGGGCGGCCTATTGGAACAAGGTCCAGCTCGCTCTCCGCTTCGCATTCGTGGACGGTAACGTCAACGGTTGCTTCGGTCGGGCCATACAGGTTGATAAGCTTCACATCAGTCAGGCCGAGCGGGCGAAGCAGCGCGTAGAAGCGGTCGACATGCGACCGGTGCAGCGCCTCCCCGCTCGCGAACACGTGCTTCAGTGTTCCGAGACGTTCCCGCAGCTGCTCCTGCGGCTCCTGCTGCACGGCTTCCAGGAATGCTGCGAGCATCGACGGCACGAAGTGCATCGTCGTTACCTTATGCTTCGCGATCGCTTCGGCTATCGCTCCCGGATCCTTCTCCGCATCCGGCTCCAGGAACGCCGCACTGGCCCCCGCCAGCATCCACCAGAACAGCTCCCATACGGATACGTCGAAGCTGTATGGGGTCTTTTGCAGGATGACGTCCTCCGCTCTAAGCGGATAAGCCTTCTGCATCCAATTCAGGCGGTTGATCACCGACCGATGGCGGATCATGACGCCTTTTGGACGTCCTGTTGAACCGGACGTGTACAGGATGTAAGCCAGTCCCTCCGGCTTCGCCAAGCCTGCGGGAAGATCGGCAGCTGCGCCGATATTCTTGGCGGACGAAGCCGCCAAGCCTGGGCGATCCGGCAAGACATCATTGTCTTGCGTCTTATTCCCGGCTGGTCCAGCCGATTCTATTGATCCGGCTGCAGCTTGGTTCGATTCCACCTTACCCGTCTGTTCCATCGGTTCTGTCGCGTCTTCCAGCGAACCCGCATCATCCAGATCCAGCAACCGCGCCTCCGGTGCCGCTTGCTCTGCCGCGGACAGCCACTGCCGCTGCGTGCAGACGATGCGAAGACCGCAGTCGTCCGCCATGTAGCGCAGCCGCTCCGCCGGGAACGCTGGCGGCAGCGGCACATACGCGCCGCCTGCCTTCAGGATGCCGAGCATCCCGGCGAGCATGGCCGATGAACGCTCGGCCATCAGGCCCACGGGCTCCTCCGGCACGAGGCCGCTATCCAGCAGCGTCCGCGCAATCCGGCTCGCCCGCGCGTCCAGCTCGCGGTAGGTCAGCGACTCGCCGTCCCCGAACACCGCCGCGATCCGCTCCGGCGTTCGCTCCGCCTGCTGGCGGAACATGTCCGGCAGCGTCAGCTCGTCCGGGAACGCCGCCTCCGTCGCGTTGAACTGCTCCGTCACGACCTGCCGCTCCTCCTCGGACATCAGGTCGATGTCCGCCAATCTCGCTTCCGGCTCCTGCAGCACCGCTGCTGCCAGCCGGACGAAGTGACCCGCCAGCCGCTCGACCGTCTCCCGGTGGAACAGCTGCTCATTGTACTCCCACACGCAGCTAAGCGCGCCGGAGGGCTCCGGGAATACGTCCAGCTTGAGATCCAGCTTCGCCGTTCCTGTCTCTACTTGAAGCTGAGCGAAATGGCAGCCTCCCGCTTCGAACCGGACATTCGCCGTCTCCGCCTGATTATGGTATACAAGCATGGTATCGAACAAAGGATTGCGTGACAGTTCCGTCCGCTCGCCCGACAGTTCAATCAGCCGCTCATACGGAACTTCCGCATGGCTAAGCGCATCCCACAGCTTGTCCTGTGCTAGACGGCGCAGCTCAATGAAGGACATGTTCCCATCCGCCAACAGCCGGATCGGGATGAAATTGTTGAACATGCCGACCATCCCAAGCGTACCCGGGAGGGTTCGTCCTGCTACAAGCAAGCCAATCGACAACTCTGACTGGCGGGCATACCTGCTTACCGTAAGTGCATGCAAGCTCAGCAGCAGCGAAGCCATCGTTGCCGAGTCCTGCCGTGCCTGGCGCTCCCATCCCTGTACCGTATCCGCGGGTACTTCCAATCTTACTGTGCCGCCTTTGTAAGTGCGCCGGGCAGGCCTGGACGCCATATCCGGCCACTGCAGCGCAGGGAATGCCGTACCCAGCTGTTCCTTCCAGAACGACTCGGATTCAGGCTTCCAGAACGGAGCCTGACTGTGCTCCCATACCGCATAGTCAATGTACGATTGGCCCGGAGCCGGTAGTGACTCTCTCCCAAGAAGAGCGGCGAACTCCTGCATCAGCACATTCATGCCGATACCGTCAGCCGCAATATGGTGTACGTTCAGCAGCAGCAGATGGCGGCTCGCCCCGTCCGTCCACAATCTAGCCCGGAGCATAGGTGGACGGGACAGATCGAATGGAGCCAGCGAATCACCAAGCCCGATGTGCTCCGGTGTGCCTGGATCAGGAAAATCCGCCGCTTCGCACGCATACACCTTCCAGTCAGCGTCAATCTCTCCAGGAGGGTGTATCTGCTGTACAAGCTCTCCTTGATCCCAATGATAAGAAGCACGCAGCATCTCATGCCTGTCAATTAACGCTTGAAGTGCCTCTCTAAGGTGTTCCGGCACAAGCGGCCCTTCAGCCGTCAGCGCAACCGGAATATGATAAGCGCAGCCAATATCCTCCGCCTGCTCTGCCAGCGCCATTCGCCGCTGCGCAACCGTCACCGGGTAGCGGCCATCGGCACGAAGTGCTGCGGACGGCAAGCTGTCCGGCCCCGGAGACGCCTGGTGAACTTCACGCTGAATTCGCGCCAGTAGCAGCCGCGGTGTGGGGCATTCGTACAGGTCGCGGAACGACAGCTCGACGCCCCATTCCCTGCGAATGCCCGCCAGCGCTTGTGCAGCTTTTAATGAATTCCCCCCAAGCTCTTGAAAATGATCGTCCGCTCCCACAAAGCTCATGCCCAGAGTCTCGCGCCATAACGCCGCAAGGCGATGCATATCAGGGTGTTCGCTGTCTGCGATTGAAGCGGACGGTGCTGACGAACCAGATTGCGCCGCAGTCGCAGCCGCAGCTGCCTCCGCTTCGGACCGCAGCAATTCCAGCTCACTTAACACCTCATCCCATTCCCCGGCGATCAGCCGTTCGGCCAGCTTATAACGCTGGATTTTGCCGCTCGTTGTCCGAGGCAGCTGGCGCACCGGTACGACTCGTCCGATATCAAGACCCGTCTCGCGGTTCAATTGCCGGCGAAGCCGTTCGGCCGTCGCGGCGAACTTCTCAAGCTTGCCGCGATGCTGCACGAACAGAATAACCTCCTCTTCTCCCTTGGACGGATGCGGAACACCGCACGCGGCCGCTTTTCCATAACCAACACCCTCGACCGCTTCAGCCCGCTGTTCAAGATCATGCGGATATACATTGCGGCCCCGAACAAAAATAATATCCTTGTGACGGCCGGTAATAACCAGCCTGCCGCCAGACATATATCCGATATCGCCTGTACGCAGCCAGCCCTCGGGACTTATTGCCCGCCCGGTCGCTTCCGGAGCGTTATAATAGCCTGCGGTGACATTCAGTCCGCGAATGAGAATATGACCGATCCGCCCGTCAGGCAGCGGCTTGTCCGATTCGTCTGTGATCCGAACCTCGCAGTCCTGAACAGGACTCCCGACATCCACGAACGACACCGAACGTTCATCTCCCTCCTCGGCCATGCGGACTTCCCCGCCGATCCGGAGCGATTCCGGATGCAGGCGGACAGAGGTCAGCCGTTCCCCGGCAGGCGGGAAAGTAACTGCCAGTGTCGCTTCGGCCATCCCATACACCGGGAACATAGCCCCTGGAGAAAGACCATGCGGCGCCATCTCTGACACGAACATCTCGGCCCATTCCGCTGATATCGGTTCCGCACCGTTGAAGATCAGCCGGACACAGCTTAAGTCCCAGCCTTCCACCCGCTTGGATTTATAAGAGGCAAGAAAATGCCTGTAACCGAAATTCGGCGAGGCGAGCGACGTAATCCGGTGCTCATGGGCCTTGGAGAGCCAGAGCATCGGGTCCAGCATGAACTGTGATGGACGCATAATATACTGATCCATGCCTGCATAGATCGGAGTCAGGTGGAAGCCGATTAACCCCATGTCATGCGTCAGGGGCATCCAGCTAAGAGAAGAATCATGCTCGGTTGTTCCCGAGCAGTTCACAATCGCCGCCATATTTGACAGCAGGTTCGCATGGGTCAGCACGACCCCCTTGGGGTCGCCGGTAGAGCCCGACGAGAATTGAATAAAGGCAGTGGCTCCCGAAGCAGGCCGGTAAGGAAGCCTGTCTTCGTCATTCTGCCCGCCGGCCAGTCCTTGTGCCAAAAGCTCGTCAGCCACCGCATCCGTGATCTCTTCTTCCGTATACAGGACATCTTCCAGAGCCAGACTGCGCCCAGCTGCCCAAGGCTCATCTTCAACCTCGGCGAAGTCAGGCTCCGACAGCAGCCAAGGACGGTTCAACCGTCCCCAGACCTGCCGAAGCTTGGTAAGATGCTCCTCGCTGCCGCCCGCAGCCAGCGGTACAGGCACCATTCCACCAACTACACAGCCCCAAAATGCGATAACGAAGGTCCGCGGATCTTCCACCCGAATGACGACCTCATCCTGAATCTGGCAGCCTTGGGCCCGCAAGCGGGATGCTGCACGCAGACTACGGGCGTACAGCTCGCGGTAGGTCATACGGGCTTCGGATTTTTTTTGAATGAACACTATGCTCTTCCCGGTACCGGCTCCATGGGCCAGCACCTCCGTCAAATTGCAGAACGGCTTCATCGTACAACTCCTCCCAAGCGGGTATAGTGCCGTCAATCGGCATTCATGCTATCCTGCAAAAGCTAAACTTATCTTGCTTCCAGCAATTCCGTTCTGTGCAGTTCACCGCGAAGATATTCAGGCAGCAATGTGGCCCCCTCGCCCTGCTGCCAATAAAAGTGGCCGCCCGGCATGCGTACAATCCGGCAGTCTGCCTCCGTATGACGCTGCCAGCCTGCCATCTCCGCATCCGTCCATTTCTCTTCAGCACCGGCCAAAGCTGTGAAGGTCCATGGCAGCGGCTCGCGTTCCTCGTACCTGTAAGTTGCCACCAGCTTGAAATCCGCGCGCAGGATCGGCATGAACACATTCTTCAGCCCCCTGCTTGCGAATAGTTCGGGTGAAGTTGCTCCCATCTCCAGAATCCGGCTCTCGAATGCATCGTCCGGAAGCTCATGGATTGGATCTTCAGGCGGGGCAAGATCTGGCGCTGGCCTGCCTGAGAAGAAGATCGCGTCAGGCGCTGGGAGTCCCCGGTCCCGCAGCAAGCGGAGTGCTTCGAACAGGATCATGGCGCCCATCGAATGGCCGAAGACGGCGTAGGGCGCGCCCCCGCTCTCCTGGACCAGGCGTGCGGCAATGTCCTCGGCCGCTTCTGCCATATCCTTGTAGAATGGCTCGCCCATTCGAACGCCGCGTCCTGCCAGCTCGAGAGGGACACAGCATAGGTGTGGACCGAGGATTCTTTTCCACTTCATATAAATAGCAGCCGAAGCTCCCGCATACGGCAAGCAGATCAACTTCATGCAATCTTCCCCATTTCCAGCTTGATGAGTTTGTCGGCCATGTCGAAATAACGGTCGTCATGCGTGATGACGATGACACATTTGCCCTTGCTCCGCAGATCCGGCAGCAGTGTGGTATAGAAATAGGCGCGGTACTCCGGGTCCTGATCCGCCGCCCACTCATCGAACAGGCAGATCGGCTTATCGTCAAGGTAACTGACCAGCATAGCCAGACGCTTCCGCTGCCCGGTGGACAGCCGGGTCGTACTGAAATGCCCGTCGCGAATCGTAACTTTCTCTTGCAGGCCTAGCAGCTGTAAATAAGCTTGCGCTTCCTCTTCCTTCTCCGCGAAATCAATCCCGTAGAGGCGGTCGAACAAGTAAGCATCACTGAAAATCGTTGATACATAATCCCCGATTTCACCCGCATTCAGCGGTACGCCATTCAGTCTCATACTCCCGCCCTTCGGCTCGTACAGGCCCACAAGCAGCTTGGCAAGCGTTGATTTGCCGCTGCCGTTACCGCCGACGATGAATATCAGCTCGCCTGAGCGCAGGGCCAGATCGACCGGACCGACAGCGAACGACTTGTCTCCGTCTTGTCCGCCGTAAGCGTAGACGGCTTCTTCCAGACGCAGCTCGAGTCCCAATGCGGGATCCGGCACATCCGGAACAGCTCTCTTCTCCTGCAGCGCCGACAGCTCCTCGGAGATGTTACGTAGCCGGCTCCAGCTGATTCTGGCCTGAAAAAGCTCGGGCATCGAGTTGAGAATCGACGTCAGCGGTCCCGCCATATAGAGGAAGACGAACACGAAGCTGCGCAGCTCGCCGCCCCCGATTCCGATGAACAGCAGAGGGAAGGTGAACACAACAGTACCGATAACGGCCGCGAACAGCATGTCGCCGAAGACAATGACGCCAGCCACCTTGCTCTCCGCCTTCATCCGCTTGTCCCGATAGGACCCGCAGGTGTCCCCCATGTCGTCCCGGAATGCTGTCGCCTTATTGCGGTGAAGATAGAGTTCTTTGAAGCCATGAATGAGGTCGTGAATAAATTTGAAGAATACGTTCTGAATGTCTCTTGCTTGTCCCCAGAGCTTGTCGGCCGAGCGCAGCACAGCATAGAAACCCGCCGACGCCAACGTTACAACGCCGATGGACAGCAGAAAGCCTGCCAGGTTAATAAGCGCCAGGTAGACGAATCCCGCTAGAATCG
This sequence comes from Paenibacillus sp. YPG26, assembly GCF_023704175.1. Classification (NCBI taxonomy): domain Bacteria; kingdom Bacillati; phylum Bacillota; class Bacilli; order Caryophanales; family Paenibacillaceae; genus Paenibacillus; species Paenibacillus sp. YPG26. Next base: position 255,479 of record NZ_CP084530.1, on the reverse strand, counting down.
TAACCGTCCAGGTCCCGATGCTGACCAGCTTGTTCGCAAAAGCACTGACGATTTCCGTATCGTTGTTCAGGCTCGTCTCGATTTTCCCGCGCTCCAATGCTTCCATCTTCTCGTAAGGGGCGCCTAGAATGGTGTCCACAATCTGCATCCGTTTCTCGTACACCATCTCATTCGTCAGCCGGATAAGCCGGGAACGCAGCAGACGCTGTCCGCAGATGAACACAAGCATGCCCAGGACAAAATAGGGAAGCAGCTGAAGCCGGGCGTCTCCTTGTGCGGCTATCGCCGCGTTAAGCACAAAGATCATCGAGGCGTTACCGACGCCGCTGATGATGCTAAGCAGTAGAAGCGCGGCATAGGGCCGCTCTCCTGCTTTGGGATAGCGGAACGTCAGAGCCAGATAGACGCCGAACAGCAGCCCCAGAGCAAATACCGATCCCGCAACGAATACTTCCGTCAGAGAAGCATCTGCCCAGAGCTTCGCGGCGGAGCGCCCGGATGAAGAGAACAGCCAGGCAGAATCGTACACGCAGTACCCGAACCAGCCGAAGAATCCAGCTCCGATTAATAAGGAGCCTGTGACTCCGCGGGCATCCGCTATTCGCTGCCGCTTACCTGAGCGAATGCCGGCCAGGGCGATAACAATGGATCCCATGGCAGCGAGCAGCCCTGCTCCCAGAATGACTAACCAGATTAGTGCCGCATTCGGCATGAATGGCCCCACCTTTCCCAATTTCCATAGATGCACCGATCCGGCGCCAGACCATACACCAGCACTAGCTTGCAGTCTCGGCAGTGGCAGCTGCCGCTTTTGTTGTATATTGGCTCAGCTCACGTATGGTATAGCACTTCAGGAAGTCTTCAGGTGAGATGAGAAGTCCCCGCTGCTCCATCTCGATTTCAAGCTTGACCGCGAGCAGAGAATGGCCTCCAAGCTCAAAGAAGTTATCGTTCACGCCCACCGTCTCCACTTCCAGCAGTGCCTTCCAGAGCTCGACAAGCTCAGCCTCTACTTCATTCGCCGGAGGCTCATATTCCGCATCCGAATGGACAACTGTCAGTGGATTCGGCAGCGCGGCAGCGTCCACCTTGCCGTTGGACGTTACGGGTATCGCGTCCAGCCGGACGAAATAAGATGGAATCATGTAGCCCGGCAGGTCCTGGCTCAGATAATCGTGAAGCGCGCGATACGGAAGCTCCTCGGCTGCCGCATAATAGGCGCACAACGCCCGCTGCCCGGAGCCGTCCGGACAGTCAAGAACGACGCACTGGCTAATGTCAGGATGCCGGAGCAGCTTCGCCTGAACCTCCCCGAGCTCGACCCGGAATCCGCGGATTTTCACCTGACGGTCCACACGGCCAAGGAACTCTATGTTGCCGTCCGGCATCCATTTGGCCATATCGCCTGTGCGATACATACGCGCACCCTCTGCCTGCCCGAACGGATCAGCTATGAACCGCTCTCTTGTCAGCCCCGCGTCATGGTAACCGCTCGCAAGACACGCCCCGCCAATGAATAGTTCTCCGCGGGCCCCGACCGGACAAGGCTGCATCTCCCGGTCCAGAATGTAATACTTGGCATTGCGAATCGGCTTGCCGTACGGAATGCTCTGCCACTGCGGATCGATCTCTTCCACCTCGTAATAGTTCGACCAGATACAGGCTTCGGTCGCACCGCCCAGCGCGGCTACCCGGCTGCCCGGGAACAAGCGCCGAAGCTGCTCGGGCAGTGTCAGCGGAATCCAGTCCCCGCTTAGCAGGAACCTGCGTACCGGAGCCGCCTGGCCTTCGTATTTATCGAAGAAGGGAAGGCTCTGAACAAGCGCCGCCGGAGCGGAGTCCCATATCGTGATGCCGCGGGCCGCCATTCGCTGAGGCCACGTCTCCGGTCTGCGGACATCCTCTTCAGGTACAATATCGATCGCTCCACCTGCCGCAAGCGTGCCGAACACATCGTACACAGACAAGTCAAAGCAGAGCGAGGTTATAAAGAAGAGCCTGTCTTCAGCACCTATGCCAAAGGATTTGTTCACCCAGTCGATCGTGTTGACAACCGGACGATGGGACACGATGACGCCTTTTGGCGTTCCTGTCGAGCCGGAGGTGAAGATGATATACGCCGTTCCCGATGGATCGGCCGCTTCGGGCAGACCTGCTGCATCCTCCAGCTCTATATGACGCTTGGTATAGTAGATAATGCCTTCTTGCTGTAAATCAGCAGCAGGAACGAACCCCTCTGGTGTGGCGATACTCGAATCAGACACAGCAGACTTCGTCAGCACGACGTCATACCTGAAGCGAAGCTCGTTCTTGAACCCTTCCGTCCGCTTGTGAATTTCTGCCTTCAAGCCGGATAACCGCCCGGCAAAACCGGCGAAAAACTGCTCATGCACATATAAATGCTGATCCAATCCGACGCGGGTATTGTAATAAGTGCCATGGCTGCGCTTGAAGCCTTCCAGTGAAGCCCGGAACTCCTCCTTCGCCGACTCGTCCGGTACGTCCGCCACAATGATGGCCCCGCCTGGACGAACGATCCGTACCGCTTCCCGAAGCACGTGTTCAAGATACATATAGTCCGGGAAAAACTGAATGGCGCTTGGAAGCAGCACGACATCATAAGACTCGTCTGCCATGCCTGAAATCTCATCAGCGAAGCCTGTTAGCAGCTGAAGCCGTCCGGCATCCCACCCTTGTGTGTCCCGCTGACTCAGGTTCTTGTCCTGTGTCTGCGAAGACGGGTCAAGACCCGTATATCCGGCAAAGCGCTCTGCCAGCTCGAACATAATGAGACCGGAGCCGCAGCCGATTTCCAGCGCCGTCTTCCCTTCGCCAGCGAACGGGGCTGTTAATCCGACAACCCGATCCCGGTATTCGTCCACTTCCGTCTCAGTTAAATACAGCCCGGTATAGGAGCTGATGAAGCCGCCTGCTGACACCCGGTCATGGGCCTTCGCCGCCAGATCATCAAACATCCGGACAACCGACTCCCGCTCAGGATGGGAGATGCCCGGTGTATCCCCTTCATCATCAAGGAGCACCACTTGGCGGAGCGGCGAGATCATCCATGGAAGGTCTGCCAAAGAAGTGAACACATCACGCTGGGTCACGATACAGGCAGCTTGAACCTGCTCCAGTACCGTCTGCACCCGGCGTTTCGGCCAGGATGTCTCAATTGGCACGTAAGCCCCGCCGGCTTTCAGAATTCCGAGCGCACCCACGAGCATATCGAATGAGCGTCTGCACAGCAGCGCAACTCGGGTCTCCGGGCCGACGCCCGCTTTTTGCAACAGCCTTGCCAGTTGGCTCGACCGCTCGTCCAGTTCACGGTACGTAATTGTACTCTCGCCATACATCGCTGCGACAGCATCCGGGGATTGAGATGCCTGCTCCATGAACAAACGATGAAGCGTGCGGTCACTAGGGAAGGGGGCATCTGTATCGTTGAACACCCGTATCACTTCATCCCGCTCGGATTCATCCAGCAGCCGGATTGACGAGAGTGGGGCATCCAGATTGCCGAGCAGACCATTCAGGGCCAGCAGCACCCGGGAAGCCACCTGTTGTGCGAACATGTCTGAGTAGCGCCGCGGGTTGAAGCGGACCTCCAACGTCCAGTTCCCTTCCTGCTGTGCGAACCAGAACACGACATCTGCTGTCGCCTGTTCCAGTATCCCGCTCTTATGTAAGCGCTCGCATCCAACAGCGATGGGAATCGGGAAGCTATCAGCCTCCTCCAGAGTGCTCCAGCCCCGATCGGCTGCGAGCTGGGCGAACGGGTAGTTCTGATGATCCAGAATTTCCGCCAAGCGGTTCTTCAGTGCGTTCAGATTCTCACGAACAGAGTGCTCCGGATCCAGGGTAAAAGGGAATGGAAGCAGCTGATTGATAACTTGAGCATCCTCTTGCGCCGGCCCATCGAAGACGGGAGTCACAAGCAGTACCTCCTGCACATAAGCGTATAATCTGGTCACAAGCTGAACGCCGCTTAGCAATACCAGAAAGGCAGCGATGTCCGATCCGCCTGACAAAGCGTGGATTCTGCCGGACAGCTCAGCCCCGAACGTTGTCCGATATTCCGCGGTCTGTGGCTGCTCCCGATCGCCGAGCCGGAGATCCTCGGGCAAGCGCGTCAGCTCGCGGTCTCCTTCAAGCAGTTCGGACCAGAACTGCCTCTCTTTATCCCATTTTCCGCTTGATAACAGCTTGCGAATTTCTAACGCATCCATTTCAATTTCCTCCCTATTGGCTGCAATGTAGTTCCAGTACTTCTCTATACGATTGAAGTCTTGAGGCAACGGCCGTCCGTGACTGCTTCTACAGCATTGGAGTCGTTCGCCTCGTTACGTATCCCTGTGTGTTTTTATAAGTGAGTTAAATGGCTTAGCTTAAGGTAACAGCATTGCCTGCAGAATGGCCGTGCCTTCGCCTAGCGGGTATGCTCCAATCGTCTTGCGTTCTCGTCCTGGGTGCGGATTGAACGCTCATATTCCTCCAGCATGCGCTCGATAACGAGCGATTCCGCCGATTTCAGTGCCTTCAAACGGTCGATGAGCTGCACCATATGCCTGTCGTCGTTGCTCATCATATGCTTCAGCTTCAGATTGCGGGCGAGCATCGCGGATTGTTCGACTTCGCGGTATTCAGCGGCAACCTCGCCGGAGAACGTGAAGTAACCTTCCTCCTCCATGTACGCCAAGCGGCGGTTCATCATTTTTTTATGCTCCCACAGCACATAGAAAGGACGGTGATCCACAAAGGTCTGGCGCGCCAGTTGACGTTCGGACTCATGGATCATCCAGTCATATGTCTCAATTCCCCAAGTAGGCGGAATGTCGTGAGGCTCTTCAAACGCCAGCAATCTTCGACTCGAAGGTCTGGCGTACAGGTAATCTTCCATTTGCTCCATCACCCAAGGCACCTGAAACGGATAGAGAGATTTGAAGGTTTCATTCAGACGGTACAGGTGCAAGTATCCCGTATAGTTGAACGGATCCGGGTCGATCCCCTGGTACGCCATCTCCATGTCGTCATAGCTGACCAGTGTATTGCCATAGCTCTGGTTCGCCAAATAGGCGGAGACATGGAACATACGGCTGTCGTCATCGTAACCATAGATCATCAAGCCATGTGGATTGGAACGATTCTGATAAGCGACAGTTCCGGGAATATAGTAGTCGTCTACGAAAGTTACCACATATTGACCGTCATCAATGCTTCGGCGGACGAACTCGCCAAAGCTCGGGGCCCACCGCTTGACAAATCCCCGGTTCAAGCGCGGGGAGCCGCCTACAGTCGGCACCAGGTGAACGTCGGGATTCTGCGTGAAATAATCTACCATGGATGTGTCGGACCAGTGTCTTACATGCAGCTGGATATAGTGGCTATACACCCATCTCAGCGCATCCTTGTCCGTATACATGATCGATAGAAAGTAAGACAAATGCGCGTAGGAAGTCAGGTCCGGGGTGGCGATTGGCAAAACTTTACGATTAGACATCCACTATTCCTCCATTTAATAGACTAGAATTGAAAATCGAGCTTATGGCTGGAAGCCGGGATAGCCCGGTACCCTTCCGTCAAGTCCACCTCGGCAAGCGGATCATTCGGCTGCTCCGAAAGCTTGACCAGCAGCTTCCGGAAGTCCTCCGCCAGACGCTCCACCGTTGTTCTTTTGAACAGGGCACTCGCATAGGTCACCCATAGCATCATGCCCTCTGCATGCTCCCATGCCTGGAACACAAGATCGAATCGCGACCATTTCTCCTCCAGGACGTGCGGTCTCCATTCGATCTGCCCTTCCCGGCTGAGCTGCGGCTCCAGATTCTGCAGCACGAACATCGTATCGAACAGCGGATTCCGCGATTTCCCGTGCACCTTCAAGCTGCGGACAAGACGCTCGAACGGATAGTCTGCATGCGCGTAGTCCCCGGCTACCTCCTCCTTCACATTCCGGGCGAACTGCTCAAACGTCAGTTCTCCGTCTACCCGGCAGCGATGGGCCAAGGTATGCACGAACATGCCGACCATATCCCGCGTGTGCGGAACATCTCTACCCGCGTGCAGCGAACCGACGACCGCCTCTTCCGAACCCGTCACCTTCGACAGAAGGACACAGTAGGCTGCGAGCATGGTTAAGTGAACGGTAGCTCCGCACCGCTCAGCCAGCTTGCGCACAGCTTCCGCTGCCTCCAGGTCCCATTGGATGGACAGCGTCCCGCCTTCATAACTGCGCTGCTCGGTTCGCGGAAAGTCAATCGGCAAGTCTGGTGTTCCCGTGTAATTCTCGAACCGGTGCGCCCAATACGCTTCATGCTCAGGGGATGGCTCCCTCTGATGCAGCCATTCGCAGTAATCCTTGTATTGCAGCTTCAGTGCCGACGGTTCGCGCCCGGTCATGAATGCGTTCAGGTCGTCCAGCAGCAGGCCAAGCGATACACCGTCCGCAATAATATGGTGAAGCTGGAGAAGCAGCAGGCTGCGGCCATCTGTGCATTCCGCCAGCGCAGCCCTAAGCAGCGGCGGCTTGTCCAGCGCGAAGGATTCTTCGAATCTTCCGGTCAGCTCTGTCAGCTGTTCCGGGGATACCTGAACCCTCTCCAGGCGGAATGTCACGGACGGATGCACGATCTGCACCGGCTCGGACCCTTCCCAGCCGAACGATGTTCGCAGCGGCTCGTGGCGTTCAATTAGCCGGACAAATGCGGCTTCCAGCTGCTCGAATTCTGGCGCGGGAGACAGCCAGAAAGCAAATGGCATTACGTACAGCGTGCTGCCGGGCCTTACGCTCTCGATGGTGAACACCCTCGTCTGTGCGGGAGACAGACGGTAGCCCGTCCTCGCGGGAGCCGGCATGATCACGTCTACACTTTCCGTGAACCGAAGCTCATCGATGCGCGCCGCCATTTCCGACAGTCTGGCATACCGGAAGGCTTGCTCCAGCGGCAAGTTAACCTGAAAAGTCTCATAGATCAGACCGGACATCTTCGCGGCTCGCATAGAGTGGCCGCCGATTCTGAAGAAGTCGTCATCTCGTCCCACCGCTTCAATGCCAAGCAGCGAAGTCCAAATCGCGGCCAACCGGCTTTCGGTATCGCTCAGCGGTGTGCTGTCTTCTGGCGACTCTTCTCCGGCCGACTGCAGCGGTAAAGCGTAAAGTGCCGCGAGATCCGGCTTGCCGTTCGGCGTAAGCGGGATGCTTGGGACCTCCAACCAATAAGCGGGTATCATAAAAGCCGGCAAGCGGCTTCCTATCTGCTCCTTGAGCAGCTCGGCATCAACCTGGCTATCCGGATGAATCGAATAGAAGGCAGCAAGCGCGGGTTCCCCGTGCGCATCAGGCCGCACAGCCACCACGGCCTCTTTGATTCCTGCCTGCGAGACAAGCGCGTGCCGCACTTCCTCCGTTTCAATCCGGAATCCGCGTATTTTGACCTGCCGGTCGACCCGCCCCAAGAATACAATCTGGCCGTCCGGTGTCCAACGAGCCAAGTCGCCCGTCCGATATACTCTTGTACCATCCGAAGGAAGACGGACGAACCGGTCGGCCGTCATCTCCGGCTTGTTCCAGTAGCCACGCGCTACACCGGTGCCTGACACAACGAGTTCGCCTGCCGCCCCTGCCGGGAGCGGCTGCAGCTGCTCGTTCACGATATGTACTTGCATATTGGGCAGCGGTCCGCCGATAGGCACAAGCGCCGAGGAAGGCAGCAGCTGAGCACTGCCGTCCCAGGCAGTGGCGCAGACCGTTGTCTCGGTCGGTCCGTAAGCGTTCACATAAGTCACCCGATCATGCCATAGATCCAGCAGCTCTTTTCCCGATTCGGAGCCTGCCGTTACGAGAAGCCGAAGGGATGGCATCCTCTCCGGATTCAGATGGACCGCATAGGTTGGCGGAAGCGTAGCCACCGTAATCTCCTGTTCCTGCGTCCATAGCTCAAACCGCCGAAGATCACCCACAATATCCGGTGTGGCAATATGCAGCTCGCCTCCGGTGAGCAGAGCCATCGCCATCTCCCATATGGATGCGTCGAAGGAAGTACTGGCAAATTGCAGCACATGGTCATTGGCGTTAACGCCAAGACTGTTCTCGAAATAACATAACAAATTGCTGACCCCTCGATGCTCAACCATAACACCCTTAGGCATTCCCGTTGAACCAGACGTATACAATAGATAGGCCAAATCGTCCGCAGATGTGACGGGCAACGGTCCGGATAAGTTGTCTTCACTCAATCTAGAAATTCCAGATATGTCAATGATAGCGCCTTCAAATTGCTGGAGTTCATTACATTTGCTGCTGTCGGACACAATTATTGCAGATGCCATGCTGTCGGACAGCATATAAGCGATCCGCTCTGCCGGATATGCTGGATCGATCGGCACATAGACAGCACCCGATTTGAGGACAGCCAAGAAAGCTGCCGGCCAGTCAACAGATCTGCTCATCATGACCGCAACGCGGTCACCTGGAGCGATTCCTTCCTCCTGCAGCCGCCGGGCCCAGCCATCCGACCGCTGGCTTAATTCCAGATAAGTCAGCCTGTCCTCTCCGGCTGCTACGGCAATCCGGTCCTGCAGCTTCTCCGCAGTACGTTCAAACAAACCGTGGATGGTCATGTCCCGGGCATAAGACGCCTGCGTATCATTCCATGCGCGCTGTCTTGAGATCTCCTCGCCGGTTCTCAGCTCCAGTGCAGACATGTCGCAGTCAGGCTGCTCAGCGGCTTGCTCCAGCAGGATGATGAAGCTATCCGCCAATGCCTGCATCAGCTTCGTTCCATACAAGCTCTCGTCATAATGCAGGGCAAGCGCAGCTTCCCCTTCCGGGCTTTTCCCGATATGTAATAACACTTTCCTTTCGTTCGTCTGCGCGAACGATCTTACAAATTCCCTCCCATGTATCGGTTCATATGAATAAGCAAACTGTTCAAGTTCTCTCCACTTATTGTGCAATGCCGGATCACCCGGACCCGTATCCCATCCTTTCGAAGCCCGATAGGCTTCCCGTAATGTCTCGCGCCATTCACCAAGCGCTGCTTTGAAGCTCCTGTCTCTGTCCGGCTTCCCGATCAGTACAGGCACGTTCCGGGCGCCAGCACGATCATCCAGCGGCGGAAGCATCACTGCGAACCTGCTCTCCGAGCGGGAATAGGCTCTTAGCGTTGCGGCCCAAACAGCAAAGTATACAATCATTCGCAGATCGTCGCGAAAGCGGTCATAAACGCCCAGCTTCTCCGTAACCTGTGCGGGAATTCGCATCTCCAGCCTGGTCTTCCGGACTTCCCCTTCAATCCCGTCTGGCTGTATAGGGGGCTCCCCAGCCCATTCAGCCAACACCTTGTCCCAAAATCCGAACGCTTCATGTTCAGACAACCGCTCTTCTACCGTGTTGGATGACACCAGACATCATCTCCCTACTATTCGATTAGGAATTGAACTGACGATAAAACTGACGTAATTCGACAAATAATTACACGAAGTGACATTTTCCATAATAATATACTCAATTGGATATTTTACGTAAATCGTTTTCTCTTTTCAGGTTAACACCGCCTTGGTTATCGGTCAATAGTGCAATTTTGTTAATCTAAGCGGCTGAATTGCAGGACCATTGGCCGCGAATCCACCTGTTTTATGGAAGTTTTATTGGGCTTATTTACCCTTGCCAAGCATGGGGTTTGGCTATGTAATATTAGATGGCAGGGTGCATACCACTACCTTTCAGTGCTATGATATCCACCGAGTATGCAGTACTTTGCAGAATTCCCGAAGAGTAATTCAAGGGTGTACAACATTAACTGCTGCCAAGGACAGCCAGTTAACAAGCTCACTACCCATTGATAAAGGAGGACCTTATTGGATGAAGGAGTCTGGTCGGGGAAAAAGATATAAGTATGTAGGCTATGTCCTCTTTAGCGTTCTGGTAGTATCCAGTATCTGGACATACCTCCGTTATCACAACCTGCAGAGCGACTATTTGGGTCAAAGCAGACACTATGCCGTCTTTGGCTTACAGAAGGGACTTATTAATGCCAGGGATGAAATTGACAATCAGTTACTACACCTCACACCCGGAGCAAGTCAAGAGGCTATGCAGCTTCACAAAGAGAGGATTCTAGGTGTCCTAGGAGACGGTGAAATTATATACATGTCAGCAATCCGGGGCTGATTACAAGGGGACATCATGGTTTTGATTATGCGGAGCACTTTTTTGAGGCGGTCAGACAGTATGTGAACAACGATATCCCGAACCAAATTTTAAATACAGCAGACAATCAGGTTATAAGGAACGCGCAGCGACCATCATAAGTATGCTTAAAGTTATGGATGGCGCGATAAATGAGGAGGAGTTTGTCCGTCTGCCGCCTGAAGAGGCACAGAATCAATGGTTCCACATCATCACACAACTGGAGAAGGAATACCCCAATCACAGAGTGTTCTATTACTATAAGCTCTACTACGTTCCATACGAGACGGTCATGCGGGAACTGAGCGGGGAGACGGACTAAAAGTCAGGTATTTTGTGACCCATATCCCTGAAATGCAAAATCCACAACCGGATCGGTTGTGGATTTAATGTATGGAGGCGAGGGAGCCCACCCCCCTGTCCGAAGGCAACGCCACATAAGCTTCTACGGATGTAATCACAGATTTAATGTCACACTAGGAAGGGTATCCCAAGAGAACAGTCTCAGACCAAGCAGGTATCGACTCAACACAATAGATCATCTTCCCATTCATAATTTCAGCCACAATAGAAGGCTCGTATGTATTATCAATGATGATAACTTGGTCTGCGATAGCTAAAGCAGGCTTTAGATTTTGCAATGATTGACCATATCGAAAGCGAATATCCTCTTCTGCAATCCAATGCCCACCCTGCTCAACACGAGAAGCTACACGATCTATATGCATTTGAACGTCTTGCAGACCGATATAGTACACGACAACGCTATAACCGGTATCTTTGGCAATTTGCATATGCTTCAAAACAAAGGTACCTGATAATGTAGTTTCAATGGCAAAGTGCTGTCCGCTTTTGATGAGAGAACGGATTCTTTTCACAGCTTCCCTTCCAGCAGACAGATCAGCGCTACGCGGGTCATCTGGTCTTAATTCTCGTGCAATCTGGTCCGGGTCAACCAGTTCGCCGATCCACTCTCTCATTTGCAAACTAATCGTGCTTTTGCCAGCTCCATTAGTACCAGCAAAAACCGTCATGATAGGTTTGATATCACTCATGATATTCAAATTCCTGACGCTTTCCGGTTGCATCAAAAACGATCACAAACTTATTACCTTCTGCGTCTTCACGAACACGCTTGTTATTCTTTATATAATAAATAGAGGCACCTGACTCTCTGGCTTGCTTCCGGGCTTGTTGATTCGCTTTTTTCAAAACTTCTTGGAGTTGTTCTCGATTCGCAAACATCCTCAATCCCCTCCAGCTTTAAAATTAAACTTATTATATCATAAAATGAATTACCACCGACCAGTACACAGGTTGATGATGTAAATGCCTTAGACTCCTGTCTAAAACAATTGCTCCGCAGCTCCAAGCTAATTTAATCCAGTGTGTAGATCTTTGCATTCTCAATTAAAAAAAGATAACTGTAGTCCCTCATCTTGCTTCCATCGTTTTCCTAACCCTTTCGAGTACTCCCAGTAACTCTTCACTTCTTCCGCATTAAAGATTCTAGCCATTAATCCATAATTCAGGATACGACTGTTATTACTGCTGTGATGATTTCCATAAAGGGTAAACTTGCTTCCATTCAATTTGAAGAAATCTGCTTACGAAAAAAGCGACCTACTAAGGTCGCTTTTTTAAATGTTACATATGGAGGCGAGGGGAGTCGAACCCCTGTCCGAAGGCAACGCCACATAAGCTTCTACGGGTGTAGTCACAGATTTGATGTCACCCGAGTATCGCCCTGTAACCGGCTATACGTTGGGTCAGCCTGATTGTCTTCTTCAGCACACCCCAGGCGGAGATGTGACAGCGTATCCCACTAAGAGTTAGCCCCTACATCCGGCACATGGGCGATGCAGGAGAGGAGCACGTGAGCAGGTTATTAAGCTGCTACAGCGTAGTTAGTTGATTGTTTGCCGTTTAATTGGCTTTAGCGTTGATGAAGTGGACGCGTCCCCACTACCCGCTACCCATGCTCGATCTACCCCCGTCGAATCCATAAACGCCCCCTCAATAGAAAGGGTGGTGCCTGGATTAACGGATTAGCAAGCACAAGTGCTGTAATCCTGTGTTACATGAATTAGTATAGCATAACTTCATGCTGAATGGCTTATGGACTTGTTGGAAAAGCGTACAGTTTCACCTAATCAAGTCAATCCCCGGTAATGCATTCACTGCTAAGGTGCATGTTGCCGGATTGTACTGTAGGACCGACGCGTCGTCCCTTGCCTAAAGCTCTTAGCGAGCCACCTTCTGCCTCTCGCGCAGTGCGCGCTGGATATCGCGCTGAGCATCCTTCTTGGCCGCAGTATCGCGCTTGTCGTACTGCTTCTTACCTTTACCAAGACCGATTAGCAGCTTCGCGTAACCGTTGCGGATATAGATCTTCAGCGGCACGATCGAATAGCCTTCCTGCTTCGACAGACCAAGCAGCTTATGAATCTGGGCTTTGTGCATCAGCAGCTTGCGTGTCCGTGTAGGGTCCGAAGGGTTGCTGCGGTTGCCCTGCTCGAACGGGCTGATGTGCATGTTGTGGATGTGAATTTCACCGTTCCGTATGGTGGCAAAAGCATCCCCAATGTTGACGCGGGCATTCCGGATGGATTTGATCTCGGTTCCCGTCAGCACCATTCCCGCTTCAAAAGTATCCTCAATGAAGTAGTCATGGGAAGCTTTCTTGTTCTGGGCCAGAACCTTCCCGTCACTTTTCTTACCCATGTTCTCACTCCTTCAAACGTTACTCGGCATCCTATGATGCAGCTGCAGAGCACATGCCTGCTCACTTGCAGCATACATACAGGTTAAATCATTGTATCAAATGTGCCCAGTCAAAATCAAGCCGACATCTGCCAGTGCGCCGTGACCACTGGTTCCTCTACTTATTTCACCAAAGCTGCTCTGAGATTAACACCGTATTCCAAATATCCCTTCAAGCAAGTCAGCATATAGACCCAGCCCTCTTTGTTGTCCAGCATTTGAGGGATCACATCCTGATCACCCGCGTCAAAACCCTCTTCAATGACTTCAATTATACACTCGTCGTTACCAGTGGGACTTAGGGTAATTATCACTACATGCCCTTCTCCACTAGCGCCCCATTCAAACACAATCCTTCTATTCAACTCCATCTCCTTCACATAAATATCCCCTTGCGCGTCATACTCATCATATCTCAAGGTGATCGTCCTGCCTTGCTCCCAGCGCTCAGAACTGGAAGAGAACCAGAAGTTCCCGATCTTTGAAGGCTCAACGAAAGCATCGAACACCTCCTGTGCAGGCCTGGATATTCTCATTTTGGTTACATTGTTCATCCTCTATCATGCCCTCCCTACACTGAGTGAGACTGCCTGCCTAATCATTTGACAGTATACACTTTCAATTAATTACTTATCGCAAAAAAATCAAAACCGCCAGAGCTCAACAAGCAAACCCTGACGGTTAATCTAACTCAAGTTACACCTTACTTCTTCTTCCTCACAAAAGCGGCCGTCGCATTGTTCGCGTCACCTTTGCTTCTGCCGTTCTTCTTGCCACCGCCTTTGCGCTTCTTGCGCTTCGGCGCGCCGCCCTCGCCCCCGGCCTCACTGCCGCCGGGGGTGAAGATCCCGCTCGCGGTCGTATGCTTCCGCCGCGAGCCGCCTTGGCCCGTCGCTCCCGCAGACGAGCCGCCGCCATAGCCGCCCTTGCCCGAACCGAAGCCGAAGCTTCGGGCCGGGGCGGCACTCGCGTCCGTCCGTACGCCGGACGCGCCCTTGCCCGGCTTCCCGCCTTGCGCGGAAGCCGCATCCCCGCCGCGGCGCTTGCCGCGCGCCGCAGTGCCGCCACCGGCTCCGAAGCTCTCGCCGGAGCCGCCAGAGCCGCCGCGGCCCTTGTCCTTGCCGCGGCCTTTATCCCCGCGGCCGCCGAAGCCGCCGCCGCGGTCATCCCTGCCGCCGGCCTTGCCGCCACGGCCGCCGCCAAAGCCCTCGCCGCGCGGTCTACCGCCCTCGCGGCGCGGCTTCATGTCGACCATCTCGAAGTCGATGGTATGGTCGTCCATGTTCACCCGCACAACGCGGATCTTCACCTCATCACCGATGCGGTAGATCTTCGAAGTACGCTCGCCGATCAGCGCCATATGCTGTTCGTGGAAGTTATAGTAATCGTCCGTCATCGCGCTCAGACGAATTAGACCTTCTACCGTGTTCTCCAGCTCAATGAACATGCCGAAGCTGGTCACACTGCTGATAATACCCGGGAACTCCTCCCCGACCTTATCCAGCATGAATTCCGCTTTCTTCAGCGCTTCGGTATCCCGCTCAGCCTCAACAGCGACCCGCTCACGCTCGGAGGACTGCTGCGCAATGTCCTGCATCCGGCTGGCCAGATATTCCTGGCGCGCCGGGGTCAGGGCTCCCCCACCCTCAATCACTTCCCGGATAATCCGGTGAATGACAAGGTCCGGATACCGCCGGATCGGCGAGGTGAAGTGGGAGTAGAACTCGGCAGCCAGACCAAAGTGCCCGGTGCTCTCGGAGTCATACTTCGCTTGCTTCATGGAGCGGAGCATCATCGTACTGATAACCGTCTGCTCCTTCGTTCCCTTAATATCCTCAAGAAGAGTCTGCAGCGCACGCGGATGAACCGTGTTGCCCTTGCCCTTCACCGAGTATCCGAAATTGGCGATGAACGCCATGAAATTCTGCAGCTTCTCCTGATCCGGGTCCTCATGAATCCGGTAGAGGAACGGCACCTTCAGCCAGTGGAAATGCTCAGCTACCGTCTCATTCGCGGCAAGCATGAACTCCTCGATAATCTGCTCCGCAATCGAGCGTTCCCGCTTGACAATGTCTACCGCTTTACCGGTCTCGTCCACGATCACCTTGGATTCCTCGAAGTCGAAGTCCACCGCTCCGCGCCGGATCCGGTTCCCGCGCAGTCTCAGCGCGAGCTCCTGCATGTCCTTGAAGTTCTGCACCAGATCGCTGTAGCGCTCTGTAACCTCAGGGTCTTCATTTTGCAAAATTTTGCGTACATTCGTGTAAGTCATCCGCTCTTTCGTCCGAATCACACTGGTGAAGACATCATGCTTCACTACCCGCATCTGTTCGTTGAATTCCATCTCGCAGGACAGCGTGAACCGGTCCACCTTCGGATTCAAGCTGCATATTCCGTTAGACAGCCGATGCGGCAGCATGGGAATAACACGATCCACCAAATAGACACTACAGCCCCGGTTATAGGCCTCCTGATCCAGCTTGGAGTTCTCCCTTACATAATAGCCCACATCGGCAATGTGAACCCCGAGCCGGAAATGCCCATTAGGCAGCTTCTCCACATTCACCGCGTCATCAAGATCCTTCGCATCTTCCCCGTCAATCGTCACAATAATCTTATCGCGCAGATCACGGCGGTTCTGCTTGCGGATCTCATCTTCCTCGATGACGTCTGGAGCGTCCAGCGCCTCTGCCAGCACTTCCTCCGGGAAAGCTTCCGGCAGCTGATGCTTACGGATAATCGACAGAATATCTACGCCAGGGTCATCCTTATGACCCAATATTTCAATAATCTCGCCTTCTGCCGCGGAGCGTCCTTCCGGATAACGAACGATGCGAACTACAACTTTCTCTCCGTCCGCGGCCCCATTAAATGCGCCTTTCGGTATGAAAATATCTTTATTAATCCGCTTATCATCGGCAATGACAAAGCCATATACCTCATTGTTCTGGAACACACCGACGACTTGAGTCACGGCACGCTGAACAATACGCACAACTTCACCCTCAAGCTTGCCGCCTCCGGCGCTCTTGGACGTCACTCTGCCAAGCACGATATCTCCATTCATCGCGCTCTTCAAATCATTGGCATGAATATATACATCGGGATGCTCCCGGTTCTCGGGAATCAGAAAAGCGAACCCTTTGGCATGCACCTGAAGACGGCCGCGCAGCAGACTCATCCGCTCTGGTACTCCATAACGGTTGGTCTCGGTCAGGAGAATCTTCCCTTCTCCCTCCAACTGGTTCAGAAGCTTGAGGAATTCCTTGAAGTCAGCAGCGCTTTCTATGCCGAAATGCTTCTCCAGCTCTTGGTAGGTCATGGGTTTATAGGCGGTCTCCCGCATAAAATTTAATAAATCTGATTCCGTTATCATCGTTTCACCTCGGGATGGCTTGTACACAAGCTGTCGTAATCTTCCTTAATTACCCTTCTTGTATATACCCTAGTATACACGAAATCAACCGACTGCATCCGTTTCCCGCAAAATCGGTCATTCCCCCTCACCATAGAGGACGAATATACTGTTAGATTACCCTGAACACGCAGATATACACAAAAAAGCCCCCGTTTCCATTAAAGAAAACGAGAGCCTTATCATTGTAGATATATCCAGGCTATTCCTACTTAAGCACAACAGCTACGACAACTGATAAAATAAAGAATCCAGTAGCCATCACCACAGTCAAACGTTCCAGAACCAGTTCCATACCGCGTGCCTTTGCTTTACCGAAAAGGTGCTCAGCGCCCCCGGAGATGGCACCGGAAAGCCCCGCGCTCTTTCCCTTTTGCAAAAGAACTACTGTAACCAAACCGATGGAAAAAATAATGAGCAGCACTTTCAAAAAGATTTCCATTCAATCCACCTCCTAAGCGTGATCACCATCTATATGATAATTGAATTAATATGTACACATAAACAGCATTTATAGTGTACCATAGCTTAATCGTGAACACAACTACGGATCGACCGTAACCTTGTCTTCAGGTTGCTGCCACCTGGATCTCCGGCACCGTAGACAGCTTCACATTTCCCGCTGCCGCGCGGGAGATCATACAGGAACCCTCGGCATTCTCAGCCAGCCTGCGTACCCTCTCTACTTCCCTCTCACACTGCCGACCTCACGATAATTCTAGGTCTACGAAGGATACTCTCATAATTACCATGCATAACTGTGAATTACGTCACGCCAAGCTTAGCTGCTATCCCATATAATGATATGAAATTTGTTACCACATCTTAGGAGGTTGTCTGATGAGTGATTGCAAAACAAACCACATAACTGAGAGCAGGCCGATGACCAAGCTCTCTGATCTGCCTAACATCGGTCAAGTCCTTGAAGGGAAGCTGATCGCCAGTGGCATCAAGACGCCGTTTCAGCTTATACAGCTGGGCAGCCGGGAAGCTTACGCCCGGATTCGCCGGCATGACAGCTCTGCCAGCCTGCATATGCTCTATGCGCTTGAGGGTGCGGTTCAAGGACTGCGGTCTCACCAGCTGTCTAAGAGCCTACAGCGGGAGCTGATTCAGGAATTCAAGAAGCTCAATCAACTAGCGACATGCACTGCTACCTAATTAGCACAGACAGACACATACATACAGCATATAGGGTAATACAGACAAAAGACCTCAGACAGCTGGCAGCCAGCTCTGAGGTCTTTTGCATATCTAGAAGTAAGAGGTGATCTTGCTTCTTATTTGTTTTTGAGGTTGTAGAAGGATTTCAAGCCGTTGTATTGAGCAAGTTCACCCAATTGATCTTCAATGCGAAGCAATTGGTTGTATTTCGCAATACGGTCAGTACGGGAAGGAGCACCTGTCTTGATCTGACCAGCATTAGTAGCTACTGCGATATCCGCGATTGTGCTGTCTTCGGACTCACCGGAACGGTGGGAGATTACAGCTGTGTAGCCGTTACGTTTTGCAAGCTCGATCGCATCGAAAGTCTCTGTCAATGTACCGATTTGGTTCACTTTGATCAGGATAGAGTTACCGATGTTATCTTCGATACCTTTAGCAAGACGCTCTGTGTTGGTTACGAACAGGTCGTCACCAACCAATTGGATCTTGTCGCCAAGCTTCTCGGTAAGAAGCTTCCAACCTTCCCAGTCATCTTCAGAGCAGCCATCTTCAATAGTGATGATTGGGTATTTATCAACCCAAGAAGCAAGAAGGTCTACGAACTCAGCGGAAGTGTAGGATTTGCCTTCGCCTTCCAGCTCATATTTACCGTTCTTGAAGAACTCAGTGGAAGCTACGTCCATACCCAGGAATACGTCAACGCCTGGCTTGTAACCAGCTTTTTCGATCGCTTCGATAATTGTTGTAAGTGCTTCTTCGTTAGAAGAGAAGTTAGGAGCGAATCCACCTTCGTCACCTACAGCTGTGCTCAGGCCTTTGCTGCCAAGAACAGATTTCAGGCTGTGGAAGATCTCGGCACCTGTACGAAGAGCTTCTTTGAAAGTAGGCGCGCCTACTGGAAGAACCATGAACTCTTGTACGTCAACGTTGTTGTCCGCATGGGCACCACCGTTAACGATGTTCATCATAGGAACTGGAAGCTGTTTCGCGTTGAATCCGCCAAGGTATACATACAGCGGCAGATCAAGAGCGTCAGCAGCAGCACGGGCAACAGCCATGGATACAGCCAGGATTGCGTTCGCACCCAGCTTGCCTTTGTTCTCAGTACCATCAAGGCTGATCATCAATTTGTCGATACCGAGTTGGTCCAAAGCGTCCATACCGATTACTTCTGGAGCGATGATCTCATTCACGTTCTCAACTGCTTTCAGAACGCCTTTACCCAGGTAACGGGATTTGTCGCCATCGCGAAGCTCTACAGCTTCGTGTGCGCCTGTGGATGCACCGGAAGGTACGATCGCACGGCCAATAGCGCCGGATTCAAGATATACTTCAACTTCTACAGTCGGGTTACCACGGGAGTCAAGGACTTCGCGTGCATATACGTCAGAAATAATTGTCATGTTAAAGTCTCCTTTATTATATGAATTTAGTTGTTCTTACGGCTGGCAATCATGGATTGTCCGGTCATCTCCGCAGGCTGCGGAAGTCCCATCAGATCCAGAATCGTTGGCGCCACATCGGCAAGAATGCCGCTCTCACGCAGAATCACATCTTCCGATGTCACGATGAACGGAACCGGGTTAGTAGTGTGCGCGGTGAACGGACGCCCGTTCTCATCAAATACCATATCCGCATTGCCGTGGTCAGCAATAATAATAGTGACTCCGCCTTTAGCGAGCACAGCATCAACGACTTTGCCTACACACTCATCTGTAACTTCAACCGCTTTGATTGTCGGCTCAAGCATACCCGAGTGACCCACCATATCCGGGTTGGCAAAGTTCAGGATAATGGCATCATGCTTATCCGATTCGATCTCCTTCACAGCAGCTTCTGCCACTTCATAAGCACTCATCTCCGGCTTCAGGTCATAGGTAGCAACCTTAGGGGAATTGATCAATACGCGAGTCTCGCCCTCAAGCTGAACATCGCGTCCGCCGCTGAAGAAGAAGGTTACGTGCGGATACTTCTCGGTCTCAGCAATACGAAGCTGAGTCTTACCTTGCTGTACAAGCACTTCGCCTAACGTATTATCCAGGTTCTTCGGCTCGTAGGCTACGTATCCGCCAACCGTTTCGCTGAATAGAGTCAGACATACAAAGTGCAGGCCGATCGGGAAGTTAGGTCCACGGTCAAAGCCTTGGAAGTCCAGGTTCGTGAATACTTGAGACAGCTGGATCGCACGGTCAGGACGGAAGTTCAGGAAGACTACGGAGTCTCCGGACTCCACAAGTCCTACCGGATTGCCGGAACCATCCACAATAACAGTAGGTTCAACGAACTCATCGAACACAGACTTCTCATAAGATTCGGTAACCGCCTGAATCGGATCTGTATACTTAGGCCCATCGCCATAAACGATGGCGCGGTAAGACTTCTCCACACGCTCCCAGCGTTTGTCGCGGTCCATGGCATAATAGCGTCCTTGAACCGTAGCGATTTTGCCGATGCCTACTTCTTCAATCTTGGCGATCAACCGTTCCAGGAATCCCTTAGCACTGTCTGGAGCCACGTCGCGGCCATCCAGGAATGCATGGATATACACCTCATGCAGATCTTCCTTCTTGGCAAGATCCAGCATAGCTAACATATGGTCAATATGGCTGTGTACACCGCCATCGGACAGCAAGCCGTACAAGTGAAGCTTCTTCCCATTGGTCTTCGCATATTTAACAGCTTCAACCAAGGTCTCGTTCGTGAAGAACTCACCTTCACGGATCGATTTGTCGATCCGGGTCAGATCCTGATATACGATCCGGCCTGCACCGATGTTCAGATGCCCTACTTCAGAGTTACCCATTTGTCCGGCTGGCAGACCTACTGCCTCACCGCAAGCGGTAAGTGTCGTGTTCGGGTACATCTTGAGGTATCTGTCGTAATTCGGTTTGTTCGCCTGTGCGACCGCGTTGCCTTCATCTGTACCGCGAAGACCGAACCCGTCCATGATGATGAGTGCTACAGGTCTGGGTGCTGACATCTTACTTGGCCCCCTCGACAAGTGCGATATAAGAAGCAGGCTGCAAGCTTGCACCGCCAACGAGCGCTCCGTCGATATCGCTTTGACCAAGATATTCCTTCACGTTCTCAGGCTTCACACTGCCGCCGTATTGAATACGCACTTTGGATGCCACAGACTCATCGTAGAGATCCGCAACAATAGAACGGATGTAGGAAGTAACCTCGTTCGCATCCTGGGATGTGGAGGATTTGCCTGTTCCGATCGCCCAGATCGGCTCGTAAGCAATAACAACTTGAGCGGCTTGCTCAGCGCTCAGACCTTGGAGAGCTGCTTCGGTCTGTACCTTCACCACGTCTTTAGTCTGCCCTGCTTCACGTTCTTCTAGCTTCTCACCCACACAAGGGATCGGAGTAATGCCGTGTTTGAATGCGGCGTGGACTTTCTTGTTCACGATCTCATCGGTCTCACCGAAGTAAGCACGGCGTTCGGAATGGCCGATAATTACATAATCTACGCCAAGTTCCTTCAGCATTCCCCCACTAATTTCGCCAGTGAAGGCTCCTTCGTCCTCGAAGTGAAGGTTCTGGGCGCCAATCTTGATTGAAGTGCCCTTCGCTGCTTCCACCAATGCTGGAAGGTTGGTGTAAGGTGCACAGATCACACTTTCCACACCTTCTACTTCCGCTTTACCTTTAATGTCTTCGAAGAAAGTTTTTGCTTCGGAAACGGTTTTGAACATCTTCCAGTTCCCTGCAATAATTGGTGTTCTCAAAAAGGCTCACTCCTTTATTGTACGGACTGAACTAAAGTAGAAGTTCATTCCATATGATATTACCTATTACTTATCGTTCAACGCTTCAACGCCCGGAAGCTTCTTGCCTTCCATGAATTCAAGGGAAGCGCCGCCGCCTGTAGAAATATGATCCATTTTGTCAGCCAGGTGGAACTTCTCAGCTGCTGCTGCGGAGTCTCCGCCGCCAATGATTGTGTAGCCTTCTGTAGCCGCACAAGCTTCAGCCACTTGACGTGTACCATGAGAGAATGGCTCGATTTCGAACACGCCCATAGGTCCGTTCCATACTACCAGCTTGGAGTTCTTGATCACGTCAGCATATAGTTCACGTGTCTTCGGTCCAATGTCAATGCCTTCCCAATCTGCAGGAATCTCATCAATGCCCACAACTCTGGTATTAGCATCCGCACTGAAGTCATCAGAGATTACAATATCCACTGGAAGCATGAAGTTCTTGCCAAGCTTCTTCGCTTTCTCGATGAATCCGAGAGCTACATCAAGTTTATCTTTATCCAGAAGGGATTGTCCAATTTCATAACCTTGTGCCTTGAAGAAGGTGTAGGTCAACCCGCCACCGATCAATACGTTATCCGCAATGTTAAGAAGGTTGTCGATCACATCGATCTTGTCCTTAACTTTGGATCCGCCGATGATAGCTGTGAAAGGACGCTCAGGGTTAGAGATGGCTTTGCCCAATACATCCAATTCCTTCTCCATCAGAAGACCGGATACAGCCGGGATTTGATGAGCGATACCTTCGGTGGAAGCATGTGCACGGTGAGCGGCGCCGAATGCATCGTTCACGAACAGGTCTGCCAGCTCAGCGAACTGCTTAGCTAATTCAGGATCGTTCTTCTCTTCACCTGGGTAGAAACGAACGTTCTCAAGCACAAGCACATCGCCATTGTTGAGCGCGTCTACTTGAGCTTTAACTGCGTCGCCTACAGCTTCATCCGCTTTAGCTACTTGCTTGCCAAGCAGCTCGGACAAGCGCTCTGCCGCAGGAGTCAGACGAAGGGAATCTACGAATTCACCCTTTGGACGTCCAAGGTGGCTCGCCAGAATGACTTTGGCCCCGTTCTCAATCAAATATTTAATCGTTGGAAGAGTCTCCCGGATCCGGGTATCGTCCGTGATCTTGCCGTTCTCGAGCGGCACGTTGAAATCTACACGCACAAATACGCGTTTACCATTTACTTCTACGTCACGTACACTTTTCTTGGTCATCTCCATGTTCCTCCTAAAAATTCATCGCTGTATATCCACTAATTCTCTGTCATATGTCTCTTAAGCAAGGTTGTGTCTCTATATATTTATCTGAATCCATATTAAGTATAGGATAATTTAGCATGAACCAAAGAGGAGTCCTTAGGTTCAGGTTGCTCCTCTTTGGAAATCACATTTGAATTGTGCGGATATTATTGAGCTTTCTTAGCAAAGAACTCCAAAGTACGAACCAATTGTGCAGTGTAGGACATTTCATTGTCATACCAAGCTACTGTTTTAACGAGCTGCTTGTCGCCAACTGTCATTACTTTAGTCTGTGTAGCATCGAAGAGGGAACCGTAAGTGATACCTACGATATCGGAAGATACGATTTCGTCTTCAGTGTAACCATAAGTTTCTGGATCGGAAGCGGCTTTCATTGCTGCGTTAACTTCGTCTACAGTTACTTTTTTGTCAAGAACAGTTACAAGCTCAGTCAAAGAACCTGTTGCAACTGGAACACGCTGAGCAGCACCATCAAGCTTGCCTTGAAGGTCAGGGATAACCAGACCGATCGCTTTAGCAGCACCAGTTGTGTTAGGAATGATGTTCTCAGCAGCTGCACGAGCACGTCTGAAATCACCTTTCGCATGTGGAGCATCCAAAGTGTTCTGGTCACCAGTGTAAGCGTGAATAGTTGTCATCAAGCCTTCAACGATACCGAACTTATCGTTCAAAGTCTTAGCCATAGGAGCCAAGCAGTTCGTTGTGCAAGATGCGCCGGAGATTACAGTCTCGGAACCATCAAGAGTCTCATGGTTAACGTTGTATACGATCGTCTTCATGTCGCCTGTAGCCGGAGCGGAGATTACTACTTTCTTAGCGCCGCCTTTAAGGTGAAGTTCTGCTTTCTCTTTGGAAGTGAAGAAACCAGTACATTCAAGAACGATATCAACGCCAAGCTCGCCCCATGGCAATTCTTCAGGGTTACGGTTAGCAAGAACTTTAACTTCTTTGCCGTTAACTTTGAAGAAACCGTCATGAACTTCAACATCGCCATTGAATCTGCCTTGAGTTGTATCATATTTCAACAAATGAGCCAGCATTTTAGCATCTGTAAGGTCATTGATAGCAACTACTTCAATACCTTCCACGTTCTGAATACGACGGAAAGCAAGACGTCCGATACGACCAAATCCATTAATACCAACTTTTACACTCATTGATAAGTTCCTCCCAAAATTTCGTTTTTTATTTATTCAAGACGGTGAATAACCGTCGTGAGTAACCCATGTTAATCTTCATTATCCAATCCGGCCTTCTCCTGATCCAGCAAAGCGACGATCTCCATCGCTGCTGCCTCGTCTGTCACCAGAATATCCTCATGTCCGAACCGCAGCACGGCATGAATGGCCTTCGCTTTACTCTTGCCGCCTGCAACTCCAATCACAACCTCGGTCGAGGTAATGTCTTCAAGCCTCAGTCCAAGCGTAAGCATTTTGTGAACAACCTTGCCTTCTTGATCGAAATAGTAGCCAAATGATTCCGCCAGCGCACCTTCGTTTTGAAGCTCCTGAAGCATAGCGGAGTCCAGCTTGCGCCGATGGGCCATTTCCATAGCATCTCCGATGCCGTGGATGACAATCCTTGCTTTGCGGATCAATGCTACAATTTCTTGAGTATTGGGGTCATTTACAAGAGAGTGATAAGCCTCTTCACCAAGCAGATCAGGCACATGCAGCAGCCGATATCCTGCACCCACACGCTTAGCCATTCCGGAAGCGATGGTATTGGCTTGGATCTCAAGGCTCTCGCCGAGTCCTCCCCGTGCTGGCACGAACCAGCTGTCCTTAAGCCGGGCATTCACCGGCATGGTCAGCTTCTCCGCAATGGAGGCGAGTGTGGTTCCGCCTGTGACAGCAACTACATCTCTCTCTTCCATCACGCTGAGGAGCGCTTTGGCTCCGGCGCGTCCAAGCTCCTGCTTGGTATCCGAAGATACGTCCCAATCTCCCGGCACTACAATAACTTTGCGGAGGCCGTAGCCCTTGCGGATTCTGTCCTCCAAGGCAGCCAGACCAAGCAGCTCTTTGACGAGTGGCTCTAACAGCTCAAGCAGATGAACACCCGCTTCGCTGATCGACATGCCCATATTCTCGATCTCAATCAGCCCTTGCGCTTTCAACAAGTCTGTCTCGGCGCGCAGCACTCGCTCAGTCATATCCAAAGATGAGGCTAGTGTTCTGCGGCCAATCACTCCAGCAAGCTTGATCTGATGAAGAATGGTGTATCTTTTCTTAAGAATATCCATGAGATCAGGCAAAAGCTGCTTTTGGATTTCCAATATGTTTCGCATGCTTTCACTCCTGCTTGGCTTTCATCCATCTCATCTTCATCATTCATTGGCCTTAAAACGTCCCGGGTTAACTTTTTAAGTCCCACTCACATTCTACCTAATTCTACCTCAGGTTGCAAGTCTGACGAACGTATAATTTACAGTGCTTGTCCCCTTTATACAGAAATCCGCTTGCCCTATTATTGAAAGCTCGGAATAGGAAAGTCCTCGCCAGTCAGGTTCCATTATAATCAGCATATGTTATCTTAAGTTAAGCTTGCAATTTAACAAGGGATAACATATAATCATTTTTGCTACTCTAATTGTGCGCCCGTGGTCCAATGGATATGACGTAGGCCTCCGAAGCCTGAGATCGAGGTTCAATTCCTCGCGGGCGCGCCATTTTATAAGCATCTCTATATAGCTTTAACCAAAGCCACCCAAAAGTGGGCCTTTTTTTTATAATTAGTTTGACTTTCTTTGACTTTATGTTTGAAATTGTTTATGATGTGGTTATTATGGATAGAACTAACAGCAGCGCTTATCTTGCTCTGGCTGTTTACTTGGTTCATTCATAGTAAGAAACGTTTTCCCGGGACACCTTTCTTACATAAGTCAAGATGGCTTGTCCTCCCCGGATGCTTCGGATTATGCCAGGTATGCTTGGGATGGAAATTATGTTTCTAATTACCGTGTTGCCACCAATAATTAAGGAGGGTTTTCTAATGAGTTATATCCCTATGGTTGTCGAACAAAGCAATCGCGGTGAGCGTGCTTATGACATCTACTCGAGACTTCTTAAAGACCGTATTATTTTCCTCGGTACGCAGGTAAATGATGTGGTTGCCAACTCTATTATTGCGCAGATGCTGTTCTTGGATGCCGAAGACCCGGGTAAAGATATTCATTTATACATCAACAGCCCAGGCGGATCGATTACTGCCGGTATGGCTATTTATGATACCATGCAATTTATCAAATCCGATGTATCTACCATCTGTGTAGGTCTGGCAGCATCTATGGGTGCGTTCCTGCTGAATGCGGGAGAGAAGGGCAAGCGTTTCGCCCTGCCTAACAGTGAGATCATGATCCACCAGCCGCTTGGCGGAGCTGAGGGTCAAGCAACGGATATTGAGATCCGTGCCCGCCGCATTCTGAAGATGCGTGATTCCCTGAACAAAATCCTGGCTGAACGTACAGGACAGCCGCTGGAGCGTATCGAGAAGGATACGGACCGCGACTACTTCATGACCGCGGCCGAAGCCAAGGATTACGGTATTGTCGATAAGGTCATCGAGAAGACGGGTCCTCAAGGCGTATAAGATCGGAACTCAGCAAGCCCCTGATTCGCTATTTGGCGATACAGGGGCTTTTGTGTGTATTGCACTATTGCTCTGACGAACATAGATAAATGAATTCTACAAAAATAGCCCCGCCATTTGGCGGGACCCTCCTCATTTACACGGATCTGGTTACTTAAATGGATTGGCACCCTTAGGCAGCAGCTCACTGAATCCGTAGTCATACTCAATCGTGCCCGCGGCATAGGCGGTATATTCGTAAGGCAAGAAGTAGATGGTCAGCGTGTTCGGCTTCACATAGAAATTATGATCCGAAGTCAGGCCTTTGAATCCGCCAAGATAACCCGGGTTGTTCTTGAGCTTCTTGGCAAGGTCTGAATTCAACTGCTTCTTGTACCCTGGGTTGCTTGCCAGCAGATCACTGAGTCCAAGCTCCTTGCCGTCTTTCAGGGAGAAGGTGTGGCCTTCCGTTAACGTGAAGCCATGTGCGCCGCCTGTGTAAGAGCTTTGAACCAGAACCAGGCTAAGAACACCCTTCTCGTTAAAAGTAACCACATAAGTGCTGTCATATTCGTATTCGCGGTCCTGAGCGGAACGTTCCTTCAAATCCTTGTCCGCCTGGGCAGCGAAGCGGTCCATCGATGCTCGAAGCGCATCGTTAATCGACTTCTCGGCAGCCGCATTTGCCAGGCCGCTGACCTGAGGATAGATTAACTTGGAGGAAGCGCCCTTAAAGGTCTTGTCCAAGCTGACATTCTTGATTGTAACTGTATTCTCGGTACGCGGGCTTATGGACAGCTGCTTGGCCTTGGCGTCCCAGACCGATTGGTAGCCAAGATAGTCATTAAGTAATTTGTATGGGACATAGATACGGCCCTTAATTAATTTCCCCTGGTATCCTTCACTCAAATAATACCCGTTAACATTGGGATCAACCCCGAATTGGGAGACCGCCAGATTCAACTTCCGGTAACCATCTCCCAGACTGTAGACGTGCGAAGCCGCGTCATAGGATAGCTTCAGTCCAACTGTGTCACGCAGGAAAGTCACCGGCACATACACCCGTCCGCCGCTGAGCAGACCCTGCTGCGCAGACAAGGCCCCTTTCCATTTCAGACCCACCCGCACCTGTGCTGCTTCGGCCTTCTTGGCTGCTGCTTGAGTACCAGCCGCATATCCCGTTTCTGCTGGAAGCGCAGCTCCTCCTAACAACAAGGCTCCGGCCAGGAGGCCGGCACTCCATTTCATACTACGATTCATTATTACGCTCCTCTCTAAGCTAAGAAAATTCAGGCATGCCATACTTTGATATGGACTGATTCATCTCTTTAGTTCACTCCATCTCAGTATAGTTATCCTCAGAGAACAAAAGGTAACAGACCCCATTACACTTTCTTCTCTTTCCAGTGCAGCCTGTAACATTTTCTTAAACACTATGTAATTTTCTAAGCATGTCCCTATCGTGGCAAAGTGTAAGGCATCTCTCACCCTGTATAGGTAGCGGATGCCCCACAGCTATACCTACTTGCACCTGATCTGTATATCTCCATCTATAGAAAGCCATATCCCAGTCCGTTCAGCTGCTCGGCTATGATCCTGTAGCCTTTCCCATTAGGATGAACCTGATCGATAGAGAGCAGTTCACGACCACGCTCGGCAAAAGCTGAAAAGATATCCGCAAATCCATATACTCTGCTTGAATATTGGGCCGCATAGCGGTTGAATGAACCCACCCACGAGTTCGCCTCGCTTATCTGTGGGTAGGGATTGTAGAGCCCAACCACCCTTAGAATATATGGGCTGCGGCTGCTCTCTTTGATGGTATAAATCATTCGTATTATACTTCCGAAATTGCTCTTGCACTCAGCCAATGACTGATTCAAGATGTACGATTCCCTGGCAGGGTTTCTTCGAACCTCCCTGGCCGCATGGATCAGATCATTTCCCCCAATCGACAGCGTAATCAGGTCCGCATCTCTAATCGCCTGCCGATATACCGGGTGGTGCCGCAGCCGCTGCTCAAGCCCTTCGGAGTCGAGTCCATTGGCACCCAGATTGTTCAGGTAAATTGGTGTTCTAAGCCCGTTCTCCGTCATTCTCCGGTAGACAGGTACAAAGCCGTTGCCCGGCAAGGCTCCAAATCCCGTTGTCAAGGAATCCCCTATCGCCGTATATATATAGCTCATCCGAATCCCCTCCCCTAGATATGCTTCATCTTATGTACAGAGGCCTGAGCGGGCAACGGGAAGATGTCCTCCGGTAACATGTGCGGAAATACATCAATAAGGTAACCTGTCCACTGCGCATTCGAATGTTCTTCCGCACGCTGACGCTTCTCAGAATCATTCGACTGCTCCGTTACGGTTTGACCTTCAAATTTAAAATTAAAAAGAAACCTCGCTTAGTTAGAATGGATACTCCCAACCCATTTTAAATAAAGCGAAGTTTTTTAATGTGCCAAAAATATACATGGGCCAACTATCCTTTGCCAGTGGACTTGAAGGAAGGAGAATCCCTCAATATTATCTGTCCATATCATCAATGAAGCGTTAATCGCTCTAGCAACTCAAAGCCAAATAGGACGAGAAGCCAAGGGATAAGCCTTAACTATCCTCTACTCACGACCGCTCTTAAGCTCTGTCCAGTAGCGGTCGTACACCTGCAAAGTCTCTCCTACATCCTTCAGCCATTCCGTCCGCTTCATTTCATCTTCGGACAGGTTGATCATCTTGTCATTGCGATAGGTCTCGCTGTGGAATTCCATAGCCTTCGTATTCGGGTCGCTATAGCCGATGGACTCGTAGTTCTTCGCACTGACTTTCGGGTCCAGCATATAGTTGATGAACTTCTCCGCAAGCTCCTGATTCTTGGAGTCCTTGGGTATCGCATAATTGTCCGCGAAGATCGTACCGCCTTCCTTAGGCACAACATAGGCGATATCCGGATTCTCTTTCGCCGCAAAGGAAGCATCTCCCGACCACATCGTGGCGATCCAGCCTTCTTCCTGAATCATTTTCTGCTTGATGGTATCCGTATCGAAGGCAAGCACGCTTGGCAGCAGCTTCTTCAGATCATCTACTGCGGTCCTGATCTGCGCTTCGTCTGTTGAGCTGTTGGACGATCCGTTCTTCTTGAGCGACATGCCAATCACTTCACGGTTATCATCCAGAAGTAGAACCTTGCCCTTGTACTTAGGGTTCCACAGATCCGCCCAGCTGGTGATCGTCTCCTTCACATACTTCTTGTTGTATGCAATACCGGTAACCCCCGACATATAAGCAATTGAATACTTGTTACCCGGATCAAAAGGAGGGTTCTTCAGCGTCTCGGTAAGGTTCGCAAAATTCGGAATATTCCCTATATTCAGCGGTGCAAGAAGGTTCTCCTTGATCATGGTCGCAACCATGTAGTCCGAAGGCTGAATAAGGTCATATCCGCCCCCGCCCGCTTTAATCTTGGCCAGCAGGTCCTCATTATTGGCGAAGTTATCATAGTTAATCTTCACATTATATTGGTCTTCGAAATCTTTGAGCACCTGCGGGTCGAAGTTATCGGCCCAGCTGTAGATGTTCAGCGTTTCTTTCTTGGAGCCGCAGCCGGACAGCGATATAATGACAAGCATCGCGGTCAGAAGCAGCGTTACCAGCTTCAACTTTTTATTCAATTCATAATCTCCTCTCTCGTTCAATTCATCATTCATCTAGAATGGCAGCATCTTCTGCTTCTTCTGTCCCTTGCCTCTGTTCAGCATATACTGGGCGAGGAAGATCAGTGTTACACTTACCACAATTAATATTGTACATAGCGCGTTAATTTCCGGGGAAATACCTCGCTTAACCTGTCCATATATATAAATAGGCAGCGTTGTCGAGCTTGGTCCGGATACGAAGAAGCTGACCATGAAATCGTCCAGCGACATTGTAAAAGCGATCAGCGCCCCCGAGATAATGCCCGGTGTAATCTGAGGCAGGGTCACGTAACGGAAAATCTGCCAGGAGCTTGCCCCAAGATCCTGCGCCGCCTCTTCCAGCTGCTTGCCCATACCCGCGAGCCGCGAGGACACCACAACATATACATACGACATACTGAAGGTAATATGGGCAATGATGATGGTTGTCTTGCCTGTATCAACCCCGAGCACCCTGAACAGCACCAGGAGGGATAGGCCCATAATGATATCCGGAATCACGATGGGTAAATACAGCAGCCCATTCATCCCAAGCTTAAGCTTTCGGGCTGCTCTTCGAACCGCCATGGCTGCCAATGTTCCAAGCAGTGTAGCGGCAATAGTAGAAATAATGGCCACAATCAAGCTGTTCTGCAGCGCATCCATAACATGGTCGTTATCGAATAACGATACGTACCAGTCGAGCGTGAATCCCCGCCATTCTGCAGACAAGCGGGAGTCATTGAAGGAGAACAGAATAATGAACAGGATCGGCACATAGATGAAGACCATCATCAGCAAGGCGTGCAGACCGAGCCACGGGCTCCGCTTGGTTCTCATATCCGCCCCTCCTTCACTGTCTCAACCTTGGAGGTCATAGCTTTGTTAAAAAGCGCAATTAGAATTAACGAGGTGATAACAAAAATAACAGATAACGCAGCACCAAATGGCCAGTTGCGGGCCCCCAGGAACTGGGTCTGAATAATATTGCTGATCATGGCGGATTTGGCGCCGCCCAAAATATCCGTTACGACAAACATGCCTGTGGTTGAGACGTAGACCAGGATCGCGCCTGTAATAATACCCGACTTGGTCTGAGGCAGTGTGATATGCCAGAAAGACCGCCAAGGCGATGCCCCCAGATCACTGGCAGCTTCCAGTAATCTCCGGTCCATCTGTTCAATAGCTACATATATAGGGAGCACCATGAAAGGAATAAAGGTATAGACCATCCCCAGCAGAACGGCTCCTTGGGTATACAGCATCTGCATAGGCTCCGAAATCCACCCGAAATTCATAAATAAGCTGTTAACGACACCCTGCGTCCGCAGCAGGAGCACCCAAGCATAAGTCCGAATCAGGAAATTGATCCAGAATGGAATCGTAATAAGCGCAAGTCCCCAGGTCTGCATTCGGGGTCCCGATCTGGCAATATAATAAGCCAGGGGATAACTCAGCAGCAGGCAGATGGCCGTGGTTGCCACGGACAACACAATCGTATCCCAATAGATTCCGAGATATAGCGAATCGAAGAAAATCTTGTAGGCATCCAGGGAGAAGGTATAGATCAGATTGCCATTTGTATCCCGCTGCATAAAGGAAATAAAGACCACAATGAGCATGGGAATAACCAGAAAGAGACTTAACCAAAGTATTACAGGAATTAAAGTAAGCCCTGATCTCTTCATGCCCCGATGTTCACCTCGTCCTGAGGACTCCAATCCACCCCAAGTCTCTCACCGATCTCCCAAGGGCGCTCATCCGTAAAGTCCAGCGCAATCGTTACTGTCATGGGGTCATCATCAAGCTGAACAACGATCTTATGAATGCTGCCCAGGTACAGGACATCCTGAACAACCCCTGTCCGCTTCGAGGCTCCCGCATCCCGGGCTGCTCTTAACTTCTCGGGACGAACGGCGAACAGCCGCCCATCTTGAGAGAATATGTTGTTCTCTCCCACGAAAGTTGCGGCGAACAGGGTAGCAGGAGTGGCATAAATATCTCTCGGGGTTCCAACTTGTTCTACTTGCCCATTATTCATGATTACGATCCGGTCGGACAGCATCATCGCTTCCTCCTGATCGTGTGTGACGTATACGAACGTAATGCCAAGACTGCGCTGAAGCTGCTTCAGCTCTGATTGCAGATTTTTGCGCAGCTGAAGATCCAGGGCCCCCAGCGGCTCATCCAGCAGGAGTACTTTGGGCTTGTTCGCAATTGCCCGTGCTATGGCAACCCGCTGCTGCTGTCCCCCGGACAGCTGATGCGGATAACGCTTGGTCAGCGGGGTGAGCTGGGTCATCGCTACCGCTTCTTCAATCCGCTGCTTGATCTCGGCTTGCGGCAGCTTTTTCATTTTTAGGCCAAAGGCGATGTTGTCCTCTACGGTCATATGAGGGAACAGCGCATAATGCTGAAATACGAGATTAAGGTCCCGGCGGTTCGGCGGAAGTGCGGTCAAGTCTGCACCATCCAGAAGGATTCGTCCCTCAGTCGGATGTTCAAAGCCTGCGATCATGCGCAGAATTGTTGTCTTCCCACAGCCGCTGGGCCCGAGCAAGGTCAGGAATTCACCTTCCTTGATCGTCAGGTTCAGCGGATGCACAACAACCTGTCCGGCGAAATTCTTCTGGACGTCTACCAGTTCAATCATATGCATCAACTCCTATATCATGAATTATTATGTATATACAACCGTTCCATAGCATCTATAATCTGAAAAAAAAAGCCATATCCCAAGGGACGGCTCTTATGACTCAATCTATTTTGGCATATTCAATATACCTCGTTTCCCTTGCTAGTACAACAACTTTGTAGGCCCCAAGCCTGAGTAGGCTTGATCTGTAACAACACAAGCCCGCAATGTGGGACTTTACATAGAAGCTGATTCAGTTACTTTGCAGGTGACCCAATAGATACTTTCTGCTCGACACAAAAAAACGCCGTTCCCAAAAATCAGGAGGACGGCGCCTTATTTATAATATTCTATTTAAGCTCATATTGTACACTCAGTGATGTCGTCAACTTGATCTCTCCAGGTTCGACCGAGCTGCCAGGCGCCGATTCACTCGATGCAGCTTTATCCATAGTCAGGTAATTCTGTTCAAATACAGGTGCGCTGCTAATGCCCCCTTGGCTGACGCTAAGAACAGTTCCGAGCCCACGCTTCACACCCTTGGCAATAATTCCTGCCTTGAGCTCCGCGTTCGCAAGCGCTTTGTTAATCACCTGCTCCTGGAACTGATCCGGGTTCTCTACAGTGAACCGTACATTGTCAATGCGGTTGGCCCCATTCTTGGCAGCGTCATCGAGCAATTGACCCACCTTATCAAGCTGGCGGTATTTGATCTGAAGAGAGTGGGATGCGTTATAGCCCTTGAGCTTCTGTCCTTCCTTGTCGCTGTAAGTATAGTTAGGCTGAACATAGAAGCTGGCGGTCTGGATATCTGCCGCATCAAGCTTCCAGGTATTCTTCAGAAGGTTCGTCAATTTCGCAATTTGGGCCGCTGTAGCCTTCTGGGCTCCCTGAGCTGTGGCCGCCTGGGCCTCCACACCAATCGTCAGATAGGCAATATCCGGCTTGATCGAGATCTCCCCGTTGCCAACCACATTAACTACATTGCGCTGCACGGCTTCATCCGCATAGGCATGCGGAGCTCCGCTTAACAGATCTCCTGCCGCCGTCCCTCCTGCAAGCAGTGTTCCTGCGATAAGTACTGAACCTAGCGATTTGACCCAAATTTTCATGTTTAACCCGCCTCCAATAGTTTCTCCAAATTGGTAAATTTAACTACTAAACGCAGCCCGGGCTTCCAAGGTTGCAGAAGGGTGCGGACAATCTGAAATATATTTTCCCCTATGCAAAAAAAGAGAGGGCAATCCGCCTCAACAGGCAGTTCCCCTCTCTCCATGCAAGCTTGTCCAACTACAAAATTATTGGTTCTCCAGCTCTTCCTTGCTAACCAGACTGACTAAAGCGTTTGCAGCCTGCTCAGCGTCCGCACCCTCGGCGCTAATGTAAATCTCCGTCCCAGTACTGATGGCAAGGCTCATGATGCCCATGATGCTCTTCGCGTTAACCCTCTTGTCATCCTTCTCCACGAACAATTCAGACGAGTATTTATTCGCTTCTTGTACAAAAAGCGCTGCAGGTCTGGCGTGAAGACCCGTTTTCAAACGGACGGTTACCGGATGTTTGACCATGAATCCTAACCCCCTATACATAATCAACATGCAGAGTTCTGCACATTCTTGTAGTAATATATTTTAATCAGTATACCATAGGCGCTAGTCCTCACACTAGGTGTTCGGCTTCAGACTCCCCGAATTTTTTCGGCAAGCTCGTCAATTTTGCGCAGACGGTGGTTCACACCCGACTTGCTGACCGTGCCTTTAAGCATCTCTCCGACTTCCTTGAGGTTCATATCCGGATGGGCCAGCCGGATCTCGGCCACTTCCCTGAGCTTATCCGGCAGCGATTCCAGGCCGATCTCCCTCTGAAGCAGCTTGATATTATCAATCTGCCGAATGGCTGCGCCTATGGTTTTATTGAGATTTGCCGTCTCACAATTGACGATCCGATTCACGGAATTGCGCATGTCGCGCATAATCCGTACATCCTCGAACTTGAACAAGGCCTGATGGGCCCCGATAATGCTCAGAAGTTCAATGATCTTCTCGCCTTCCTTGATATAGAAAATAAAGCCTTTCTTGCGTTCGATGCAGCGTGCATTCAAGTGGAACTGGTTGGCCAGATCCACCAGGGCCTGGCAGTGCTCCTCATACATGGAGGCAATCTCCAGGTGGTAGGAAGAGCCTTCCGGGTTGTTCACCGATCCCCCAGCCATGAAGGCTCCTCTCAGGTAAGCCCGCTTACAACAGTTTTTCCGGGTTAGCTCCGGGTTAATCCCCGGCGTGAAAATGAACCCTTCGGATACGATCTTGAGCTTGTTCAGAATCTCCTGTACGTATGTGGGAATCCGCACGATATATACGTTATTCTTCTTCAGACGCATCTTTTTGCGCACGAGCAGCTCCGTATGAACGTCGAAATACTTTTTGATCAAAGAATAAATCCGTCTTGCTATCGCGGCGTTTTCGGTGGAAATGTCCAGAATGACTTTTTTGTTCGACACCGAGACGGAACCGTTCATCCGGATTAGGGCGGATAATTCGGCCTGCTCGCAGCAAGGCTCGGCTTCGATCATGGTCAGTTCTTTTTTGGTTTGTGCCGCAAACGACAAGGGACTCACCTCTTTCTTATACTCCAGTTATGCACCAGCTGGTAGATATGATGGCTGAGCTTGTCAGCATCATGGCGCAAATATCTGCGGAACAGCACCAGGGTGTCCGCGATCATTTTGTAGCCCCGGCCCGTTACGACATCCCAGTCGACCTTAACGGGTTTGGACCCTTTCTCGGCATAGAAGTCCTGTACCTGTTCAGGAATCTCGCCATCGTTCACAATGACATAATCGAATAAGTGATGCCCTACATGCTCATATACAGCCTCAAGGTGGTCGCTGACGGCATAACCGTCCGTCTCTCCGGGCTGGGTCATCACGTTGCAGACAAAGATCTTGATGGCCTCATTATTGGCCAGAACAGCTTCGGCCAGCTTGGGCACAAGCAGGTTCGGAATAATGCTGGTATACAAGCTTCCGGGGCCGATTAGAATCGCATCAGCTTCAAGAATGGCTTCCACCGCTTCAGGAAGCGGCTCCACCTCCTCCGGCTCAAGAAAGATCCGCTTGATCTTGCCGCCGGCCTCAGGAATCTTCGACTCACCGGTAACAATACTGCCATCCTCCATCTCAGCATGAAGAATAACCGCGTGCTGAGCCGCAGGCAGCACCCGTCCCCGAACCGCAAATACACGGCTGAGTTCACGCACGGCCGTTACGAAATCACCTGATATATCGGTCATTGCGGCTAGAATCAAATTCCCGAGGCTGTGTCCGGCTAGTCCCGACCCTGTCGTAAAACGATAATTAAGCATATCGTATAACAGCGGCTCTACATCGGCAAGCGCGGTAAGCACGTTCCGGATGTCACCAGGCGGCGGCATCTGCAGCTCACTTCTCAGGATGCCTGAGCTGCCCCCATCGTCGGCCACGGTCACAATTGCTGTTATGTCCAGAGGCTTCTCTTTCAGGCCGCGGAGCATGACTGACAGGCCGGTTCCCCCGCCCATCACCACGATCCGCGGCACTCTTTCACTTGCAGACCGCTCTTTCACTTCTCCATTCACCTCTTAATGCCGGTCTCGATCGGAATCCCGGTGGCTGACGCGGACCGTCTCGGTCTCGCTCGTGCCGAGCATACGGCCCAAATATTCAGCGATCGCAACAGAGCGGTGCTTGCCTCCGGTACAACCGATACCAATAATCACCTGGCTCTTCCCTTCCTTATGATATTGCGGCAGCAGGAAATGAAGCATATCCAGCAGCTTGGTCAGGAAGGACTGGGTCTCAGGCCATTTCATTACATACTCATATACATCGCTGTTCTGTCCGGTGTTCGGACGGAGCTGCTCAATATAATGCGGATTCGGGAGAAAACGCACATCGAAGACCAAATCGGCATCGATCGGGATTCCGTATTTAAATCCAAACGAAGTAATATTTACAGATAAATTGCTGCTCTCCAGATGAGAGAAGCCGGATATAATCTTGTCTTTCAGCACGGCGGGCTTCATATTGCTGGTATCTATCACCTGAGTAGCCGAGGTCTTCAGCTCCTCCAGCATCTTGCGCTCCAATCTGATGCCATCTAGCGGCATCCCTTCCGGAGCCAGCGGATGCCTGCGGCGGCTTTCCTTGTAACGCTGTACCAGTACGGAATCGGTGGCGTCAAGGAACAGGATCTCACACTTAATTGTAAAATGATCTTTGATATAATTGAGAGACTCCGACAGTGCCGTGAAGAACTCCCGTCCCCTTAAGTCAATGACGAGCGCAACCTTGGCAATCTTGCCGTTAGACTGTTCAATCAGCTCGGCAAATTTGGGAATAAGCACCGGGGGCAAGTTATCTACACAGAAAAAACCGAGGTCCTCCAAGCTCCGTACAGCGAGCGACTTCCCCGCACCCGACATGCCTGTAATAATGATCAAGTTCGCAACCGAAGTTTGTTCCTTGTTCGTCATCTGATTTCCCTCCCTCACAATCTTTTCTATATATAAGCCGCATTTAAAATGTTCACATTTTGTGTGTACAGTCGTAACTACGGAGAATGCTTGGACTTTCGGCCGCTGTTGTCTCCAGATTTCTTGATTTATGCCGCAAGACGGATGAAATCCGGAGACAAAGGCGATCGCTTTCGCTCCTACAGTTCCAAGCTTCCCCTCCGTTACGCCTTACCCTCAAGTCAATTCTTTAACTGCGTCTTTTATAATAATCTTTAACGACTTAGTGCAAGAAGAGGCCTGCCGCCCCGATCATTCCGGCATCATTGCCAAGAATTGCAGGGACAATGTCGACGCCCTCTTGAAGAGGCTCTGGTGTTAACTTGGCATACACGCTGCGGACTTCGTTGAACAGAATATCGCCTGCCTTGGACACGCCGCCACCAATAATGAAGCGCTGCGGATTAAGCACCGCGCTCACTTGAGCGATGGATTTGCCCAGGTAAAAGGCTGCACGGCTAACGATGCGGACTGCCGCCTCGTCCCCGTCCTTGGCTGCATCGAACACATCCTTGGCCATAATGTTCTCTACTTGGGATAGAGTCGTACGATCCCCGCGCTCCACAGCATCCTTCGCCATGCGAATGACTCCGGTAGCGGATGATACCGTCTCCAGGCAGCCGATCTTGCCGCAGCCGCACTGAATCGCTTCCAGATCAGGAACTACGGCCATATGACCCAGCTCACCGGCCATGCCAGAGAAGCCTTGATATATAGATCCGTTAATGATAATACCTCCGCCAACACCCGTACCGAGCGTGTAGCAGACACAATTCCCTACTCCTTTGCCAGCGCCCGCCCAGGCTTCCCCAAGCGCAGCCACGTTGGCATCGTTATCTATACGGACTGGCTTGCCGAGCCGCTGCTCAAGAATGCTGCGGATATGAACATCCTTCAAACCTAAATTTGGTGCCAAGATAATGATCCCGTCACGGACATTCGTAAAGCCGGCAACCCCTGCGCCAACACCCACCAGCTGATCCCACTCGTATGGAGATTGCTCGACAATAAGACGTACATACCGTTCAATATTGTTGACAACGGTATCCGCGCCCTTCTCCACCTCTGTCGGTCCCTCATACGTATGAAGAAGCTGGCCTTCCTCGTTACAGATGCCGACTTTAATTGCCGTTCCGCCCAGATCGACACCAATGTAGATTTGTTCAGACATTTTACAAGCCACCTTTTTCTCTATAAAATAGTTTGCTCCTACGTACCCACTATAAGCGAACCCTCCCTATCGGTCAAGAGAAGGCAGAGTTTCTCAAACCCCTTGTCAGCAAGGCTTTTACGGTAACGTATGGCTGTGCAGGGAACCCCTTTCATCTGGAAAAGGATATGCAAAAAACGCTCCTTCCCCCAGAGGGGTACACAGAGCGTTCTGTCCACAAATATATAGCCGCATATCTAACAAAGTTATGACAAAATCCGTTTCTGTCCTTCCAGCGCACGAATCGGTGCAATGTTCTGTGTGAACTCCAGGGTGCCAAGATACTGGCCGGTCTCACTTCTTACCGCAAAATAGCGGATATAGACAAACTTGTCTTTGACCGGAATCCAGAAATCCTCCGCGTCCTTGCGACCGGCCTTGAAGTCAGCCAGCAGCTCGTTCACCACATGCACGCTTTGCGGCGGGTGGCAGTTCTGGACGGTACGGCCGATGACGGCCTTGGTCCGGGCGAAGATCCGCTCCTTGCCATGGGAGAAGTAACGAACCACATCGTTCTCATCAATAAAGGTAAGATCGACCGGCAGGTGATTCATTACAGCCTCCAGCTGTTCCACAGACAGAATGCCAGTCTCAAAGCGGACGAATCCGTCCCGAGTGCCAGCTGCTTCCTCCTCCACGGCCTCACCAGGCTCAGCGGCACGCTCCGGCTTCCATTCCTGGTCGGGAGCGGTCAGGCAGAAGCCGATCTCATCGCTCTCGCGGGCGATCTTCACCCATTCGTCCTCGGTCAGCTTCTCAAGCGCCATCGGAAGCAGAATGTTCTCTTCCTTGAAGATCATCTCGTTCACTTCCGTAATTATCCGTTCCAGACTCTCCACAATCTGGACATTTACAGGTTCCTCTCTATTCGCGCTAAGCATCGCCTTTGTCTCTTTGATCATAAGGCGAATGCCGTCATCTACCCCCCACATCACTTTGGTCGGCCCAAAGATCCCGTATTTCTCCAGGTAAGGGAAGAGCAGATTCTCCTTTCGGCTGTAATGCTTATCGAGGTCCAGCAGCAGGCTGAGGTCTTCGAGCAGCTTGAGTGTAATTTCAGGGCCTGCTTCTTTGCGGTAGCGGTCCGTATGCAGCTGAAGCTTGAAGTTCACCAGCCGTTCAATCTCCCGGTTCTCCAGCTTGAAGGTGTGCACGGGATGTCCCGGCTGCTCCTCCGGCTTTGAGGAACGGTGAATCTCTTCTATAGAGCCTTTGAAGATCGCCGTATGCACCGAGCATAACCGCTGCACTTCCGAGACGGGGATACCTTCCTCTTCCATTAACGCATGCTCCATCGCGGAGATTTCCTCAACAGTTACGTCTCCTACGGCCTCTTCGAACCGGGCTTTGACCTCATCCACACTTTTACCCTGATGAAGCTCCTTGATAATCTCTTTGAGCATATCCTGACGCTTGGACTGGCCCGCAATTTGTGTCTCCCGATTGTTAATAAGCTCGCTCATGATGATTCTCCTCCTCGTTCATATCTATCTAAGCCTCAATAAAATGTTCATATTATGGGGACGGACGTAACTCCTCCCTTTCATGCCATCTTTTTAAGTTCATTTATCTAGGCTATAACTTCGTATCCTCTGTCCTCGAAAGCCTGCACGATCTCCTCAAGCGGAATCTTTCGCATCGCCGCCCCTTTGGGAATGGTCATGAATCTTCCTGCACTTTGCAGCATCCCGGGCTTGGCAATCTGCCCGAAGCCCAAAGCAACCATAATGTCTATAATCTCTGGATCTGCTGTACACAGATCATATAAAGTCGATTGAAAGTTAACGGACTTGCTGTTCATAGAATAACCTCCATGAGGGGAAAGCCTCGAGGCAGTCGTCACTGTCTCCTGGCATTCCGGGAATGAGAACTTTTCTCAAATTAAAAGTACCACGCCCTGTTGGAGCCTATTGTGATTAAAGTCACAAGCGTCGAGAAAATTGACACACTCACGGCCGGAATGCCTTGCAAGCGATCGTCTGATTCCTCTGCATTTGGGCCTCTCTGCGTCTTAAGTTACTTACAGTTTGGCAGTTCATGGTATAATGCACTCAAATTAAGGCACGGCCGGAAAGGAAAGGGAACGTGGCAATTCATATACTTTATATCGAAGATGATACGGAGATCGGTAGCTGGGTCTGCAAAGACCTCCAGGAAAGGGGATACGAGGTGGTATGGCTGACGAGCGGCGAAGGCGCGGTGGAAGCGGCAGCTGACTGCCATCTGGTTATTCTGGATGTAATGCTGCCTGGTCTTGACGGCTTCACCGTTGGACAGCGTCTGAAGAGGAACCACCCGGAGCTGCCCATCCTGATGCTCTCGGCGCGTTCCTCCATTGATGACAAGCTGCAGGGGCTGCAGTTCGCCGATGACTATCTGACGAAGCCGTTCCACCCGGATGAGCTCGCGGCGCGGATTGAAGTGCTCGTGCGCCGAAGCGGGTCCCTGAGTGGACAGCCTTTGGAGATTGGACATCTGCGGGTATTCGAGCGGGAGAACCGGCTGGAGAACAAGCTGACCGGCAGCGAGATTATCCTGACCGGCAAGCAGTTCCAGATCTTCATGTACCTCATCCGGCATCTGGGCCAGGTGATGACCAAGGAACAAATCTATGAAGCGGTATGGGGAGATCCCTATCTAGACGGGGACAAGACACTCATGGTGCATATCCGTTATTTAAGAGAGAAGATCGAGCTAGATCCTGCTGCGCCGCAAATCCTTGAGACGATCCGCGGGATCGGGTACCGGGTAAAGGCATGAAGTTCCAGCGGTTCCCTAAGTTCCGAAGTTCACTGCTATCCCGGTATTTATTAATCGTACTCGCGGCGCTTATGTTCGTACCGGTGGTAATTCCACTCAGCTTCGTTGCGTCGTGGCTGATCAAGAGTGCTGTAGTCAGCGACAAGCATCCGGTGGAGAACAAGCATTTCGTACGAAGAGAATATCTGACCGACAACTGGCATACGGCGGCCGAGCAGCTTGCGGATGCCTCCCCTGATCAGATTGATCAGAAGCTGAAGCAGTTCAAGCAGAAGTATCCCTTCGCCTCCGTCTTCTGGGTAGATCATAGCGGGATGACGCGGCTGCAGCTGCCTCCCGGGTCACGACCGGTCAAATGGTCGAATGAAGACACCATTCAGTACATGAAGACAAGCACCGGGAACAGGGATTATTTCGCCGTTGTCGCTTTTATCGGGGGGAATTCCAGCAGACAGCAGGGGTTCATGGCCATCGAAATACCTCCAAGCTACCTTGAACTTAACGGTATTGCTTCCGACCCAAGCTTATTCGCCATCACGCTGCTGCTCCTATTCGGCTTTTTCGCCGGGATCTCGTACTTGTTCTTCCGAAGAATCCGAACACGGCTGCTTACACTGGAATCGGCCATGCATGCTCCCGGTGAAGACGGCATTCCTAGGAAGATCCATACCGGCCGGGCCGACGAGATTGGGCTGCTTGAACAGTCGTTCAACGCCATGATCGACCAGCTGGGCGACAGCCGCAGGCGGGAGCAGGAGGAGGAGCAGCTGCGCAAGCGCCTGATCAGCAATCTGTCCCATGATCTGAGGACACCTCTCACCGTTATAGGCAGCCATCTGTACTCGCTGAAGAAGGAACAGCTTACGGATCAGGGGAAGCAGTCCCTTGCCTTAATGCAGGATAAGATGAGCGACCTTGATCACCTGATTGATCATCTGCTCTCTTATAATCTGTTGACCAGCGGCAAATATGCCATTCACCGGAAGCCGCAGGATGTGCTTCGTATTGTCCGGGAGAGCGCGGCGGCCTGGTACCCCTTGTGGGAGAGGGAAGGGCTCGCTCCTGATATCAACCTGGAGGGAGACCCGCTGATCTGGAATGTGGATGAACAGGCCTTCCGGCGAGTACTCGATAACCTCTTCCAGAACATCGTCCGCCATGCGGGGTCAGGCGGTTATATCGGTCTGGATACCGAGATGCACCACGGCCATCCGGCCCTGATTATCACCGACCGGGGTCCCGGCATGCAGGCTGACAGCGGCGGCAAAGGGGCCGGACTTGGACTGTCCATTGTCCAGCTGCTGCTTAAGGAGATGGCCTTGGGGCTGGAAATCGAGAGCAGCGGCAGTGGGACACTAATGCGGATACAACCTTTAAGCCGCTAATCTATCGAACCCTATGAACCGGGATGTGCAGACGCACGTCCTGGTTTTGTTATTTTTTAAACTATTTTTAAACTTGGTGGGGACCCTCATTTAAACTAGCGGGACTATGCTGGTTATCGAGGTGAGAGAAATTGAATAATAATGTGATCAAAACTAGTGGATTAACAAAAACCTACCGTGGACGCGCCGCCGTAGACGGGTTGAATCTTGAAATTAAAAAGGGCGAAATCTACGGATTTCTTGGCCCCAATGGCGCCGGCAAGACGACAACCATCCGTATGCTGCTGGGGCTCATTCGCCCTACGAAGGGAACGGTCGAGATTCTCGGGAAGGATCTTAACCGGGACAAAATCAATATTTTGCGCCGGGTCGGATCTCTCGTGGAGTATCCATCCTACTACGGTCATCTGACCGCCATAGAGAATCTCGAGGCGATCCGCCGCATTCTGAACGTGCCTAAATCACGGATTGACGAGGTTCTCGAAATCGTCTCCCTGACCAAGGAAGCGAAGCGCGCGGTAAAAGGGTACTCCCTTGGCATGAAGCAGCGTCTTGGCATTGCTTCCGCACTGCTTGGTTCACCTGAGCTGCTCATTCTGGATGAGCCTACAAACGGACTGGATCCGTCCGGTATCCAGGAGATCCGGGAGCTGATCAAGCGGATGCCCCAGGAGCACGGCATCACGGTCCTCGTCTCCAGCCATCTGCTTGGCGAAGTCGAGCAAATGGCGGGTACGGTTGGCATCATCCGTG
Source organism: Paenibacillus sp. YPG26 (assembly GCF_023704175.1). NCBI lineage: Bacteria > Bacillati > Bacillota > Bacilli > Caryophanales > Paenibacillaceae > Paenibacillus > Paenibacillus sp. YPG26. Next base: position 212,387 of record NZ_CP084530.1, on the reverse strand, counting down.
AAGGCCGGATGGTGTTCCAGGACACCATCGCCAATCTGAGGAAGAAGGCCGCAGGTGGCATCAACATCGCTCTGTCCGAGCCGGAATCGGCGCTTTGGCTGGCCAAGGACAATGGGCTTGCCGGGACGGTGCAGGATGGACGGCTTTATTTTGACGGAATTCAAGATAACCAGGTTGCTGTACTCGTCAAGCGGCTTGTAGAGAACGGGCACCTGATCTACCGGGTGGAGGAGAAGAACAAGTCCCTGGAGGACATCTTCATGGAAGTGATCGGGGAGGTGAAGTCCCTATGATTGGCCGCGCATTATCGTCGGACTTCCTCAAGATCCGCGGCAAGGGAATCTGGTTCCTGATCTTCATCGCGCCCATTGGACTTGTGGTCATGCAGGCACTGAACTTCGGGCTGCGCTACGACTACCTGATCAAGCAGTATCAGGGACATCTATGGGAAGGGCTGATCACCAACATGATGGGCTTTGTACCCCTGGCTTTGTTCATGGGCAGCACTCTGGTCAGCTCCATGCTGGCCGGAGTCGAGCATCAGCTCAGCTCCTGGAAGCAGCTGCTGGCCCTGCCTATCTCGCGGACGGCTGTGTTCATCTCCAAATTCCTGCTGAGCCTCATTCTAATGGCCGTCGCCTGCCTGCTGCTGTCGGTCGGAACCGCTGTACTCGGCCTATGCCTTGGGTTCGGCTCCCCTCTGCCGTGGTCAGACCTGGCGAAGATCGGTTTCTATCCGTTCATCGGCTCACTGCCTCTGCTGGCTCTTCAGCTGTATCTGTCCTTAACTTACAAGAATCAGGCTCTGCCTGTTACGCTGGGGTTAGCGCTTGCGATCTGCTCTTTATTCACAGGCAGTCTATCTGAGTGGTTCCCGCTGAACTGGCCCGCGCTGGCCTACAGAGCGGACAATCAGCTTCCTTTTCTCGGTGCCGGGTTCGCTCTGAGTCTGCTGATTCTGATCTTTGCGCTGCTGCACTTCAACCGGAAGGACGTGAATTAATTGAATATATTCCTTAGAGTCCTCTCATCCGAACGGCTTAAGATGTCCAAGTCTCATCTGTGGCTGCTGGCTCTGATCAGTCCTGCCCTGGCCCTGCTCGTTGGATTCATGACCACGATTGAACCGGACATGCCGGCCTATCCTTTGCTCCTGTCCACGATGTGCCTGTTCCACTCCCTGCTGTTCATGCCGATTCTGACCGGTGTATTCTCTTCATTCATATGCCGCTACGAGCATGTGGGCGGCGGATGGAAGGCGCTGCTGGCCCTTCCGGTATCACGTACCTCTGTCTTCCTCGCCAAGTTCCTGATCGTGGCGGCTATGCTCGCTTTCACCCAGCTGCTGTTCCTGGGCAGCTTCGTTGGCGCGGCTCTCTATCACGGTGTGACAGAGCCCTTCCCTTGGGGGATGATCACCCGCAGCATCATTGGAGGCTGGGTAGCCTGCCTGCCGCTCGCCGCGCTTCAGCTCGGTGTATCGCTGCGCTGGGTTAGCTTTGCGGCACCGCTGGTGGTTAATGTGATTTTTACCGTGCCTAATATCCTGGTTGTGAATTCGGACAAAATCCGTCCGTACTACCCTTGGGCGCAGCCTATCCAGGCTATGATGCCTGCACATGCGGACTCCGCCGGGCCTCTGGGGTTCAACCTGCCCTTTGAAAGTCTGATGATTACAGTTGTGGGCAGCTTTATTCTGTTCCTGGCGGCAGGACTCATCTATTTCAACAGGCAGGAGATCTAAGAGGGGGCATTCTATTGAAATTCAAAATCACAACTTTCTATAGACAGTTGCTCCGGCTGCTGCCCATGTTCCTGTTGGTTATTAGCTTGAGCCTTCCCCCCATACCTGTTCATGCCCAGGCAGATCCTAAGGTGGATACAGCCAAGATCGATAAGTTCATGGAGTCGGTTATGAGCCGGCTCCATATTCCAGGGGCTTCCTTAGGCATTGTTAAAGGCACCAAGACGGTCTACTTAAAAGGCTACGGAATAGCGGGACCTAATCAAGGGCCCGTTACCCCGCAGACCTCTTTTGTGCTCGGTTCGACTACGAAATCCATTACCGCCCTTGCCGTCATGCAGCTTGCTGAGGCAGGCCGGCTAGATCTTAACGCCCCCGTGCATCAATATCTTCCCTGGTTCCGGTTAGCTGACTCAGATGCTCCGAGGTCCATACGGGTGGAAGATCTGCTGCATCAGACAAGTGGGCTCACAGAGTACGATGGCAGGGTCAGCCTGACTGAAGGAGACCAGACCATCAAGGAGCACCTGCAGGACCTCAGCCGTGTAACCCCTGTTCGCCCAGCTGGCGCTAATTACGAATACTCCAATCTGAATTACAATATTCTGAGCGGGATTATTGAGGCTGTCAGCGGAGAGACATACAGTGAATACGTGAAAGCTCACATTTTCAAGCCGCTTCATATGAATGCTTCCTATACTTCACCGCAAGAAGCCAACAAAGCCCACCTCGCGACTGGATACCAATCCCTATTCGGCTTGATGATCCCTAGCCAGCAGCTCGTTCATACAGGTACTGTTGCTTCCGGTTATCTGATTTCGAGTGCGGAGGACCTAACCCATTACTTAGTGGCCCAGATGAATCAGGGAAGATACGAACATTCTGAGCTCCTATCCGCTAAAGGGATTGATGAAATGCACGAGCCTGCAGTCTCCATGGGGGGCGGTACATCTTACGCTATGGGTTGGAGTCTAAAGAACGGAGTGACCTTTCATACCGGAGCAACCGAGAACACTTACTCGATTCTCGTTATGCACGGAGAATATGGAATTGTTCTACTCGTTAATGCGATGGACTATCTAGTCCCCTATGACAGTATTGCTGTAGGCATCAGTGATATACTCCAAGGACAGGAGCCTGTGCATGCAACCGTTCCCCTATTCGCTAAAACCTATTTGATTGCCGATCTCCTCCTGCTCATTACGCTTGCTCTGATTATCCGGTCGGTCTACGTCATGTTCAAGTGGAGAAGCAAGTATAAGTCGTCAGCCTTATGGCTGACATGGAATACGATCTGCATCCTTTTATTCAATCTACTAATACCTCTAGCCGTACTTCTATACGTGCCTAAGATGTTTACCGCGCCTTGGCCGGTTATACGAGTATTCCTGCCTGGATTAGGTCACGCACTCTTCTTTGTCCCCATTCTCTTACTTGGACTTGGCGTGTTCAAGGTGATCCTTATCATCCGAAAAACAAGTCTATGGCCAGGAACCAAATCACAGGCGGCAATCTGAATCAGCGACCGCAACAGTCAATTAAATAGCTAAGCAATTCTAGCCAAGGCCGTAGTCAGAAGACTACGGCCTTGGCTATTTAAATTATACGCTGCGTTAGCGGGGGCCTATATTACTGTACTTTACCCCCCACTCACAAAGCCCTTCCAACACAGGTAGAAGATTCATCGCTTTGTCTGTAAGGCTGTACTCGACTTTGGGAGGAATCTGGGGATATTCTGTCCGGATCACCATACCGTCCGCTTCCAGCTCTTTAAGCTGTGAACTGAGTGTCTTATATGTAATTGCGCCGATCTGTCTCTTGAGATCATTGAATCGGACGGTTTGCCCTTCTGCCAAAAGGTACATGATGACCATCTTCCACTTTCCCCCAATCACAGATAGGGTGTAACCAAATGGGGTATCCTGAATGTTTTTAACTTTACCTTTAAATTCGGCCATACTCATATTAACACTATCCTTTCGGGTAGTATCTATCAAAATAGTGCGTACTACCGCTTTATTTGAGCCCAGTTTATACTAACCTTACTTTGAAGTAAAGGAATGGTGAACATGAGCTTAGTTAAAACATACAACCACAATCTGTGGGATCATGGTATTACCCAAGGTTACAGTGTGAACGGCACGATCTACATATCGGGGCAGTTCTCCCACGATAAGGAGGGTACCTTCGTAGGTGAAGGCGATATCGAGGCACAGATCCGTCATACGCTGGACAATCTCGACCGTGTGCTGGCTGAATTTAATGTAACGAAATCGAACCTTGCTTATGTGGAGGTCTATCTAACGAACCCGCAGGAGCACTTCGAGCCCGTAGTTCGGCTGTTCAAGGAATACGTGGGAGATCATCGGCCTGCGGGAAGCCTTATCGGTGTAACCTATCTTGCTTATCCCGAGCAGCTGATTGAAGTCAGTGCGATCGCGCATACAGATTAACCCGGTATCCCCCGCCCTCCGCAACAGCTGGTGCCTGGCTGCCTTTAATAAGCAGCGGGCTAAGGTTAGCACGGGCCAAGCAGATAACTTCAATTAGTGAAAGAATGCCATATGGCCTGGCATCATGACAAAGAGACCCTGCACCTTACCAAGGTACAGGGTCTCTCTATATAGATAATCTTACTGATCCAGGGTCTCGCTCCAGTCGTGCACCATGGCGCCCTCAAGGAACTTCTCGCAGTCCATCGCGGCCATACAGCCCGAGCCTGCGGCTGTAATCGCCTGGCGGTACTTCGTATCCTGCACATCCCCGCAGGCGAACACGCCTGGAATGTTCGTCTCGGTTGTTCCCGGCTTAACCACAATGTAACCGTGCTCGTCAGTCTCAATCTGGCTGCCAAGGAACTTCGTATTCGGGGTGTGTCCAATTGCCACGAACACGCCATCCGCTTCTACGATCTCTTCCTGGCCGGCCTCATTGTTACGCACCTTCAGTCCGCGAACACCCTTCTCGTCCGTGACCACTTCAAGCGGAGTGCGGTTAAGCGCCCACTTCACCTTCTCGTTGTCCCGGGCCCGGTCCTGCATGATCTTCGACGCGCGAAGCTCATCGCGGCGGTGCACAAGGGTAACCTCCGAGGCGAATCGGGTCAGGAAGCTCGCTTCCTCCATGGCGGAGTCACCGCCGCCGACCACAATAATCTTCTTCCCGCGGAAGAAGAAGCCGTCACATGTGGCGCAGGTGCTCACTCCGCGTCCGACATTCTCCTGTTCGCCTGGAATTCCAAGGTATCTCGCCGATGCGCCGGTCGAGATGATTACGGTCTCGGCTTCAAGTGTCTCCGTCTGGTCCGCAATCTTGATCTTGAATGGCCGCTTGGAGAAATCCACTTCCTCCACCCAGCCGTTCCTGAATTCAGCGCCGAAGCGTTCCGCCTGCTTACGCATGTTGTCCATAAGCTCAGGTCCAAGTATTCCCTGCGGAAACCCCGGGAAGTTCTCCACTTCGGTAGTCGTTGTAAGCTGACCCCCAGGCTCAAGGCCTTCAATGACAAGCGGGCTCAGGTTGGCGCGGGCCAGATAGATAGCGGCCGTCAAGCCGGAAGGTCCGGTTCCGATCACGATTGATTTATACATTATGGATAACCTCCTTGGAATTGGTTTCTCCTGCTTCAACTAATCTTATACCCTTTTGCATATATAGCATAAACATAAGACCTTATTCCACATGCCGTTATACTAACTTATATCATGTATATAAAAATGGATTAGACCGAAGGAAAAATGACATTCATCTTCTCTTTGATGCCGCATACTTCATCAACGCGGCGCGCATACTTACTCGCTGTGGACACCGACACTCCGTAGCGGCGCGCCACCTCTTCATAGGTGATAGCCCGGCGGTGCATCTTGGCTGTCAGGTATTCAAGCGCTGCTGCCCAGCCTGCCGCCGTGGTGATCACCGGTGTCTTCGGATATTGACGGCTCAGGAACTCAATCCATAGAATCTCAAGATCATACCGCTGCAGGAGGTTGTATCGGGTATCCATGTTCTGTGCCGCTATATCAATGACAGCCTGCCAGCGGTCATCCCACACTGGAAGTCCGGATGAGATCACCTGCGGATCAGCCATGCTGATGCCTTCCTGATCACGGACTGGAATGCTCTCTTTCACACCCAGACTTCGCAGTACGAACAGCGCGATATTCTTCAGATATTTCTCTTCATCTGGCTCCATCAGGAAAGCCCGGAGCGCTTCAATGACCTCCAGGTCTCCAATACTGCCGAATGCCTGGATAACCTGCAGCTTGGTTCTGGCATCCCCATGCCGGAGTGCCCAGAAGAACGATGAGCGGATCAGCGGATCTTCCTTCAGCCCCGAGGGTATTCCCGTATCCTGCTTCTCCCACAGCTTGAACTGCTCTTCAAAAGGAAGATGGTAATGATAGCTGGCCTGGAAGTGTGCTCCGCTCTCATGCAGTGCATCAAGCCGGCTCAGATAGAAGCGGGGAATCTCGACAGCCGGGTCCAGCTTCTGTACCTGCTGCCAATATTTCCGGGCCTCTGCATAGCGGCCGGTATTATATGAAGCTACCGCGGCGTAATGGAACAGACAAGGATCGAAGTTCAGCTCCTCATCCTTGATCAGCCGCTTGAAATGCCCGTAAGCCGACTCATGCTCCCCGAGAATACCCATGGTTGTTGCAAGCTTGAATACATGCTCCTGATGAAAAGGCACAATGTTGCGCAGCTGACCCGTCAGCTCAGCCAGAAGCTTCTCATCCCCCTGGTGCTGATAGAAGATGGCCAGATTGCACAGGCCATGCAGATTGCCCGGCTCACGCTCCAGAACCTCATCGATCGTACCCTGCGCTTTATTGAATAGACCGAGGTAATAGTAGGCCAAAGCCAGATTGTTACGGGCAGCCAGGAAATCAGGATTCTTGCTCAGGATATCCTCCAGCAGCTTCACAGCCTGGGTGAACTTTCCCTCTTCCAGCAGGGCGCGGGCACTTTCGTGCTCTACCATGCCTTCCCGTGACTTAATGGAACTCAGCTTCATCGGCCGTTCCAGTTCATAATGCAGCAGTTCCATCATTTCTTCCGCCTCAGTCAGGAACTGACCGCTGACATCCTGCTCTAAATATGTGACAAGCGCTTCTTCAGCCGCTTCGAATTGCTCCATATTGGCGTAATTGTTCGCTAGATAGAAATAACACTCCGTCATGGCAGGATCGACCTTCTCCAGAATGGAGGAAAGCACGGCGTTGGAGCCTTCATAATCCCCCATCTCGGACAATATACCCGCCATATTGCAATGATTCACCGGATTCTCCGGTTCATATTCGACAGCCTTGCGAAAATATTTCAATGCCTTGTCGTAATGATAGCGGTCCAGTGAAGAGACGGCTCTCTCAAAGAAAAAGCCCGCATCCATGCGGATGGGCACCACTTTACGGGGCACACCGCCGTTGTGCTGTTTTTTCTCTTTCAAGCAAGGCACCTCCTTCTAATATCCCTAAAAAGTCTCTCAGATATTATAACATAGAGAGGCCTTTCGTCCCATGGTAAAAGAAAACGCCGGATATATTATATCCCGCGGTCCTTGAACAAGGTGGCAATAGAGCCGCCATCGAGTATAATCTGAATGGCTTGTGACAGCATGGGCGCAACAGACAGCACCTTGAATCCCTCAGGATGCACCTCCGGCAGGGCAATAGAATCCGTAACGACCACTTCCCGAATATTTGGATGCTCCAGCCGCTTCATCCCGTTATCCGAGAACAACCCATGGCTCGCACAGATGTACGCATCCTCTGCACCGCGCTCCTTCAGTCCCTCCACCACATTGACAATGGTTGATCCCGTATCGATCAGATCTTCAATGATGATTGGAGTATAACCTTTGACATCCCCGATGACATGCGTGATGACCGACTGATTATGCGCGGGTCTCTTCTTGATCATCATGGCAAAAGGAGCATCCAGCCCGCTCGCCAGCTTCTCCGCCATGGAAGCGCGTCCGGCATCCGGGGAGACCACGACCGGATTCGGGATCGCTTTGGATTTCAGATAAGAAGTCATAACATCCAGGGTAGTCAGATGATCCACCGGGATATTGAAGAACCCTTGTATGGCAGGAGCATGAAGGTCAATCGTCACGACACGGGTGGCACCTGCGGTTGTCAGCACATCTGCTACCATTTTGGCCGAGATCGGTTCCCGGGGTGCGGACTTGCGCTCCTGACGGGCATATCCGTAGTAAGGCATAATAATGCTGATCGTCCGGGCGGATGCCCGTTTGGCTGCATCAATCATAACCAGCAGTTCTACGAACAGCTCGTTAATCGGATGGGACAGCGACTGTACAATGAAGACATCCGAATTCCGGATGCTCTCCTCATAGTGAACATAGACCTCGCCACTTTTGAACCGGGAGAGCTTGATTTTGCCTAATTGTACGCCAAGCCGCTCACAAATCTGTGCCGCCAGCTTCGGATTGGATGATCCGCTAAAAATTTGCAGCCTGCTGTGCATAAGAACCTCCTCTTTAACTTGCAGCTGTCTTAGATACCAGTCACGTGTATTCGCTTTCTAAAAGTAATTATACAATAAAATGGGCGCGCGCCAAAGTCACCCTGTGTTTAATTTGCAGACCTTCCCACCCCACTCTGCTAGAGGGAATTTCACACCTGGATATGCGAAAATAACCCCAAGCCGCAAAGAGCCTGAGGTTATCGCATTATTATTAGTTACTAGTTCAGGATGAATTCCGCTTCCACTTCCATCTTCTATACAAAGTTCCGTGTATCGTTATTCCGTCCAAACTTGTAGCTGGCAACCAGGAAGAACAGCACCGCAAAGGCCAGAAGGAGGACCATATTGAACCAGACACTAGTTAGTGCCGCACCCGTCTGGAGCTTCTCGATCGATTCAAGCACCCAGTTCTGGGGCAGGAAATCCGCGATCCGGCGAACCGCATTTGGCATAATCTCAAGCGGAATGAAGCAGCCGGAGAGCAGGCAGGTCGGGGTTACAATGAAATTCTGCAGCGCGCCCGCCGAGGCGCTGTTCTTGGAGAAGGCTATGACCACCAGGGAGATTCCCACCGAGACCAGGGAGAACAATCCCAGGATAACCAGCAGAGATTCCACACGGATACCGGCACTTAACTTGAACACATAAGTCAGGAAGAATACAGCTACGACAATCTGAGCCAGCATGACGCACAGATTGACCAGAATATTCGAGATCACATAGGTTCTTGAGCTGATTGGAGAAGACAGGATCCGGAAATAGGTCCGATTCTCGCGGTTGAGCAGAATGATCTCGGATAAGCCGACCGCCGAGTTCATCATGAACATGATCAGGAAGCCAATCGATTGATAGGACATTCGCTTGGTGCTTGAGGTATCCGGAACCGTGCTGGCTGTAAGCTTGAACTCCGCAGACTGAAACGCGGCATAGAGCTGCTCGAACTTCCCGGAGTCCTTGCCCGCTATTCTGCTGATTGAAGATACATTGTCGATATATTGATTGAGCATAGCTTTGACATAAGCTGTTACAGAAGCTCCTTTTACCGACTGGATGGTAATATGATCGGGACTGCCGCCACGTATACTTTGTGAATAACCCGAGCCCAGAATAATCCCTGTATCCAGGCTGCCGGCGGCAAGCTCGCTCCTCAACCCGCTCTCGCTCACCTGCACAACCTTGATATGGTTCAGCCCCTTCACCATTTGAACCGTATCTGCCGCGATGCGCTGCCCGCTGTCTTCATTCACAATCCCAATGCGAAGCACATTCTGGCCCGATCCTCCGTACATCAGGGTCGAGATCAGAATTCCCGCTACAGGAAGGCCGAAGAACAGCAGCCAATTCACCCGTCTTCGGAATGTTCTCTTCAACGTGCTAAGCAGTAGCCACACAATATCTCTCCACATCTTACAATCCCTCCTTACGCCGCATAAATACCGCTGACAGGGCCAGCATCAACACAGCCAGACCCATATTAAGACTGATGGCAGGCCCTGCGGCCGAGAAGACCGAACCCTGCTCATAGATCAGCTCTGTCAGAGCCTGATTAGCCCAGCGGATGGGAGACAGATAGACAAGGTAACTTGTCACATCGCTGCCGGAAGCACTGACAGGGAAGTAGGCACCCCCGAAGAAAGAAGCCAGCTGCACGAACATCATCAGGACACCGGCAGTCGCTTTTCCATTAAGCAAGTAACTCACTCCAAGTCCAAGACTGACAGACATGATAACTTCGGATAACAGAATAATCAGTGCAATGCCCAGGTGCTCTCCCCAGTACGCCCCGAAAGCGTATTTACTGAACAATACGACAACCAGCACGCACAAAAAGTTCTGCACAATGCTGCCGAGCACCTTACCCGCGAACAGCTCACTGCGCCGCACAGGAGAGGCGATAAGACGCTGAGCCGTACCCTGCACAATCTCGCTTCGAATCAGCCTTCCGGCTGACAGCGCCCCCCATAGGCCAATCATGACCGACATGGCTACTGCGTAATAATCCATCGAGCCTGGCTGCCGGTTCGCATCTATCGAGGTCTCTTTGATATAACCTCCATCAGCGGCTGCGCCAGGAGCGAACACCTGCTGGATCTTGGCCGGTTCAACCTTGGCAACCGCGGAGACCGCATTGAATTTATCGGTGAAAGCCTTCAACATACCTTCAATCACATTGCCCTCTACAGCACTCAGATTGTTGCCGTACAACGAAATTCCGGAGCTGGTAAGCTCCATATAACCGTCATACCGATTCTGCCTGACCTCATCCATTCCGTTAACCCCTTCTTGTATAGGCACGAAATGAATATCCGACTTCTTCATCTCTTTCGTGAAGGCACTGAACGCCTCAGTCAAGGGCCCATCATGACTGCTGTTCTTAACGAGCACCTTCATCTCACCCAGCTGTACATTACTGCTGAAAGCATTCGTGAGAGCCAGACCAAGAATCAGCATCAGCACAATGGGAAAAGCCAGCATGAACAGCAGAGTGCGTCTATCCCGGAAATCATGCTTGATTTCCTTAACCGCTATGCTCACTATATTATTCATTCGATTAGCTCAGCCTCCTCTCCATGCCTATTAGTCCCGCAGGTTGCGCCCAGTCAATGTCAGGAACACGGTCTCCAGGTTCGGCTCCTGCTCTTCAACCGAACGGATCTCTGCCCCGCTCGCAATCAGTTCCTTCAATATCCGGTTCAAATTGTCCACCGCCGCGTCGCTATGAATTCTGATTACGGGCTCATGCTCATCCAGCCGGACGGTACGGACACCCGGAATCAACCGGAGCTGGTCTGCTGGCACATCGCCGAGTGACTTCACTTCAATCCGGATATCCTTCATATCTGTAATGGTCGCGGTAAGCTGCTCCTTGGTCCCTTCAGCAATGATCTTCCCATGATCCACAATAGCGATGCGTGAGCAGATCTCCTCTACTTCCTCCATATAGTGACTCGTGTAGATAATGGTGCATCCATCCTCATTAAGCTTACGGACAGAGTTCAGAATATAGTTGCGGGATTGAGGATCGATACCGACCGTAGGTTCATCCATAATAATCAGCTTGGGCTTATGGGCCAGCGCACAGGCAATATTCAGGCGGCGCTTCATCCCTCCCGAGAAATCCTTCGGGTAATTCCTGGCCTTATCGGCAAGGCCCACAAAGTGAAGCGCTTCTTCCGTTCTGTCCTTTAGCTCAGTACCCCTCAGTCCATATAGCCCGGCAAAAAAACTTACATTCTCATAAGAAGTCATATCCTCATAGATCGCCAGATCCTGCGGGACAATTCCCAGATTCATCTTGGCGAACCGGCTTTGCTTCGCAATGTCCCGGTCCAGAATGAGGATCTCTCCGCTTGAAGGACGCAGCAGCGAGGCGATCATGTTGATGGTCGTGCTTTTCCCGGCTCCATTGGCACCGAGAAAGCCAAAGATCTCCCCTTCCCTGATGCTAAGGGAAATATTGTCCACCGCGATGAAATTGCCAAATTTCTTGGTAAGTCCGCGAATATCAAGTACGTTCATTTCCGTTCACTCCTTAGAATTTGAAGGTGTCTCATCCGTTCTTCCTGGCTCTATCATAAAGAAAAAGGATGCCCTTATGTCAGTGCATAAGTTCATCCTTTGGATATGAGAAAGTTCATGTCTATGGTGATTGGGCTAATCCCGCTTAAGCATGAGAATTCTCATGTGCCGGGTCTCATGTAACAGAACCTGCCTGTTCCAATGGCAGCAGTGTGGTCACACTGAAGCCTTTGGTACCGTCGGCAATGACCGTACCCTGAACGGCGGCGGTCCGCTCTTCCATCCCGATCAGCCCAAGCCCTTTTACAATCTTCAGGTTGCCCCGCCCATTATCCGAGACGACCACTTTAATCAGCCGGTTCAGCACCCGGACCTCCACATGTACGGCGGTTGCCTGCGCATACTTGGCTGTATTGGTGAGCGCCTCTGTGACATTACCCTGTATAATTCGCCACTGCAGCGGAGTTATCACTCCCATGTTCCCCTCATGAACCAGGGTGATATGAAGGTCCGAACGCGCACTAAAGCTCTCGACAGCAGTCTTGAGTCTGCTGAATCCCAGCTGCTCGGTGGGCGGCTTTATATTTTTGAGGGTGAGCCGGATCTCTTCAATCCCCTCGGAGGATATTCCAATTGCGTTCTGGATCAGCTCTTCCGCCTTGTCCGGATCAGAGCGGATCAGCCGCTTGGCCGCCTCCATCTGAATGAGCGCACCGGTCATAGCGTGTCCAATCCCGTCGTGAATCGTCTGCGAGAGCCGGTTCCTCTCCTCCAGCTTGGTGGTATACTCCGACGTGCGGAGGAACTCCTGATTCTCACTCAGCATCCTCGCCAGCCGCTGCCGATCCGTCCGCTGCAGCTCAGCCTGATCCTCCAGCTGATTCACCAGATTCATATAATAACGGATGCGTATGTAGTTGAAGCAGCTGAGCACCGCAACGAACATATACAGACCAATAAGGACATAATCTCTAAGAAATATGGCCGGGAGCAGGACTACGGGAAGCACGAAGATATTCCGGCGTATGTAGAAGGAGGCCAGTTCATATATGCTGAAAGGAAGCAGAAGCAGGAAATGCACATCCGCGTGCACCGAGCACCAGACAATACCTGCGAGGATGACCAGAATAATCCCCTGCTTGTACCGCCTGTGCCCAACTGTATGCAGCAGCAGATTCATGGACAGATACAGCAAGAAATACAGAATAAGCCATAGCGAAGGGGTTGGTGTTCCGAAATACGCCACATAAATAACAAAGAACAGGACAATCGTCTTGTTGCCGACGGTCCACTGCTCCATCATGAATCACAACCTTCCCAGCCTAGCGGACCCTGCCCGTCAAGTAATAGATGGCAATCTGGGTTCTGTGCTCCAGCGCAGTCTTGTTCAGAATTGAAGTAATATAATTCGCCGTTGTCCCCTCGGAGATGAACAGCTCCTTGGATATCTCCTTATTCGATAAGCCTTGAGCTACCTTGGACATCACATCCAGCTCTCTATCGGTAAAAGGACTCCGGTCGAACGGCAGCGCCCCACCCGCGTGCGATCCTGATTCATTCACGCGCGATGGCGATGCTAGTGCCGGCGCAGAACCCCTCCCGCTCAAGGGCGCCTCTCCCGTCTGATGAGCCTCGGCAGCGGCTTCCGCCTGAAGGTCTCCAGAGACCCGTGATCCCGTCTGGGCACTCCCGGCAGCCCGCGCTTCCGTCTGGGGTCCCCCGGCGGCCTGTCTCTCTTTCTCTGGCCGCAGCAGGTCCATCGACGACTTCAGCTTGTCGAGCACCACATCCTGCAGCACATTATTACCGCTGTGCACACTCTTGATCGCGTCCCGAATCCGCTCGGGATCATTATTCTTGAGCAGATAACCCTTCGCCCCATAGCGAATGGCATCCAGTATGTATTCATCATCATCAAATGTAGTCAGGATCAAAGGACGCGTCTTCGTCTCTTCTGTCAGCCGGCGTGTAGCCTCGACTCCATTCATGTTGGGCATTCGCACATCCAGCAGCGCAATATCCACCTCATGAGCTTTGCAGTAGTCTACAGCCTCTTGGCCATCCCCCACTGTGGCAACCACTTCAAAGTCCCCGAACGTAGTCAGAATAATCCGCATGCCTTCCCGGATGAACGAGTTATCGTCCGCAATCAGTACCTTGATCTTCACCATGAATCCACTCCCTTGTGGAACTATTTTACATGATTACAGGCAGGGATTGGAAGAAGGACTTTGCCGCATGATTACAGCCGGTCTATACAGGACCTATATTCAGGAGAAGTGAAATGAGGTATGTTGGATAACAGGACTATCAGCAAACAAACCTGAATAAATAGGAGGAGATAACTCATGAACGGATACCTGTTAAGTGCTTCTATTCTAGCCTTTGTCGTGGGGCTCGTTCACACGGTGCTAGGCGAGGTTTTAATTTTTCGCAAGTTAAGACAGGGTAAGACGATCCCGACAAATGGAGGGAGCCTGTTAAGTGAATCGAACGTGCGCATCCTGTGGGCCAGCTGGCATGCGCTGACGGCTTTCGGATGGGCCATGGCCTATATCCTGTTCTGGCTGTCACGGCAGTCCGTATCTGATGGTCAATACACCGTCCTTGAACACACCATTGCAGCCTCTATGCTTGTATGCGCGGTCTTGGTCTTAATCGGTACCAAAGGGAAGCATCCCGGATGGCTTGGCCTATCCATCGTATCTGTTCTAGTGTGGATTGGGATCTCGGTGTAGCGATGTTACTTGAAATATTTGACGAAGTTTTTCTGGTCTTTGGTAAATATGAACCCCCGGCGCTCATAGAACCTGTGAGCCTGAACCCGGCTGGGGTGGGATAACAGCTTGATCCCAGAAGAGCCACAGTCCCGCGCCCATTGTTCAAGACGCTCCATCAGCATACCGCCTATCCCCTGATTGCGATTGTTCTCTCTAACCACGAATCCAAGGACATTCACCAAGGGTTCCGCGAACAGCAATTCATACGGACTTCCGTGAATATAGCCAATCACTTCGCCATTCTCTTCACATACAAGGATTATATCTTTGGTATTGTTCGTAATATTCTCAATCTTCTCCTTAACTTTCTCTTTGGAAAAAGCAGCTAGATTCGGGTTAAAGATCTGGTTCAGTTCATAAATATCATGATAATCGGTTAGTTTGATCTCCCTGATCATTCTGCGTGACATGATTTAAGCCCCCATTTCGCTGTGCGCAAGCTCGAACCTACATAACTGCAACTGTATTTTCACTTTAACCTCACTGTAATTCACTGTAGCTCACTGTAGCTCACTGTAGCTCACTGTAATTCACTTCACTGCACTTCACTGCACTTCACTGCACTTCACTGCAACTCAAGTGAATTTACTGAAGTATTAATGTCTACCCATCCAGTATACTTTCACCGAGAACCCCCGGAGCGCTGAACTAGCTAAGGCTATGGCTAAAGTCGAACTGCCCGAAATAAGCAGTCCTCTCTATTACACTACCAGTCCATAAAAAACCGCGCTGGCGAGAATGACCCTATTCAGGATTGCATTCTTTCCAGCGCGGCTCATAACCTGTTCTTATCGTAATTATATCTCCAGCGGAATCATCGTTCTGCGGCGGCCTTCAAAGGTCGCCAGCTCACGGAATCCAACTTCATACAGCGTCCTGCGGGCTTGATCCAGATTCTCGCTCAGCTTCTTCGGATCATGGGCATCCGAGCCCACAGTCAGCGGAATTCCCGCTGCATAGGCGCGTTCAAGCATGCGTCGGCTGGGGAACATCTCGGCACAGGCTTTAGCCAGCCCTGAAGCATTAAGCTCCATGGCCACGCCTGCTTCACGAACAGCTTCCAGTGCCGCATTCTCCAGCTGAATCACTTCATTCTCCAGCTCAGGTGCCGGCTTGTATCCGAACCGCTTGATCACATCAAGATGCCCCATAATATCGTAGAACCCGGTTCGGGCGGCCTTCTGTACAGCATCATAATACTGTCTGTACACGGACAAGATGTCCTTGCCATCCCAGTTATGTGTCTGACGGAAGTCTGAGATGTCCCATTCCCCGAGAAAATGAACCGATCCGATCACATAATCCCATGGGTAAGCATTCACAATCTGCTCAATGTCGGCTTCCCAACCTTCGATATAGTCGCCTTCCAGGCCAACACGCACCTCAATCTGCCCCCGGTACTTCTCCTTGAGCAGGAAGCATTCCTCCACATAGCGGGGAAGCTCCTCCATAGCCATGGCCATCTCAGGGTAATACTCGGCAGGGTTCACATGCAGAAGCGGCATATGGTCGGAGAGCCCGAGCTGGGACAAGCCGATCTCTATGCCCCGCTGCACATATTCCTCTAGCTCGCCCACGGCATGTCCGCAGCGGACATGATGGGTATGATAATCAATCAGCACGGCGCTTTCCTCCCGCTCTAGTCGCGGCGTGGACGCTCGTGACGGCGATCCAGCTCGCTCATAATATCGTCCAGCGGAAGGTTCCGCTCCCGCAGCAGTACGAGTAAATGGTAGATTAGATCGCTGACTTCAAGACGAAGCTCATCATTATCGCCATTCTTGGCGGCAATGATAGCTTCGGCGGCCTCTTCGCCGACTTTTTTCAGAATCTTATCAATGCCCTTCTCGAACAAATACGTAGTATATGCGCCTTCTGGACGTTCCTCATGGCGGTCCTTGATGATCTGCTCCAATTCACCAAGCACCTCGAAGCGGCTGGCGGAGGCAGCAGTGGAGACCACAGCGTCATCTGCGCTCTGCACACCGGCTGCCGAACGATAGAAGCAGTTATCCTCTCCCGTATGGCAGGCTGGTCCGCTGCGTCTCACCAGAACAAGTAGAGTATCTCCGTCACAATCATAACGAAGATCCGTAATGCGCTGGGTGTTGCCTGAAGTTGCACCTTTGTGCCACAGCTCTTCGCGGGAGCGGCTCCAGAACCAGGTATCTCCCGTTACGATCGACTTCTGGAGTGATTCGCTGTTCATGTACGCCACCATAAGCACATCTTTGCTGTCCGCATCCTGCACTACAGCAGGCACGAGCCCTTGGGCATCCCATTTGATCACTTCTTGCAGTTTGGCAAGAGGAAGCCGTTGTTCTAAAGATTGACTCATCGTATCTCCACCCCTCTAACTTTCAAATCTGTCTTCAAATCCTGAACAGCAATTTCCTTATAATGAAAAATCGTAGCCGCAAGCGCAGCATCCGCCTTGCCTTCAGTAAATACATCATAGAAATGCTCTTTGTTCCCGGCTCCGCCTGAGGCAATCACCGGAATCCCGATCAGGCTGCTTACCGCCTGGGTGAGGGGCAGATCGAATCCGTCCTTTGTTCCGTCCGCATCCATACTGGTCAGCAGAATTTCACCTGCACCGCGCAGCTCAGCAACCTTCACCCATTCCAGTGCGCGGATACCCGTTGACTTGCGCCCGCCGT
Organism: Paenibacillus sp. YPG26; assembly: GCF_023704175.1. Lineage (NCBI taxonomy): Bacteria > Bacillati > Bacillota > Bacilli > Caryophanales > Paenibacillaceae > Paenibacillus > Paenibacillus sp. YPG26. Next base: position 195,192 of record NZ_CP084530.1, on the reverse strand, counting down.
GCGTGTACACTTCCCATTCTCCCCAAGCCTCATTGTACTTGGCGTCTACAGCCACAACAATACACTGGGAACCGAAGCGGCGCGCTCCCTCCGAGATCAGAGCCGGATTCACGATTGCCGCCGTGTTAATGCCAATCTTGTCCGCGCCCGCACGAAGAATACGCTTCATATCATCGACATGGGAGATCCCGCCGCCCACAGTGAATGGGATCGAGATCTCGCCCGCAGTCTGCCGAACGACTTCAATCATCGTGGCCCGGCCTTCATTCGAAGCGGAGATGTCCAGGAACACAAGCTCATCGGCACCTTCCCGGTCATACAGCGCCGCGAGCTCTACCGGATCTCCAGCATCCCGGAGGTTCACAAAATTAACGCCCTTCACTACCCGTCCGTCCTTCACATCCAGACAAGGTATAATCCGCTTAGTAAGCATTACTTCTCTTCCTTTCCTCTGAGGCCTGATAGTTCAGGCCCCTTAGGTATCATATAAATTCAAATTACAGCATAGTCAAAAGAACCAAGGCGAACCAGTTATTTTGTTCCTTGTTCTTACGCGGCGTATATACAGCCTGTGCTCCAGTGAACGGCCTTTTTCATACTGTATATACGCCTAATAGTTAGGATTTCAGTGCCTGGATGGCTTTGGCCAGATCCACGCTGCCGGTGTACAGAGCCTTGCCGACAATCGCTCCGCCTACGCCCTGATCTGCATGAGCCGCCAGCTTAATCAGATCTTCCTGTACAGTGACGCCGCCTGAGGCGATTACCGTTCGGCCGGATGCCTCAGCAAGCGCGCGGATCGCTTCTACATTCGGCCCCTGCATCATGCCGTCCCGGGAGATATCGGTGAAGATGAACGTCTCGGCACCTTTTGCCGCCAATTCCTTCGCCAGCACCTCAGCCTGAACCTCAGAGGTCTCAAGCCAGCCGCGTGTAGCTACGAAGCCATTACGGGCGTCAATTCCAATGGCGACCTTGTCTCCATACTGTCCGAGCACGCTTTCCGTGAACTCACGGTCTTCAATCGCCGCAGTTCCAAGAATCAGACGGCTCACGCCAAGACCCAGCAGGCGTTCCACGTCGGCTAATGTACGAATTCCGCCCCCTACCTGCACAGGAACCTGCACACTGCGGGCGATCTCGCCGATCAGCTTGTCATTCACCGGATGCCCGGCTTTTGCCCCATCCAGATCCACCAGGTGGATGAATTCCCCGCCCTGAACCTCCCAGGACTTGGCAACCTCTACCGGATTGTCGTTATAGATCGTCTCACGGGCATAATCCCCCTGCACCAGACGTACACACTTGCCATCCCGGATATCAATAGCCGGATAAATGATAAAAGAAGACATTTACTTCTCCCCCTGCTCTATATGGTTAAACACATCTATTTCTCATGCCTTGTCCGTAACCTGCGCAGCCAGCCTATAAGAAGCCTAAGGCCGGCCTCCCGGCATCTAAGGTCGTACTCTACAATCAATCTCAGCCTGGATATCAGCCATTCCAGCCCTTAAGCAGGCAAGCCGCCCTGCGGCGGCTAAGCTTGCTTCATCTTCATCCCTAAAATGCTGCGCTGCGTGCTGTCGCCTAATTGCTGCGGCTCTGTATGCTCTTAAGAGCTCCACAGCAGTGCATAGACTCTTCTGATTCCTGCTGCGCTGCATGCTGTTCCACCCAGACTCGCCTGGGAACAAAGCCGCCTGGACTTAAGCCGCTTCCTTCATATCAGCAATCAGACCTGCTTCGCTCCCTCGGCAAGCTTAAGGAAGCTGCGGAGCAGCGACATGCCCATCTCTCCGCTCTTCTCCGGGTGAAACTGCATGCCGTACACATTCCCGTGACCCACAATCGCGGTCACCGGCTGCTCATAGTCCGTTACCGCAAGCAGGTCCTCCTTGCGTGCCGGGAGGGCATGATAAGAGTGCACGAAGTAGACGTGCCCCTCTTCCAATCCATCAAAAAGCGGGCTCGAGGCATTCGTATACTCGAGCTTGTTCCAGCCCATATGCGGCACTTTATAGGTGCCGCCTAAGAACCGGACAACCCGGCCGGGCAGTAAGCCAAGGCCCTGGTGATCGCCGTGCTCCTCGCTCGTGTCGAAGAGGAGCTGCATGCCGAGGCAGATACCGAGCAGCGGCTTGCCGCTGGAAGCCACCTCACGCACCACAGTATCCAGCCCGCTCTCACGAAGGTGCTCCATCGCATCGCCGAAGGCCCCAACCCCTGGCAATAGCACACCGCTGGCATTCATGATAACCGAAGGGTCACCGGTAATCACCGTACTAAAGCCAAGGCGCTCGCAAGCTTTGCTCACACTGTGCAGATTGCCCATTCCATAATCGACAATAGCGATGGTCACGGGTTACAGCACCCCTTTCGTTGACGGTACGCCCGTCACGCGCGGGTCCAGGCTGGTCGCTTCGTCCAGCGCGCGTCCAAGCGCCTTGAACACCGCTTCTATCATATGGTGCGTGTTCTGTCCGTAGTGAACAATAACATGCAGCGTAATCCGCGCTTCCAGCGCCAGCTTCCACAGGAACTCCTGCACCAGCTCCACGTCAAAGCTGCCCACCTGAGCCGATGGATACTGCGCGCGATACTCGAAGTGCGGACGGTTGCTGATATCAATCACAACCTGCGCGAGCGCTTCGTCCATCGGAACGAAGACGCTGGCATACCGCTTGATGCCTCTTTTATCGCCTAAGGCTTCACGTAACGTATGACCCAGACAGATTCCGATATCCTCTACGGTATGGTGATCGTCAATTTCGATGTCACCCTTCGCATCGACCGCCAGATTGAATTGTCCGTGCTTCGTGAACAGATCAAGCATGTGGTTAAGGAACGGCACATCTGTCTCCAGGCGCGATTCCCCGGTTCCGTCTACGGCAAAATTAAGCTTAATATCCGTCTCATTCGTCTTCCGGCTGATGCTCGCCTCGCGCGCACGTGCACCGTTTGACTCGTTTGCTGTTGTCATTATTTATTCGCCTGCCTTTCTATCTGTCTTGGCTTCCTGCTGAAGCCGGATTTCGATGGCCCGGGCATGACCCTCGAGCCCTTCCCGTCTTGCCAGCTCCATAATGGTCTCCCCATTCTCCAGGAGAGCCTGCTTGCTATAGTAGATCATGCTGGATTTCTTAATGAAGTCATCCACATCCACTGGCGAGGAGAATCTCGCTGTGCCGTTGGTCGGAATAATATGATTCGGTCCCGCAAAATAATCCCCTACCGGTTCCGAACTGTACGGACCCAGGAAGATCGCCCCGGCATTCTCCACTAGTCCCAGGTAAGCCATCGGCTCCTCGATCATGAGCTCCAAATGCTCCGGCGCCAGCCGGTTAATCACCTGGATTCCCTCCTCTATGGAATCCACCACCAGGATCACGCCATAGCTGTCTATCGAAGCTGCGGCAATCTCCCGCCGCGGCAGCTCTGCCAGCTGGCGCTGCACCTCAGCTGCGCACGCCTCTGCAAAGTCCGCCGAAGTGGTCACGAGAATGGCCGAGGCCATCTCGTCATGCTCGGCTTGGGACAGCAGGTCGGCGGCCACATAGGCCGCGTTCGCGCTGCCATCGGCCAGCACGGCGATCTCGCTCGGACCAGCCATGCTGTCGATATCGACAGCGCCGTACACCTCGCGCTTCGCCAGCGCGACGAAGATGTTGCCCGGGCCGCAGATCTTGTCCACCGGCTCGATCGTATCGGTGCCGTAGGCCAAGGCTGCGATCGCCTGGGCTCCGCCGACCCGGTAGATTTCGCTTACGCCAGCTTCCGCGGCCGCCACAAGAATATACGGGTCGATGCCCGCCTTGCCGCCTGTAGCCGGCGGCGTGACCATCACGATCTCCGGCACACCTGCAACCTGGGCCGGGATGACGTTCATGAGTACCGAGGAAGGGTAAGCTGCCTTACCGCCAGGGACATACACACCTACGCGCTTCAGCGGGCGAATAATCTGACCCAGAATGCTGCCATCCGGCTGCAGGTCCATCCAGGAATTCCGCTTCTCCTTCTGATGAAAGGCGCGAATGTTAGCCGCAGCTGCGGCAATGGCTTTAACAAAAGAAGGCTCAACCTTCTCGTAAGCCGCCTCCAGCTCTTCCCGTGTGACTCTGAGGTCCGCGGGCTCAAGCTTCATACCGTCAAAGCGCACGGTATAACGCAGAAGCGCGGCATCGCCTTCTTTTTTGATATCAGATACAATTTGCTTCACAGCTTCGTTCTGCTCAGGCGAGCCGTACTCCACTTCACGCCGCAGATCAAATTCCTGTGCTGGTAATATTCTCATCCGCTTATCCTCCTCGTTACTCCTCGCCTACCCGCCTATAACCTTTTGCAGGGCATCGCATACACGCTGAATCTCCGCATTCTTCATCCGGTAGCTAACCCGGTTCGCCACAAGGCGGCTGGTGATCTCGAAGATACTCTCCATCTCCACAAGTCCGTTCTCCCGCAGCGTCTGTCCGGTCTCTACCATGTCCACAATCCGATCCGCTAGCCCAATCAGCGGAGCCAGCTCGATGGATCCGTTCAGCTTGATGACTTCCACCTGCTGACCCTGCTCCCTGAAATATTGGGACGCCACATTCGGATACTTGGTCGCCACGCGCTGCTGAATGCCCGGCTTCCAGTCCGGAAGGGCAATGACAGACATCCGGCAGCGGGCAATCCCGAGATCCAGCAGCTCATACACGTCCCGCTTCTCTTCCATAAGCACATCCTTGCCGACAATCCCGATGTCGGCTACGCCATACTCCACGTAGGTCGGGACATCGACCGGCTTGGCCAGGATGAACTCCATGCCTACCTCCGGCAGCGGAATAACCAGCTTGCGCGTGTCATCCACGTCCAGCGGGATGTTCAGCCCCGCTTCCCGGAATAATGCTGATGCTTTTTTATAAATACGGCCTTTCGGCATCGCTACTTTTATAATTTCAGCCAATTGAGATCAGCCCGCCTCTCTCCAACAATCCTAACCTGTTGTTAATCCACAAAATTTACGATATCCGCGTACTTCTCCGCGGCCTCCTGCACCGTGCGCAGCTCGTCTTCCGTATGAACATGCCGAGTTACAACCGCCTTGCCTTCACTACGCAGCCGTGCGGCTTCCTGAAGAGCTGACTTCCGTCCTTGAGCATTATACTGCACCAGAACAGGCAGCTTTTGCACAGCCTGGATTCCGTTCACACCATCAAGAATCCGGTTCGTCTTAAGCGCAAAGCCCGTTGCCGGAACAGGACGCCCGAACTGCTGAAGCAGGTTGTCATAACGACCGCCGCTGCATACCGGGAATCCAAGCTCTGCCGCATAACCCTCGAAGATAAGTCCTGTGTAATAAGAGAAGTCCCCGATCATCGTAAGATCGATCAGGACGTGCTCAGCCACACCGTAGTCCTCAAGCGCCTCCCAGACCTTGCACAGATGATCGATGGAGTCTTGCGCCAACTTGCTTTGGCTGAGACCACGTGCCTCGCTGCACACCTCCTTGCCGCCGCGAAGACGCAGGATGCCTTTCAGTTCTTCCTTCTGCGCATCAGAGACGGCAAGCTTCGACAAGGATTCCCGGTAACCTACGTAATCCCGCCGGAGAAGCCCCTGCTTGAGCCCTTCGCGGGCTTCCTCATCACCAGGCACCGCTTCTTCCAGCAGCCCATTTAAGAAGCCGACATGCCCAAGGGCAATCTTGAAGGTGGTTACCCCGGCTGCCTGCAAGGAAGCTACCGCAAGAGCCACCACCTCGGCATCCGCTTCGGGTGAATCATCACCCACAAGCTCTACACCAGTCTGGAAGAATTCCGACTCCCGGCCGGCCTCTTCTTCGATCGCCCGGTATACATTCGCATGATAAGACAGACGAATCGGCAGCGGCTCTTCCTTCAATAAAGAGGACACCACACGCGCAATCGGCGCCGTCATATCGGAACGGAGCACCATCGTGGTTCCCCTGTTATTCAGCAGCTTGAACAGCTTCTGATCCGATGTGGAGCTGGCCACACCCACCGTATCGTAATATTCCATTGTAGGCGTCATAATCTGACGATATCCCCAGCCTGACATGCAGTCCAGTACACTGCGCTCAATGGCACGAAGACGTTCTACCGCATACGGCAGATAGTCCCGGACGCCGGCTGGTTTTTCAAATCCCTTCGGTTTAGACAACCTGTTCACCTCATATCAGCTTTCATCATTTATGCTTTATCATGGTACAGTGCTACCATGCTACCAAATTAAAGAATATGGGATAGTTTATCATACTTCAATTATAGCGTCAATCCAGATCTATTCCCCAAAACTTCCCTTTTGAGTATATCGGTAAAAGGCTTTATTTAGCAATTGGCTGTGTTTCTATTTACTCCTATTTTTCACAAAACGATTTCATCTGCTCGCACGCACCAAATCCTACTCGCAGCCGCTCACCATTCCTGTCACTCATTATCCGGGACAAGAGATTCGGCAGCCCATATCTGTCCCAATCCAATAATCTCTAGCTCCACACATAACTTCATGTATGCCAAAAGAGGGTACCGTCCGCTCCAGGACAGTACCCTCATCTGTTCAACCTCAATTCCCCTCCGGATTGTTCCGCTTAAGCACGCGCAGCGGATTCCCGCCCACGAAGCTGCCAGCCTCAACATCCTTATGTACAACCGAGCCTGCGGCTACCACCGCTCCGTCGCCTATAGTGACACCAGGCAGAATCGTTGTGTTGGCTCCAATCAGCACCTCATCCCCAATGACAACGTCACCCAGGCGGTACTCTTTGATCAGATACTCATGGGCCAGAATCGTTGTGTTATAGCCAATTACAGAATTACGTCCGATTGTAATCTTCTCAGGAAAAAACACATCCACCATAACCATCAGCCCAAAGGCTGTTTGCTCGCCCACACTCATCCGCAATAACCGGCGATACATCCAGTTCTTCAGCGGCAGGATTGGACAGTAGCGGGTTAGCTGAATCACAATGAAATTCCAGATGCCTTTCCAAGGACTTACCGTCCGGTACAGCTGCCAAAGCGCATTTGGCCCCTCTACCGGGTAACGGGTTACCTTCCTCACTAGCCTTCAGACTCCATTCCAAGCACGCCGTATAAATCGGTCATGTCATTGAGTATATAGTCGGGGTCATACTTCTTCAGCACTTCGGCACCCTTGAGTGACCAAGCAACCGCTGCGGACCGGACGCCAGCAGCGCGTGCGGATTGCAGGTCAGCCGGGCTGTCGCCCACCATGAGTGTTGTCTCCGGATTCGCACCAAGACGCTCGATCGCCGTAAGGACCGGCTCCGGATGCGGCTTCGGATTCTCCACGTCATTCAAAGTTACAATCTCCTTCATGAACTTCAACAGATCGAAGGTCTCCAGAGCCAGAATTGTTGATGGTCTCATCTTAGTTGTAACGACCCCAAGTGTAATTCCCTCCGTGTGAAGCCTGGAGATTACCTTATGCACATTCGGGAACTCCCTGACCAGCGCGTCATGATGAAGCGCATTGTAAGCTCTATAGTCAGTTACAAGCTCAGCCACATCATCTCTGCCTGTGAACTGCCGGAGCTGCTGCTCCAGCGTCAGCCCCATGTGGGGGATAATCTGCTCCCGGGTAAAGGGAGGCTGAGGATAATGCTTATCCATTACATGAAGGAATGAAGTGATGATCAGCTCATTCGTATTTACAATCGTTCCATCCAAATCAAACAGTACAGTTTCAATCATCTTTTTGGCTACTCCTTCTTATCCTCCGTCTTGATTCTTAGCTTTGTATCTCTATCTAGGCTTTAGTCTTTTTTTCTGCCCTGTGAAGCAGATTCACCGCGTGCTCCAGGCTCAGCCTCAAGCGGCGCTTCCGGTAGGTGATCCTCAGCCGGTGCCTTGGTGGATATAATAGGATCACTATAACGGGCTGCAGCCAGACCAGCTCTACGGCGGTATATGATCAGAATAATGGCTATCACGGTAATAAGAACAGCCAGCAGCTGCGAGATTCTAATGTTCCCATACGCAGGATCCAGCGCGCCAGGCTCGAATCCCATCGCCCTCATGGGTGCCCATAGAGCATCCATGAATGACGCTAACCATTCTGGGCCCTGGAAGGCCAAGCTGTCCGTCCGTACCCGTTCAATGAAGAAACGCCCGATGGAATACCAGATGAAATAGGACAGGAACAGTTCACCCGCACGAAGAAACTTTTGACGGCGCAGCACGAATAGCAGAAGGAGACCCACCAAATTCCATAATGACTCATATAAAAAGGTAGGGTGGTGATAGGTCCCCTGTACATTCATTTGTTCTACAATAAAAGAAGGAAGGTGCAGATGATCCCGCAGGAACGCCTCCGTTGTAGGGCCGCCATAAGCTTCCTGGTTAACGAAATTCCCCCATCTGCCTATAAGCTGGCCGACAATTAGTCCCGGTGCGCAAATGTCTGCGATCCGCCAGAAATTGTACCCTCTACGGCGGACAAAAATGACCGCGCATATAATGGCACCGATCAGTGCCCCGTATATGGCGATGCCGCCCTCCCAGATCTTGAACACATCCAGCGGATGATCCTTGTAATCCTCCCACTTGAAGGCCACAAAGTAAATCCGTGCTCCAATAATCGCGGAGGGAACCCCCAGCAGCACGAGATCCATGAAAAAGTCAGGTGAAATACCAAATCGCTTTCCTTCCCGTATGGCAAGCAGCATGCCAATCAGAGCTGCCGCGCCAAGAATCAGGCCGTACCACCGGATTTGAAGACTCCCAATGGAGAAAGCGACCGGATCTAATAACAACGTCTCCATCCTTACACGCTCCTAGTCCAAATCATCTACATCTTCTGCAATGGTCTCGGTGAGCTTCGTGGTGAACTGCAGGGCTGCGTTATAACCCATACGCTTCAATCTGAAGTTCATTGCCGCTACTTCAATGATAACGGCCAAGTTACGGCCCGGTCTTACCGGAATTGTCGCAAGCGGCACATCCGTATCAATGATCCGGGTGGTCTCTTCATCCAGTCCAAGACGGTCATACTGCTTCTCCTGCTGCCAGGCTTCCAGACGAACCACAAGCGTAATCCTCTTGTTATTCCGGATCGCACCCGCACCGAATAAGGTCATCACATTGATAATCCCGACACCGCGGATCTCCAGCAAATGGCGGATCAATTCAGGAGCTGTTCCATGAAGCTGGTTATCCGAAGTCTGACGAATCTCAACAGCATCATCCGCAATCAGGCGGTGTCCACGTTTGACAAGCTCAAGCGCTGTCTCACTTTTACCAATACCGCTCGAACCCGTGATGAGCATTCCCACCCCATATACATCAACCAGGACACCATGAATCGTTGCTGTAGGTGCAAGCTTACGCTCAAGGAACCCCGTGATCCGGCTGGACAAAATGGTTGTTGCCATATTGCTGCGGAGGATCGGGATCTCCTTTTCCTCACCAATCTGAATCATCTCCTCAGGTACATCCAATCCCCGAGTGATAATGATGCAGGGCGTTATCGGACTCAGACACAGCTTCTCAATCCGGTCCCGGCGCTCCTTCTCTGGAAGCATATGAATAAAAGCCAGTTCAGTCTTACCAAGAATCTGCACCCGCTCTGAGGGGTGATATTCGAAATATCCCGCCAGCTCCAAGCCAGGACGGTATAGATCATCCACAGTGATCGTGCGTTTTAAGCCTTGCTCACCGGAAAGTACTTCTAGCCCAAATTGGTTCACGAGCTCCGATACCTTTACTTTTTTAGCCATACGTGCTCTCCCTTTCTACCTGTCGGCCATCCACTGCAGATATTTAACTCCTTGATCTTGCTCTCAAACCTTTTACTTCTTACTGGTTACTTCTATTCTCAAATGCTTACTTCTTACATCTTACTTCCACCGATTACTTTTTACTTCTTACTCATACCGCTTACTCATGCTTCTTACTCGTACCGATTACTCCTACTGCATACTCACACTGTGTACTCTCAATCCTTGCTCTCTTACTCACACTGTGTGCTCCCAATCCTTACTCTCTTACTCACACTGTGTACTCCCAATCCTTACTCTCTTACTCACACTGTGTACTCCCAATCCTTACTCACACTTCTTACTCTTCCGCTACTCATGCTGCTTACTGGTAGAATAACTTATATACTCATGTTGCGTATCGCCTACGTTATGCTCCTACCTGCCCACATCACGTTCCCTATTGCTATCTCATGCTGCATCTGCTAATCATATTTCTAATGTAAATGCTTACTCATGCTTCCACACTGTATTTATCGTAATGGATATTGCCCGGTAAATCAATCATTGCCCCCTCTTTGACAGAAGACATGAAGTGGCCCCTCGTATGATCTGCGCTTAATTTAAGAATCCTGAATATTGTACATACTTGAAAAGTCCTGCATATTAAAAAAACCGCCCCGAAGGGCGGTTTCGGCTTGATCATACTTCTTAAGAGAAGAATACGTTCAATTCCGATTCTTTATCAAAGATATGAATTTTGTTCATATCAATAGCAAGCTTAACTTTGTCACCTTCACGTGTTCTGGAACGTCCATCTACACGAGCGATTACAGTGTCATTACCAACACCGTTCAAGTGCAGTTGCATCTCGTGACCGATATTCTCAGTCAAGAATACACTTGCGTTGAAGATTGTGTTCGGAGAAGCTTCAAGGAATACAGGCTCTTCGTGAATGTCCTCAGGACGAATACCCATGATAACTTCTTTGCCAAAGTATCCTTTTTCTTTGAGGATCGCTGCTTTGCCTTGCGGGAACTCAACATCAAGACCAGGAGCTTTGAAACGAACTGCTCCATTGGATTCAGCAAGAGTACCTGTAACAAAGTTCATTGTTGGGGAACCAATGAAACCAGCAACAAAGATGTTGCGCGGTTGGTTGTACAGCTCTTCAGGAGAAGCTGCTTGTTGAATAAGGCCATCTTGCATAACTACGATACGGTCACCCATCGTCATTGCTTCGATTTGGTCATGCGTTACGTAGATACAAGTAGTTTCAAGACGTTTAACCAGCTTAGTGATCTCCGCGCGCATTTGGCCACGAAGTTTAGCATCCAAGTTGGAGAGAGGCTCATCCATAAGGAAGACTTGTGGATCACGGACAATCGCACGACCCAAGGCCACACGTTGACGCTGACCACCGGACAACGCTTTAGGTTTGCGCTCAAGAAGGTGAGTAATATCAAGGATTTTTGCTGCTTCACGTACACGTTGGTCGATTTCTTCTTTTTTCACTTTACGAAGCTTCAGACCAAACGCCATATTTTGATATACGTTCATATGTGGATACAATGCGTAGGATTGGAATACCATCGCGATGTCACGGTCTTTAGGTGCCACATCGTTCACAACGCGGTCACCAATGTACAATTTACCTTCAGAGATCTCTTCAAGACCTGCAATCATACGAAGTGTTGTGGACTTACCGCAACCGGAAGGACCTACCAGTACCAGGAATTCCTTGTCCTTAATATCCAAGTTAACGTCAACAACAGTAGCCTTGTCAGCTCCAGCATATTTCTTGTAAATGTGTTCTAAGCGTACACCAGCCATAAGTAATTGCCCCCTAAGCAAAATTTATAATTATATGAAATGAACTCAAGATTGCATACCGGAATTACCTATTCATAAGGTCTCCAATATAATTACGTTAAGTCCTTAAGCTCAATCCATACAGTGAATGTAATCGGATACATTTTATATTCTTATATTAAACTATAGGCCTAGTGACCGCTATACACAAACTGCACAAAAAAGCTATTTTCTTTTCGTCACTTTATACAATAATAGAGTAAGCTTCATAAGAACAGCATCACGGAAGCTTCGAACGTCCAGGCCGGTCTCTTGTTTGATCTTATCCATACGATAAAGCAGGGTATTCCGGTGAATGTATAACCGCTTGGCCGTCTCACTAACATTACAGTCCAGCTGAAAGAAAGTCTCCAGTGTCGATAATGTCTCATTATCCGCAAAAACCGTGGAGCTCGTATGCGGCACGGTCTGTTCAAGAAACCGACGCCGCTGTTCATCCGGGATACTATACACGAGGCGTTCCAAATGTAAGGACCAAGGCAGATGAATATGCTCTGTAAAATGGAACAACCGTCCAAGCTGCAGCGTTTCTCTTAGCAGAGATAATGATGATACCAGTACCTGAACCGGTATAATGGGCTCCAGTACAGCTAAATGCAAGGTTCCCCCCCACTCATTAGAGACGAGTTCATATATGCCCTGGCACAGATCGTACAGCATAGCCCGCTCTGCATCCTGTCCCTCGTCGCTTTCTTCACGAAACCCGTTCAGAAGGGCTTCCCCCACAAGGATCAACCACTCTTTATCCTGCAAAGGAACTAAAGTTACATTACCGTCAAAATAGCTGCGAAGCAGCTTATCTAACTGGACGTAAGAAATTTTATCATGAGACCGGTTCTCGGAGCTAAGCAGAAAAGGCACCATCGTTCCGGTTAAACGTGACTTCAGAACAATGGGATCAGGGATCTCCTCATCTAAGCTGCCATTCTCCAGTTGGGTTTGAAGCCAGCTGCCAAGCTGGGCATTCTGCTCTTGCTCATCCCCTTTGAGCGATAGGGCATGTGTGTCTCTGTCTTCCTGTGCAGCTTCAATGACCAACTCAATTAAATCTCTCTCTGACTCAGAGACTTCAGCAGCATTTACAGCAAGACAAACAACTTTA